>CAZFHG010000095.1:3064-13461 GCA_964518665.1 uncultured Opitutaceae bacterium | reverse complement strand
CCGGTCGCCGCCTCGAACGCCTTGATGTTGCGCCCCTCGCGGCCGATGATCCGGCCCTTAATTTCCTCGCTCGGCAACTGCACGATGGTCGCGGCGAAATCGTTGTTCGGCTTGCTCGCCAGCCGCTGCATGGTCGTCACCAGAATGCGCTGCGCCTCGTTGGTAAGCTCAAGCTCGGACTTCTCCACCGTCTCCCGCCGCAGCGCCCGCAGCTCATCCTGGCACTCGAGCATCACTTCCTCGCGCAACGCGCGGCGGATCTCGTCGGCGTCCATCTGGGATACGCCCTCGAGCCGCTTGCGGACGCTCTTGGACAGCGCCCGGATGGCGTCGCGCGCCTGCTTCAGCGCGGCATTCTCGCGGTTGAGCCGTTCATGGCGCTGCTCCAACTGGTAATCCAGCAGGGCGAGCGATTCCTCGTGGGCGCGGATTTCGCGCAACCGCACCTCGCTGTCAATTTCCCGGCGGTCAAACTCGCGCGTCAGCTCCGTGCGCCGGCGCATGATTTCCTCCTCGGCCTTCTGCTTGAGTTCCTCGGCGGCCACCGCCGCCTCGCGCCGCGCCACCTCGATCAGTTCGGTGGCATTGGCGCGCGCCTCCCGCCGGATGCTGCGGGTCAGGACCCAGACCACCATGAACCCAAGGCCCAGGCCAAGGGCCAACGCCACCGCGAGCGGCCACTCGGAGAGGACGCTGTCGGCGATCAGAAAGGCGAAGTCGGCTGCGCTCACTGACGTCAAGGGAGGGCAACCTAGGCGGGGTCAATGAAAGTTCAAGCTTTCTGCCGCTACCGGCCGGCGGGCTATGGTTTCGGCTTCATAACTGTAGGCCAGCCCGCTTGCGGGCGCGGACTGGCGCGCGCAAGCGCGCTGACCTACGAAGCAGGCATTGGCGCGGCCAAAATGAACGTCCGCCACTACCGACCCACCGGCGGCTTCTGGAAAGCCGGCACGGTGCCGGCCAGCAACCCCTGAATGCGTTCCAGCGCCGCCACTTCCCCATCGTCCGCCACGGTTTGCGCCAGCACATAGGCCCAGCGGTCGGCCCGGCCATGCCGGAGGCGGTCCCACGCTCCATGCCACATCCTCTCCGCATGCGTGGCCACGACGGTTTCACTGCTCACAAACCAATACGCCAGCAGGGCCGGCGTGGGCTTGCCGCCATTCGCCCCCGGCCGCTCGAGCCGCAGGACCGTGGCCGGCAGCGCCCGGCCACCCGGTTGCACGCCTTCAAACCCGTGCGGGAAACTCCCCTGGATGGTCCAGCCCTGCCCCTCCACGCAGAGCTCCGGCCGGTGAATCGAGGAACGGTCACGCCCGCTCAGCACGATGGAAAGCAACACCTGTCGCCGCGGGTCCGGCAGCGCCACGTAGAGACGCCGGGAAAACCCGGTGTCGGGCGGCAGGATCTCCAACTCCACGGGCGAGATGTCCACCCGGCGGCCGATCCACTCCGTGCCCACGAATGCCGGCAACTCGACCGGATTGCGCCCATCCTCCGCCAGGCGCACCCCCGTATCGGTGCGCACCGGCATCGCATCCAGCCGCCGCGACAGCCCGGCAGTGACAACCGCCGCCACCACCACAAGCAGGGCCATGCCGTAGCACCGGAGCCAGGTGTTCGTCGCCGCCGGAGCCGTCCAGAACGGAGCCGCCGGTTGATCCAGCGGACGCACCGTGGCGGGCAGCAGCCGGCGCAGGCCGCTCACGCTCAGCAGCACCAACCCGAGCACGATGACGAAAACCAAAAAGCCCGCCCACTCGTGCACGATGACCCCGGCGCGCTGGCCCCAGATTTCCGCCGCGAAGATGATGGCGGAAATGCGCACCACGTTGCCGAGGTAGGTGAACGGCAGGCTCAGCAGAAACACAAAGCCCCGGAGCCACCACGGCCGAAAATTGAGATAGCCCACCAGCAGCGAGAGCGCCGTGAGCGCCATCAGCGAACGCACGCCGGAGCAGGCCGCCGCCACGTCGTACTGATACAGGCCGTCCGGGGAAAAAAGCTGCGTACCACTGCGGATGACCGCAACGCCCACGGCGTTGGCGATGCCGTGACTGGCCTCGATCACCCACATGCGCAGCCAGAAGCCCGCCGTATCGAGCACGTTCACCGGCAGGGCAAAGACCATGAAGCCCAGCGGAAAAACCGCCGCCCGCCCCCAGCGCCGGCCACCCGCGAGCGCCAGCACACCCCAGGCGAAGAGCAAAAACCCCACGATGGAAATGCGCGTCTGCTGCACTCCGTAGCCCAGCAGGTGCACCGCCAGCCCGCCCAGCAGCGCCGCCAGCGCGCGACCGGGCACGGGCGGATTGGGTGCGGCCGGTTCGCCCCGGGCATTCTGCCAGAGCAGCCAGAGGCTGAGCCCGAGGATCAGCCAGCCGTGCTCGGCTTCGGAGGCGGGATTCCCCCATTGGTAACCCCACCAGTAAAACAGCGACGTCGTGTCAATGTAGCCCCGCGTGCCGTTGCCGAAAAATTGAAATACCGCGAAACCCGCCAGCGCGCAGACCACCGCCGGCCAGGGTATTCCAAGCTGGGATTTCGCGGTGGGCGGCGTCATGCTGCCGTCGACCATTCATGATGTCCGCCCACTTTCCAAGTCCGCGATGAAGCTGCTGGTCCTCGCCCAAATCCCGCCGCCGCTGCACGGACAAAGCCTCATGGTGCGGACCATGGTCGAGGGCCTGCCGGCCCACGGCATCGCCCTGCATCACGTCCCGCTGAACCTCTCGCGTGATCACGCCGACATCGGACGCTGGCGCCCGGGAAAAGTCTTCACCGTGCTCGCCGCCTGTTTTCGCGCGGTGGCGGCGCGCTTCTCGCAGCACTGCGACACGCTCTACTACGTCCCCGCCCCCGGCAAACGCGGCGCGCTTTATCGCGACTGGGTAGTGATGCTGCTCTGCCGGCCGTTCTTCCGCCAGTTGGTGCTGCACTTCCACAACGGCGGCCTCGGCGACTGGCTGGCCACGCAGGCCACGGGCCCTGAGCGCGGGCTGACCCGGTTGCTGCTCGGCCGCGCCAACCTTGCCCTCGTGTTGAGCGAATCGCTGTGCGCCGATGCGGCCGCATTGTCAGCACGTCGCATCGCCGTCGTGCCGAACGGCATCGCCGATCCCTGCCCGGACTGGACGCCGCGCCCGGCCGGACATGAGGCGGTTTTTCAGGTCCTGTTTCTCGGTTTGGGTTCTGAGGACAAGGGCCTGTTCGCTGCCGCCGAGGCCGTGCTCGCCGCCAACCGGCAGCTCGCCGCGAACCAACTGCGGCTCGTGGTCGCCGGAGCCTTCGCCGAGGCCGCGACCCAGGCACGCTTCGAGGCTCTGCGGCAGGCCCACCCCGCGACCATTCATCATGTTGGCTTCGTGACCGGCGCGGGCAAAGCCGAGTTGCTCCGGTCCAGCGACTGTCTGTGCCTCCCCACCCGCTACGCCCACGAGGCGCAACCATTGGTCCTGCTTGAGGCGCTGGCCCACGACCTGCACATTGTCGCCACGGACTGGCGCGGCATCGCAGCCACGTTGCCGGCCGGTACGCCGCTGGTCCCTCCCGGCGACACCGCGGCGCTCGCCGGAGCCCTGCTCGCCTTGCACGCCAAGGACGACACGCCTGCGGGCGAGGCCCGGCGGTATTTCCTCTCTCATTTCACCGCCGAACAGCACCTCGCCACCCTCGCCGCCGAGCTGCGCAGGATGTAAGGCGGGGATTCCGACGTGTCCTCCGAAGCATTGGCGAAGGAGGATACTCGCCTTGAATTATGTAGCTACGAGCGTGAGCGAGTGGTGAATCGTCCACTCGCTCACGCTCGTAGCTACAATTAATGCCGGAGGCTGGGTTCGGACCTGTCCTCCATAGGCACGGCGAAGGAGGAATCCCCGCCCTACAATTCGGCGTATACCCGCCGCCACTGAGCGGCCACGCGTTCGATGGGCACGGCCGTGCGGCGGATCGCCGCAACGTCGAAGACCGGCTGACGCGCCAGCCAGTCGGACAATTGGGCCGCCAGCGCCGCCGCATCCCCAGTGCGATGCAACCGGCCGTTGACGCCCTCGCGAATAATATCAACCGCGCCGCCGCTGTCCGCTGCCAGCACCGGCACCCCGGCCGCCAGCGCCTCGAGCATCGCCATGGAAAAGGGTTCGCACCGCGAGGCAATGACCAGGGCATCGACCTCTGAAAGCAGGCGGTCGGAGTTTGGCTCGGTGCCGCGGAAAGCGATCTGCACATCAAGCCCACGGGCCGTCACGAGCGCACGCAACGCACCCGCCACCCCGGGATCGCCGGTCCCGATGTGCGTGAAGGTCACCGACGCCCGTGCCGACGGCGGGAGCGCCGCGATCGCTTCGATGACCACCGGCCAGTTTTTCCAATGCTCAAGCGCCCCTATTCCGCCCAATCGCAGGCGGCCCGGGAAACTCGCCGCCGGCGCGACACGCGACGGCGGCACGCCGCCGGGAATGCACTGTTCCCAGTCGTGGCCGGGGACGCCGTAGTAGCGGCGCATCGCCGGACTGAGCCAATACAACCGCGGACCGAGCCGCCCGGACGCCCAGCGGTAAAACCACCGTTGTTGGCCGTAGCAGTGCACACTCACCACGAACCGCTTTTCGCCCATCCCGTGCAGCCAGAGCCCCACCAGCAGTCCGGCCCGCGAATGGGCGTGAAAAACGCGCGACCGGTCGGCCCGCAGCCATGCGGCCGCCGCTCGCGCCATGGCCCGGGCCCGCCAGAAATTCAGCGGCCCGATTTTCTCGCCCGTCAATCGCGGGAGTTCCTGCAACGGCAGGACCGGCGTGCGGTGCTGCACGGCTCCCGGATTCACCCCGAGCAGGCAGTCAAACTGCCCCGCGCCCGCCAGGGCCCGCACCACCGACACGATACCACCGCGATCGTCGTCGTATCCGGTGTAATGCAGGACGGTGTTCAATCCCTGGCAGCATGGAACCGGCGGACTTGGCGGCAACGAAAGATTGGCAAGCCGAGGCTTCCTTTCGGCGGTGTTCGCGTCCAATGATTCCGTGATACCGTGCCGCCGACGAAAACCCCACTTTCCAATCTGCTTTGGCTCTTGGGCGAGCGTGCGGTGCGGATCGGCGTAACCGCCACGGTCTTTGCCCTGGTCGCGCGGCATCTCCAGCCCGGCGACTTTGGCCGGCTTAATCTGGCGCTCGCCGCCACGGCCATTGCCGCCGCCCTCGCCAACCTTGGCCTGGAGGGCATGGTGGTGCATCAGCTCGTGAGCCGCCCCCGGGACCAGGGACTGGTGCTCGGCACCGCCCTTCGCCTGCGGGCTGCCGCCAGCATCCTGTCGTGGATCGCGCTCGGGGTGATCGCCTTGCTCAATCCCGACTGGCGGGAAGCACTGGGCCCCATCTTGCTGGCGGCGCTGAGCCTGCTGTTCTCGCCGGCCGACGTGGTGGACCTGTGTTTTCAGCGGCATCTGGACTCCCGCCGCACGGTTTACATGCGACTGGGCACCGTGCTGGCCGGTTCCGGGCTGCGCCTCGCGCTGATCGCCGCGGGCGCCGGTGTCGCCGCGTTTGCGGCCGTGCAGGCGGCCGAGGCCCTGCTGCTGGCGCTGGCCCTGGTTTGGAGCTACCGGCGCAGTCCCTACGCGGGCACCGCCTGGGGCTGGGATCCGGCCCTCGCCCGATTCTTTCTGCAACGCGGCCTGCCGCTGGCGCTGTCCGGCATGCTGGTCGCCCTCTCCCTGCGATTGGACCAACTCCTGGTGCGCACGTGGCTCGGCGAATCCGCCGCGGGCGTGTATTTTGGTTCGGCCAAACTCATCGAGGTGGCACTGCTCGCAGGCACCACGTTCACGCTCAGCCTGTTTCCCGGGCTGTCGGAGGATCATGGTCGTTCCGGCCCGGCCTTCACGGGACGCCTGCAGGCCATGTTCGACGCGATGTCCGCGCTCGGCTGGATCGTGGCGCTCGGTTGCACGCTGACGGCTGCATGGCTCATTCCCTGGCTCTATGGCGATAGTTACCGGGCGGCGGTCCCCGTCTTCATCTGGCAGGGCTGGGGGGCGTTGATCGCGTTGAATGCGGCGGCGCGGTGGCAGTACATCCTGATCGCCGCGCCCACCTGGCTGAATCTCCTCGCCTCCCTGGTAAGCATCGGCTGCCAACTGATCCTCGCGCCGTGGCTGCTCCCACGCTGGGGCCTCAGCGGCGCGGCGGCCAGCTGGACCCTCTCGCTCACATGCAGCGGCCTGCTCACCACGTTCCTGTTCCGGCCGCTTTGGCCGTGTGCAGGTGCCCAGTTGCGCGGGTTGTTGATCCCGTTTGCACCGGGCCGCTGGCGGGCTTTACTCGCGCAGTTCACACCCTGACATGAGCATGAGCCGAGACTATGGCCGGCATTACGCCCGGTTTCACCCCGATACCCCCGAGCACGACGCCCACCTGCGCACCCTGCTGCAGCGATGGCTCGGGCCGCATCTGCCGGCCGATCGCGCCGCGGACATCCTGGATGTGGGCTGCGGTCGGGGCTACGCGCTTTCCCTCCTGCGTGAACAGGGCTACAGCCGCCTGTCGGGGATCGACCCTGATACCGGTCAGGTGGAATTCGCCCAACAGCGCGGTCTGCCCGTCACGCTGGTGTCCGATACCGTCGCCCACTTGCGAGCCAGTGGGGCGGGTCGGGATCTGATCCTGTTGATGGATGTGCTCGAACACATCCCGGTCGCAGAACAGGTGGAATTTCTCCAGGCCGTGACCGGAAGCCTGAGTCCCGGCGGCCGCCTGATCTGCACCGTGCCGAACGCCGCCTCCCCGCTGGGGATTTACTGGCGCTACGCCGACTACACCCACCGGACCGCATTCTCCACCCATAGCCTCATCCACGCGCTGCGGCTGGGCGGCCTCGAAGTCGACCAACTCGAATCGGTCGAGTTCATCGCCCGGCCGCGCTTTCTATTTTGGCTGCCCACGCGACGCGCCGCGCGCTGGTGGCTGCTCTGCCTGAGCCGGTTCTTCCATCGCGCCGTCTGTCTCGCCGAGCTGGGCTGGGATCAGGGTTGGAACACGCCGCTCGGTCCCAACCTGCTGGCAGTGGCCCGCCGCAAGTAACCGTCCATGCCAACCGTCAGTTTCGACGTCTTCGACACCTTGCTGACGCGCATCTGGGCCGAACCCCGCGACCTGTTCGTCGCCCTCGGCCGCAACCTGCAATCGCAGGGGCTCAGCGGACTGCCACCCGAATCGTACGCCGCGGTTCGCGAGCAGGCTGAACGCTCGGCCCGGGAACGCGTGGTCTCCCGCGAGATCGGCCTGGAAGCCATCTACGACGAACTGTCGGCCAGGCTGGGCTGGGACGCCGGGCAGCGAAAGCAGGCCATGCAGGAGGAACTCGCCCTGGAGGAGTCCGGCATCCGCGCCGTGCCAGGCATGGCGGGCCTCGTGGAGGAAGCGCGCCGCCGCTGCCATCGCGTGGTGTTTCTCTCGGACATGTACCTGCCCGTGGCATTCATCCGTCACTTGCTGACGCAGGCGGGATTTTTCCAGCCGGGCGACGAGGTCCTGGTATCCGGCGAGGCTGGAACCGGCAAGGGTGGTGGGGGACTGTTCCGACTCGCCCGTGAAAAGCTGCAGGCTGATTTTGCCGCATGGACCCATCATGGCGACCATCCGGTTGCGGATGTGAAGGCTCCCCGTTCGCTGGGCATCACGGCCCAGCAGTCTATCGCCGCGCATCCAGGCCGGCGTGAAATGACGCTGCGCGGACCAGACCGGTTCGCCCCGGAATGGCGGTCGCTCCTCGCCGGCGCCGCGCGCCTCGCCCGGCTGGATGCACCAGCGGAACTTAATCTCAAGCAACGCGCACTTTGGAACATCGGCGCCACCGTGGCCGGGCCGCTTTTCTGGGGTTTCACCCGCTGGTGCCTCGCCGAGGCGGGCCGGCACGGGCTGCGGGATCTTTATTTCCTCGCCCGCGGCGGACAGATTTTCTGGCGCATCGCCGGCGAACTGAAGGTCCGCGACGCCAGCATTCCCGCCTGTCATTATCTTTATTCCTCGCGACTCGCCTTCGCCGGGGCTTTCGACCGTTCCGACCTTGCGCGCCTGCGCCTGCTCGCTGCGCCCACGCTGGCCCACCACACGGTGCGGCAGACGCTGGCCAACCTGGGCCTGGATGAAAACACCGTGGAACCGCCGGCCCGCTGGCCGCGGGCGGAATGGGACCGCAATCTGCCCAATGCCGAACGGTTCGCACTGGCCGACTGGCTGCTCGCACCGGAACGCCGGTCCCTGGTGCAGGAAGCGCTTCACCGGCGCGCGCAACTGGCGCGGGACTATCTGATCGGGATGGGGCTGGGCGTGAACCGGGCCGGCGTGGTCGACACCGGCTGGATGGGGACGATCCAAAAAAACATGGAGCACCTGCTTGGCGGCGACGGCGATCCGGCGCCCCTCCACGGTTTCTACCTTGGGCTCAGCACCGTGCGCGAATTCAACTGCACCGGCCCGTGCCTGGCCTACACCAATGCCTTCCGCCGGCTCTCGCTGCGCCGTGAAACGACCCATCTCATCCTGCTTGAGATCATGGCGCGGGGCACCCACGGACCGCTGCTTGGTTTCGAGCGCAGCAACGCACAGGTCAATCCCTGCCTCGGATCCATGCCCGAGGACCAGCGGGTCGAGATCGCATTGTTCCAGGACGCCGTGCTGGCGTTTGTGCGCCGCATCGAGGCGACCGGCATCAGTCTCCCCTCGCCCGCCGCGGCGGCCCGGGTATTGATCGACGGCTATCTCGATTTCTTCCACCACCCCGCCCTGGATGAGGTTCAGGCCATCGGCACCATCGCCCATGCCGACCAGATGTTCGAACAACGTCACAGTGCGCTCGTTCACCCGATGCGGTCCGGTGAAGTGCTGCGCGCCCTCGTCGATTTCCAGCGCCGTCCGCCTGGCTGGTGGCTGGCCGGCCAGGCCAAATTGGGCCACGCTCCGCTGCTCCATGCCTACATGCTCGCCAAGAAACTCAAATGGCGCGTGCAATCCCGATTCACGGGATTGCCCGACTGACCCGGCATGAACCCGCGTCTGCGCCTGCTCATTTTCAGTGTCGTCGCCAGCCTGCTGGCGGTCTGGCTCGGCTGGAAAGTCGCCGAAGGCGCCTACTTCTGGCCCATGCTCGCCGCGAGTGTGGCCGGCGCCGCCATTCTGGTGCGACTGATCCGGCTGCCGCTGGATGTCATCGCCCTCGGCGTCGTGGTGTTTGGCTACATTGCCGGCAATCGTGGCTTTGCCCAACTGATGCCGGTGCCGGGCCTGCCGCTGCTGCCGGCCGAGGTGGTCCTGCTGGTCGCCGGCGGCTGGTGGGTGGTGTCGCTCGCGCACGAGCGGCGGCTGCCCTGGACGTCGGATCCGCTGAACCGGCTGATCCTGCTGTGGATCATCCTGGGGACGGCGCGGCTGTTTTTCGACGTGAGAGCCCACGGCTTCCTCGCCCTCCGCGACTACGCGATGGTCTATTACGCGTTTTTCTTTTTCATCGCGCAGCGCATCGCCCGCGTGGAGGCGGTGCGCCGCTTTCTGCTGGGTGCGACCTTGGTGGCGTCCATTTTGGTGCTGCCCGGCATGCTGCTGACCGAGGCGTTCCCCGCCTTCTTCTTCGGGCAATTGACCGTGAATGGCGTGCCCCTGATCTACTACAAGGGCGACCTGGGCGGCATGTTCATCGGCGTGGGTTCGCTGCTGCTCTACTTCTTCGCGCAGGGCCGGCAGCGCTACTGGGCCTGGCCGGTTTCCGCGGTGATGTTCATCTTCGTCGCCGCCGGCGGCAACCGGGCCGCCATGCTGGGACTGGTCATCGCCACCCTGCTGCTGGTGTTTGCCCGGCGCTGGCATTTCGCCGCCTGGCAGGGTGCGACCGTGGCCGTCGCCCTGGCCGGGGCCGTGACGCTGGCCGTGGTGTTCAACAATACCTGGGCGGAAAACAAGCTGCACGGCGTGGCCGACCGGCTGAAGTCGCTCGCGGACGTGCGGGGCGTGGCCACCTATGAGAGCGAGGACAGCTTCAACAAGGGCGACAACAACCGCTACCGCCTGCTCTGGTGGAAGAACGTCGTGATCGACACCTGGGAAGGTAACCCCGTGTTCGGCCTCGGCTTCGGCCACGACCTCGCCAAGAGCTTCGCCCAGGAATACAATCCCGAGGGCAGCGAGGAGTTCGGCGTGCGCAGTCCGCACAACATATTCCTGAGCGTGTTTGGCCGGCTGGGACTGGTCGGCCTCGCCGTCTGGAGTGCCTTCTGCGCGGTCCTGCTGCGCGAAACGTGGCGGTCACTCCATCACGATGCCGACGGAATGCTTTGGGCGCTGTGGTGCTCCCTCTGGGTGATTCTGATCGGCGCGAGCCTCGGCGTCGTACTGGAGGGTCCGATGGGG
>CAZFHG010000095.1:0-3054 GCA_964518665.1 uncultured Opitutaceae bacterium | reverse complement strand
GGGGGCCGTGCCATTCTGGACCCTGCTCGGCCTCGCCCACCAGCCGGCCGATGCAGAAGCAACCAATTGAACCACGGATTCATCCGTGTCATCCGTGAAATCCGTGGTTAAAGGATGTTTGGCTGCGGCGGCACGGAGCTTTTCCCGGGTTGCACGTTACTGCAGGAACGGTTTCTTGGCATGACCAAAAGCTACATCGCCTTTCGCCCCCACCCGTGAAACTTGCCTCGCCCCTCGACAACCTGAGCGTCTTCAAGACGACCACGCGTGGGCGTTGGGACCTGCTGACCCCGTTCGCCCTGGTGGGTCTGAGCCTGTTCGGCGTGTTTTTCATCTACAGCGCCCAGTTGTCGGTGCGGGGCGACAATTGGATCACCCAACTCGTCTGGCTCATTGGCGGGGCCGTCATTTACACGGCCGTCTCCCTGATTGACTACCGCTTCTGGCTGAGTGTCGCGCACTGGTTTTACGCAGCCGCACTGTTCCCCCTGCTCCTCGTCCTCCTGCCCGGCATCGGCAGCGAGCGCTACGGGGCGACGCGCTGGCTGGATTTCGGCTTCTTTGCCTTCCAACCCTCTGAAACTGCCAAGGTTGCGGTGCTGCTCATCACCGCCAGCCTGCTCATCCGCTCGGAAATCGGCACGGTGCGCCAGTCCCTCGGGGTGCTCGGGAAATTGGCCCTTGCGGTGGGTATCCCATTGGTGCTTATCCTGCTCCAGCCGGACTTGAAGTCGGCGATTGTGCTGCCCCCGATGGTGTTTTCCATGCTCTACGTGTCCAAGTTGTCGTCCCGCTTCTTCGCCGGGGCGCTGGGCGCGTTCCTTTTCATCGTAACCATCGTTGCATGGGACACTTGGCGCTACGCCAACTTCATGGAGTCGCACAACTACTCCTACATTTCCGACCGCGGCAAATACGAGCCGCACACCCTCGTGCCTTTGCACGATTATCAGCGCAACCGCATCATTTCCTTCGTGGCGCCCGACAAGATCGACCCCATGGGCATCGGCTGGAACCAGCGCCAGTCGCTGATCTCCGTCGGCAGCGGCGGCCTGATGGGCAAGGGCTGGACGGAAGGCACGCAGGCGCAGCTCGGCTACCTGCCGCGCTCGGTCGCGCACAACGATTTTATCTTCTCGGTCATCGCCGAGGAGAAAGGTTTTCTGGGAAGCTTAACGGTCCTGGGCCTGTTTGGGATAGTGATGTTCAACGGCATCCGCATTGCCGGTCTCGCGAGGGACCGCCTCGGCACCGTGATCGCCATCGGCGTCACGATGCTGTTCGCCGTGCATGTGTTTGTGAACATCGCGATGACCATCGGGCTCGTGCCCATCACGGGCATACCACTTCCCTTCATCAGCTACGGTGGCTCCTTCGTGCTCAGTTGCTGCTTGCTGCAAGGACTGGTCCAGAGCGTCTGGCGCTTCAGGAAGGATTTCGCATGAAATCGCTTCTTCGCGCCAATGACCGCCCTGCCGGAATTTCCTGCGCCGCGACCGCCGCACCCGGGGGCCCCGTGAACCCGCAACGCCAACCGCCACATGAGCGATTCATCGCAACCCAACCCCGGCATCCCCCAGGATGTCGCCCAAAAATATGACGAGGAACTCGTCAATCCCCCGCCAGTCACCGCCGCCTCGCAGGTCAGCGCCGCCGAACTGAAATCCGGCGCCGAGGAACGCGCCAAGCAGCGCCCGCTGCTCCAGAAGATCCTCGCGGTCTTCAAAAAGGAAAAGGGCTCCTACCGGGAGCTCATCATCAATTCCGAGCCGCTCGAGAAGCGCGTCGCCCTCCTCGTCGACGGCCGCCTCGAGAAGTTCGAGATCGAGCGCGAGTCCGACGACCGCATGGTCGGCGGCATCTACAAGGGCCGCATCAAGAACCTCGACCCGGGCCTCAAGGCCGCGTTCGTCGACATCGGCTATTCCAAGAACGCCTTCCTGCACTACTGGGACATGCTCCCCGCCGCCGCCGACTCCTCCGTCGAGGTCGTGCGCGTCAACCGCAAGAAGAACGCCCCGGCCCGCACCGCCGAGCCGACGGTCAAGGACATCCCCAACCTCTACCCCCCCGGCAGCGAGATCGTCATCCAGGTCACCAAGGGCCCCATCGGCACCAAGGGTCCGCGCACGACGACCAACCTCTCCCTCCCCGGCCGCTACCTGATCCTCATGCCCTTCAGCGAGGGCTGCGGCATCTCCCGCAAGATCGAGGACCAGAACGAGCGCAAGCGCCTCAAGCAGATGCTCAACGAGCTCACCATCCCCGAGGGCATGGGCGTGATCGTCCGCACCGCCGGCGAGGGCAAGAAAACCCGGTACTTCGTCCGCGACCTGCACATCCTCCTCAAGAAGTGGGAGGAGATCACCGCGAAGATGAAGAACGAGCGCTCCCCCGCCTGTCTCTACCAGGAGCCCGACCTCGTCGAGCGCACCGTCCGCGACTTCCTCACCGAGGAGGTGGACCGCGTGCTCATTGACGACAAGGCCAGCCACGAGCGCACCCAGGAACTCGTCGGCCAGATCTCCAAGCGCTCCCGCGCCAAGATCGCCTACTACAACGACAGCATCCCGATCTTCGAGCGCTTCAACATCGAGCGCCAGATCGAGCAGACCGGCCAGCGCAAGGTCGGCCTCCCCTCCGGCGGCGAGATCGTCATCGACGAGACCGAGGCCCTCATCTCCATCGACGTGAACACCGGCTCCCACAAGGCCCGGGGCGGCGACGAGAAGAACGTCATCTACGCCGTGAACCTCGAGGCCGCCTCCGAGGCCGCGCGCCAGATCCGCCTCCGCAACCTCGGCGGCCTCATCATCATCGACTTCATCGACATGAAGGAGCGGCGCCACCGCAACGCCGTGTACGAGAAGATGGTCGAGCTCATGTCGACCGACAAAGCCAAGAACCACATCCTGCCCATCTCGCAGCTCGGCATCATGCAGATGACGCGCCAGCGCCAGCAGGAGTCGCTCTCGAGCAACCTCTACACCGACTGCCCCTACTGCCGCGGCCGCGGCATCGTGAAGAGCGCCACGACGATGTCGGTCGAGCTCC
>CAZFHG010000094.1:0-13535 GCA_964518665.1 uncultured Opitutaceae bacterium | reverse complement strand
ATCCATTCCGTGAATCGAATTGAGCGAAGATTTTTCCGGTCTGATGGAAAATATCCGTGGCCTGACCGGCAATTCATCGTAGTGTGTCCCGATGAAAGTCACGCGAGTCCAGATTGTCGCCCGGGGTCTCACCAACCGCTGCCCGAATTGCGGCGGTCGCACGATCTTCAAGGCCGGCACGCTCTTTGAGGTCAACAAGGCCTGCCCGCAATGCGGCCTCCGGATCGAGCGCGACGAAGGGTTTTTCCTCGGTTCGCTCTCCCTCAACTACGGCGTGACCCTCGTCGGGTTTCTCACCCCCGTGCTGGTGCTGGCCTATTACAAGGTCATCGGCACCACGACCGCGATCGTGCTGGCCGGCGTCGGCGCGATCTTGGTGCCCGCCCTGCTTTATCGTCCCTCCCGCAGTTGGTGGCTGATGAATTACTATCTCTTTTTGCCCCGGCACCTCCCGGCCAACAAACCCGAGGCGTCCCCGGGCCAGGACGAGAATATCTGAGTGCGAGATTTTATGAAGTTGTAGGGCGGGGTCTCCTCCTTCTCCTGGCCTACGGAGGACGGGTCCGAACCCCACCTCGATAGTCACTCGCATTCGAGGCGGGGTTCGGAGACCCCGCCCTACAAAAATCACGACCCACTCTCTCCAACCTTCATGTCCACTCATCCCATCATTGGCATTCTCCTCGTCGCCCTTGCCGGCCTGCTCGTGGGCAGCGGCGCGTGGCCGATGAAATTGATGAAGCAATTCCAGTTCGAGCACTGGTGGTTCCTCGGGATGCTCACCGGGCTGATCATTTTGCCCTGGGCGGTCACATTGTTATTTTGCCCCAATGCCCTCGAGGCGCTCGCGCAAATCCCCGCCGGCACGATCGTCACCGCCAATCTTTGGGCCGTGGGCTGGGGTGTGGCGAACGTGCTCTCCGGTCTGTGTCTCGTCCGCATCGGGGTGGCGCTCACCGGGGCGATCCTCACCGGCCTGGGGGCGTCGCTCGGCGTGACGCTGCCGCTCATCGTGAAAGGCTCCGGTCTGTTTCAAGAGGCACCTGATCTCATATCTCCCGCCGGTCTCACCGTGATGGCCGGCGTCGCCGTGATGCTCCTCGGCGTCGGATTCGCGGCGCTCGCCGGCTTTGGCCGCGAGCGGGCACGGCCGAGCCGAGCCCTCAATGCCGGCAGCTTCTCAGGCGGACTCATCATGGCGGCGATTGCCGGACTGCTGTCCTGCGGCATGGGCCTCGCGTTTGTTTACGGGCAGGGTCCGATCATGCACGCCATGCAGTCCGCGGGTGCCACCGAAGTCCCTGCGACTTTCGCCGTGTGGGCCGTGGGCCTCTTTGGCGGCGCATTGGTGAACCTCGTCTATCCGCTTTTCCTGATGGCGCGGAACAAATCCTTCGGTGTGCTCCGCCAGAATTGGACCGAGGCGGCGCTGGCCACCTTCATGGGGATCAACCTGGCGATCGGCATCGTGCTCATGGGCGCCGGCATGCGCGCACTCGGCGCACTTGGGGCCTCGATTGGCTTCGGCATCCAGCAGGCGTCGCAAATGCTCGGCAGCCAGGGACTCGGTTTTCTCAGCGGCGAATGGCACGGCGTGACCGGCCGCCCCCGCCGGCAGATGTTCTTTGCCATCGCCTGTCTGATCGCGGCCGCCCTCATCATGGCCTGGGGCAACAGGCTGGCGGGGTAGGGTGGGTTTCAACCCCGGTCGACGGTTTAGCCAGTTGTGGATTTCACCAATTGGTGAAATCCGGTCATGGGTTATCAATGCGGCCCGTACCCTGAGCGCCCATCAGGTGTCGCAGTGCCACGGCCGCTGCCGCCGTGCGGTTCTCCACTCCTAGCTTCCGATGCACGGTCTCCAGATGCTTTTGAATGGTGCGTGGGCTGACCCCCAGCAGACGGCCGATCACATCGTTGCCTTTGCCTTCCGACACCCAAAACAGGACCTCGGCCTCGCGGGGGGTGAGCCCCAACGTCCGCAGCGCGTTGATTGGGAACGCCGTGGCAGGAGGCGCCTTGTCGCCACCGTCCATCCGGCGGGTCACGCGGGTCTGGCCACTGCCTGTGCTCCAATCCATCCCCACCACTTCTAGACTGGTTTCACCCTGGGCCGTGCGTTTGAGCGACCAATCAGTTCCGGCAATGGATTCACGGCAAAACGAACCGTAGTGCAGCCAGGCCACTTCCGCCATTGAACGCGGCAGGAAGTGCAGGGATTCCGCCGCAGGTTTGAGGGCTGGTTGCACCGATGCTCCCCGCAGCGGGCGCAGGTCACGATCAAGCAGCAAGACGGCCGTGCCCCCGTTGGCATTCAACCCCGTGCGGCGCAGGCGTTCGGCGGCGCAGATACGCTCGTAGGCCTCGCGCAGGTGTGGACGCAACAACTCAAGCAGCAGGGCTTCCTCGCCGGTGAAGTCGCAGCGGTCCCGATCCAGATCAATGGATACCAACGGGGCAAATCCCGGCGGACTCAACCGGGCCGAAATCGTAAAACGGGAACCGGCCGGACGGTAATAGACATCCCAACTCGCCGTGTTCCAGAATTGGCGCAGGCCAAACTGATCGCCGGACCGGACGACCGCCGGTGCCTGCGGACCCAACATGCTCTGGAGGACGGGGCAATCGGGCAACACTTCCGGAGCCAAGTCATCCAAATCCTTTCCGCCGGTGCTGAGCACATGGGTGTTTACGCCGAAGCATGCGTAGGTTTTCGGATCGATGGCGGAATAGCGTCCCAAGCTCGCCGGAATGGAGCGCGTCACCAATTTCAGGAGCTCCATCAGGCCGTCGCCGCCGGAGGGCAGCAGGCGCAACTCTGCGATCGTCCTGACGAGCAGGTCCCATTGGGCTTGGTTAAGTCGGGACAGCATGCTCGCGGAAGAGGTCCCGCAGCGTGGTGACGCCGCCGGTCCCCGCAAGGGCAATTCAACGGAAAATGCGCGGTTCCGCGTATATCGCGCCGTCGCCCAACCGGGTATCCTCCGGGCGCCTATGAATTACCCGCGCATTTCCGTTCGTTTTCTCCTGGCGGGCCTCATGACTGCCGCCTGCCTGCCCGGCCAGGTCGCGCCGCAACTGTATCTGCGACTCGGCCTCTACGACGGCGCGCACACCGGCACGGGCGCAATTGACGGATTGGTGACCGGCACCGTGAGCTTCAGCACAACGACCGGTTTTGTCCTGGGCACCGCGAGTGCCTACGGTTTTGGGGTCTCGCCCTATCCGCAGAGCGTCTGGCTCGCCGATCTCAACGGCGGGGCCGTCAACCGGGTTGGATTCACCAGCGCCGAGCACACCCGCAACGACGGCTTCCAAACCAGTGCCGCCACATTCCTGGACAAGAGCGGCTGGGCGGCCGGCACCTCTGCCCGTTACAACGGCGGGGCGACCGCTCTCGGCCAAAACGTGTGGCTGGCCCATGCCGCCACCGGCACCAGCGTGGCCGTCGGACTCACCGGCGCCGGCTACGTCCGCGCCGATGGGATGCAGTCCAACACACCATTCGTCATGCAGGACCGCTATTTGCTTGGCGTCGCGAATCGCTACTCGGGCTCGACCGGCCTGGGTAACGCGGTCTGGGCTGCTCCTTTCAGTGCGCCCGGCACCACTTTCCGCATCGGGCTTTTTGATGCCGAGCACACGCGCAACACCGGCGCCCAGACGACGCTCACCCTGTGGGGCGCACCCGGTCTCGACTACGCCGCGGGCACCACCGCCCGCTATAATGGCGGCACGACCCAGCTTGGCCAGAGCGCCTGGGTGGCCTCAACGCTGACAGGTGTCACCACGCGGGTTGGCTTTTTCGATGCCGCCTACACTTTCAGCGGAGGCCAGCAGAGCACCAGCCTAGTCGCCGCGGGCGCCGGCGGCTGGATCGGCATCTCGGCCTCGAACCTGACTCCCGGTGGATTCGGCATGATCAACGGGACCGAGCGCCGCACCAGCGCCTGGTATTACTCGAACTCCACCGGCGTGACCCGCGAACTGGGTTTCACCGGACCCGATTATCTGCTCGATGGCGGGGGACGGCTCTCGGAGGTCTTCGCGGTTTCCGACCTGGGCTATGTGGCCGGCCTGAGCCGGCGCAACAATGCCGGGCTTCATGGCGTTGACGAGCATTGGGTGGTCAATCTGGCCAACGACTCTTACCAGTTTCCCGGCTTGCACGATGCGGAGCACAGGGAAGGTGACGCAGACCTGACCCAGTTTGGAGTCGGAACGCGGCCGAACGCGACGAATCCCGGGACGGACGCCATGCGCGACAACACCACCTACCGCTTCACGGCCAGCGGTTACCTGCTCGGTGAAACCTGGCAGTGGAATAGTTTCAACCTCCAGAGCGGCGTGACCTACACACAAAGCATCGACTTCGGCGCGAGCCCATGGGTGTTCAACCCGGCCACCGGCACGACCACCCGCCTCGGCCTGATTGATGCGGAGCACACCCGGGCCAACAACGTGCGTGAAAGCGTCGTGATCAATGCCTTTGCCGCCGCCGGACTCCCGTCGATCAGCGAGCAAGGCTTTGTCGCCGGCCGCTCCACGCGCTACCAGGGCGGAATCACCAAGCTGGGCAACAGCGCCTGGGTCGCGAGCGCCGCCACCGGCATCACCCATCGGGTCGGTCTGTTTGATGCCGGCCACACCAGCGCCAGCAGCGTCCAGGAGTCGGCCATCACTTATTTCACCAGCGCGGGCTACGCCGCGGGTTCATCCCGAAAATACGACGGGGCCACCCAGACCGGCCAAAGTGCCTGGATCGCCACCGCGGTCACCGGTGCGACCCTGCGCGTGGGCTTGTACGACGGTGTCCATACCTCGGTGGGCGGAGGCGGCAATCCCACCGGCATGCAGTATGCGACGGCGAAGCAGGTCACCGACACGGGATTCGCCCGCGGCACTTCCATCCGTTTCGGGTCGGGCGGAACCGGAGTCGGTTACAGCGCGTGGGTGGCCGATTTTGGCACCGGATTGACCACGCGCGTCGGTTTGTTTGATGCCACGCATACCACGACTTCCGGGATCCAATACTCGGATGTCACCGGGCTGACTGACGCGGGCCTTGCCTGGGGCTATTCCACGCGCTACCAGAATGAGACCACCAAGGGACAGACCGCCTGGATCTATGACCTTGTGAGTTCGTCCCAGACCATCTTCGAGCTCTCCGTACGCGCCAGTGACGGTTACGCCTTCTCCCAAATCGACGCGGTCAATGCCCAGGGGCTCGCCTTGGGTCGTTACACTTACTTTGACGGTGCCGGAACCGACCTGGGTCTGCGGCCCTTTGTGTGGAGCGCGGAGCTCGGGGTCGTGGATATTTTCGACAGTGTCACCGGCCAGACCCTTTCCAATGAATGGGCCAGCCTCGCTGCCGGGTCTTCCCTGTTTGATTCCGGCTGGATCCTGGGCACGGGCCTGCCCATCGATGCCCGTGCCGGGAGCGTCGGCAATTATGCCGTGAACTATTCGGCCGTGCCGGAACCCGCCACCGTGGCGATCAGTCTGGGATTGGCGGCACTGGCCGGGACGGTGCTGTTGCGACGCGTTCGGCGGAATCGTCGTTAAGTTGCTCGCCTGATATTTCCAATCAGGCACCGCAGTCTGCAATCAGTACCTTGGAGGCTGGTTGCGTCCTGTCATCACCCGGCACGGGGAGACGATGACGGACATAAACGGCGTTTGTCTTACCTCGGATGTGGCTGCATAGTATCAGCATCCCAGTCAGCCCATGGAATCACCGAGCAAATCCCGCAGCATCCTTCTGGTCGAGGACGACGAGGTGCTCCGGGGCCTGCTGACCCAGAATCTGGAGTTCGAGGGTTTGGGCTTCTCGGTGGCATCCAATGGTCAGGAGGGACTGGAAATGGCCCGGCGGGATCCGCCCAACCTCATCATCACGGATCTCGAAATGCCAGTGCTCGATGGCTTTGCCTTCCTCAAGGCGCTGCAGGCGGACAGCCGGCTGCGCACCATTCCGGTCATAGTGCTGTCGGTCATGGTCGAGAAGGAACACCGGCAAAGGGCCCGGGATCTCGGGGCGGCGGCTTTCATCAACAAGCCGTGCACGATCAGGGAAATCATGGATGCCATCAAAGCCTGCGTGGGCAGTGGTTGATCGGCCTCTGTGCGCTGCCATCGGTTGGCCCCGTGCAATAGCCGGATGTCGAGGGGGCGTTCAGTCAGGCCGGGTGGCAGGGCGTATTTTTCCCCGCTGGACGTAATGGATCGGTCCGTTGTCTGCGGGCTGTCCAATCAACTAAGTAATCTCCGCCGTTGTTTAGCGCGGACAATATGCAGGAATGCGCGGCATCAATGCTTATTCAGAACCGCAGAAAATCCCCCGGATCAACATGCCCGTCTCGCGTCGAGCGCCGGGTGTTGAATGATCGTCGCCGCGATCATGTCACTCGTGCGCTGGTCAGCAGCAGATTGATTGCCCGCGAGGCCGAGAATCTGCCCGACGGGCCGGCCCGGCACTCCGCGTTGGCGGCCATGATGCGGCTGTCGGAGGTAGCGGCCCAGGCGGAGCAAAAGCGCCTCGCGAGCGAGCGCGTCGAGGTCAAGCGGGAGCTGCGCGATCTGGCCCTGATGCTGCAAAGAAACATGCAGGAGCAGCGCGAAATGCAAATAGACCTTCGTGAAAAAACCAAGCAGACCCGGGACCGTACCATGATCCTGCTGTGGATGGCGGGCGGCCTGTTGTTGCTCAAGCTGGTGCTGCCGTAGCCCGGCCTGCGCCACCGGCTTGGCCGGAGCAGCGCAGGCGGTTCACTTTGGACATCGCCAAAGGCATTGTCCCCGGGACGGAAGCCGATATGATTCTGCCCATGAAACTCACGCCGCTGATCGTGATCTCGTCTGTTACGTTGTTCTTCGCGGGATGTGCCACGGCGCCGGAAAAATCCCCCGCAATTTCAGTCAGTGCCTTTGCGCAGGCGAATGCAGCCGGCTTGAAGAAGTTTGAGATCGTCAAGAACCCGCGCAACCAGGCCCAGGCGGAATTCGAGGAGATCGCGGCGGCGCTTCAGGCCCGCCTCATCGGCGCAGGCTATGTCCCCGCCGACCATGCGGAGGCCGAGCTGACGATTTTCGTGAACTATCTGAGCGATGGGTCTTGGAAGCTGCTCCCGGTCAGTGAACCCGAGTTAGCCATGTTCAGCGCGTATAACAATGAGGCCGGCATTTCCTCGAGGGACAGCAACGCCACGCCCGCCGCCATGGCGACGATGTCCGGCCTGCCCCGGCTGACAAAAACCGGATTCCACATCCAGCAACCTCCGGCGGTGGTCTCATTGGTGTCAGTCAGCATCCAGGCCGTCCCCACCGCCCAGTACCGGCGTCTGGCCGCACTGCCGAAGGAGGAATGGAGCAAGCATCCGGCGTCCGCAGCTTGGGAAATCCACGCTTGGTATGCCGGCAAGGGGGCACTTGAGGTCCGGCAGGTGGCACCGGACATCATCAGGCTGATTGCGCCGTTATTTGCGCAAAATTCCAAGGGCACGTTGCAGATACCCTACGCCTTCGATGGCGTGGCGGAGTAACGCCTCTCTATTTCGGTTGGCACCTCTGCCCGACTCTGCCGGAGTGATGTCTGATGAGCCCACCCGATCAACCCCGTCGCATCGTGATCGTGGAGGATGATGAGGTGATCATCAATGTGCTGGCTGAAAGCCTGGTGCTGGAAGGTTACGAAGTTCATGAGGCCAGAGACGGACAGGAAGGAATTGAGATCATACGTCAGAAGCGGCCAAACCTCATCATCTCCGATCTCACCATGCCGAACACGGATGGGTTTGAGCTGCTCAGGATGCTGCAAGCGGATGAACAGCTCCGTTCCATCCCTGTCATTGTCCACTCCGTGATGGTGGAGGCGAACTATCGCGAGCGGGCATTGCAACTGGGCGCCAAGGTGTTCCTCAACAAGCCGAGCACCACGAAGGCGCTCCTCGAGGCGATCAATTCCTGCCTGTGAGGCTGCGCCGGCGCCTCTGGCGGCGATTCCACCCAGGGGGCGCGGCCTGCGGCATCTTCGCTACCGTCACTGGGACGGGATGATGATCAATTGTGATTCGATGCCGGCATTGATTTCGCTCAGGCCGGTTTCGAATGCCCGGCGGAGGGATTGAGCGTGATGGGCCGTCCAATCTTTGAATCGTTGCGGGTCGCTCTCGTAGTAGATGGTCAGTCCACCCAACTCCTTCCAATCCGCGACCCGGACGGCCGAGACATAGACCTGCAGCACCAAGGCCATGGGTGGATTGAAGTGATCAAAAATAGTTGACCAACCGGCATCCTGGTTGGTTGCCGACAAGGTGCGAAGTCCCTGAAATCTCACGCGCACACTGATGACTGTGTCGATATGGCTGTCCGCAAGGGGATGGCTTTGGGGGAGATCCTTGGCCCGGTAAACTTTCCCCATGACATTGCGGGCATGATGATCCGAGGGATCCGCAAACTCTGTGGGGGCATTTTCAGCGACGATTTCAATTTGTCCCGGCAATCGGCGCTGGATAAGAGAGTTGATGGTCACAGCCAGCCGTTCGTCCAGGGCGAATGCCTGCGCGGTGGCATCGATTGCGCGGACCGCTTCGAGCAGTTCCTGCTCGCTGAGGCCGGTGCTCCATCCGGCGAGGTTGCCGATGATGTAGACTGGCGGTAACAACAGCTCCGGATCACCTTGAGCGGCAATGTTGGTTGGTTCTTTCGTGAGGTGTTGTGCGTCAGCGGGCAGCTCCAGAGTGAATCGAGGGCATGGTTGTACCCGGCTGAGTCCGATGTTTTTCGTCTCCGGCGGCAGTCTGATCTCACCGTAGACGGCCCTTTGCGGCTGTTCGTCATAGGTAGCGCAGCCGGAAAGCAGGAGGGAGACCGCCAGCCACATCGGGTTGACCACCCGCGGCCATGCTCTGGATCTGCCCCGCCGTGAACAAAGCAAGCGATGGGTCGAGTTCATGGTCGGACGGGAAAGTCGCTTCAATCAACTCGCGGGGCGGCAGGATTAGGCGGGCCGGCCCACCATGCGCGTGTGGCAACCACCAAGAAGGGCAATCGTGCCTTCATGGCTTAGTTTATATAGTCGACCGGTTGGAGAAAAGCCCAAGTTCACCTGCAATGGCTGATTGGCGGCAGCGCGGTGACGGCTTTGACAATCCAGGAAGCCCTGCCCAAATCCACCCGGCAAGGCCCGAAGCATGTCGGTTCATGCCCCCACAGTATCCCCAAGCCCCATGAGTCCCTCCTCCCCAAATTCCAGTCCGGGTCAGTTTCCGCGCAATGTGCTCGGTATCGTTGCCGCCTCGGGGTTGATCGCCGCCGGATCCGCCCGGGCCACGGTGCCGATGGATGAGGAGAAGGTCGCATCGATGCAGTGGATGGCCGAACGGTTCGCGGCCGATCCCGCCGCGCACGATGCCCGGCAGTTCTTTTCCTTCCGGTATGATGGCAAGCCCTCGGCGGAGTTGCTCAAAACGTGGAAACTGGAACGGGCGAGCCGCCGACTCGACGATCAGCGGACGGAATTTACCCTGACCTACACCGATCCCATGACGGGACTGGTCCTGCGCTGTGTCGGCATCGCCTACCAGGATTTCCCCACGATCGAATGGACCCTCTATTTCAAAAATCCGGGCGACCGGGACACGCCGATCCTGTCCGACATCCAGGCCATTGATGCCGAATTTTCACGTCCGACCGGCGGCGAGTTTGTGCTTCACCGCACACGGGGAGACTTCTGCACCGCCGACAGCTACGAACCCCTGTCCGAGACGATGGAGCCGGGCACGACGAAGCGGTTTGCCCCGACCGGGGGCAAATCCACCAACGTCGAGTTTCCCTATTGGAATGTGGAAATGTCCGGAGGCGGCGTACTCCTCGCGGTCGGCTGGCCGGGCCAGTGGGCGGCCAGATTCGAACGGGACCATGAAACCGGTCTGCAAATCTGCGCCGGGCAGGAACTCACCCGCTTTGTTTTGCATCCCGGGGAGGAAGTCCGCTCTCCGTTGGTCGTTCTGCAGTTTTACCGCGGCGACCGCGTCCGGGCCCAGAACATCTGGCGGCGTTGGATGCTGGCCCACAACTCGCCCCGGCCGGAGGGCAAGCCGCTCGCGCCCATGTACACCTTTTGCAGCGGGGGATTTTTCCCGGGGCTCAAGGTCAGCGAGGCCTCGGAAAAACAGTTCATCGATGCCTTGGCCCGGGAGGGCATCCAGCCCGACTATTGGTGGATGGACGCCGGTTGGTACCCTTGCGCCGATTGGTTCCAGGCCGGCACCTGGGAGGTCGATCCGGAGCGTTTTCCCCAGGGCATCAAGGCAGTCAGCGACTATGTGCATGCCCGGAAGATGAAACTGATTGTCTGGTTTGAGCCGGAGCGCGCTGCGCCCAACACCTGGCTGACGGCCAACCACCCGGAATGGATTCTGGGCGGGGCTGCGGGTGGGGTGGTGAACCTCGGCAATCCCGAGGCCTGGCACTGGATCGTCAACCGCGTGGATCAACTCATCACCGCACAGGGCATCGATGTGTACCGGCAGGATTTCAATATCGACCCGCTGAAATTCTGGCGGGCCAATGATGCCGCGGACCGGCAGGGGATCACCGAAAACAACTATGTCTGCGGCTACCTGGCCTATTGGGATGAGCTGCAGCGCCGCCATCCGGGCATGATGATTGATTCATGCGCCGGCGGCGGACGCCGCAACGATCTCGAGACCCTGCGCCGGGCCGTCCCCTTGTTGCGGAGCGATTACCAGTCGTTTGCCGGCGATCCGGCCTACATTGTCGGCAATCAGGGGCAGACCTATGGCCTCTCCTCGTGGATTCCATTCTATGGCACGGGCGTCTACTTCAACTCCGTCCGGATGACCGAGAGCATGCGCAGCCATCTCTGTCCGTCGTTCGGCATCTGTGTCGACGTCCGTAAAGACGGCATTGATTGGGACCTCTACCGCCAGTTGGTCGCCCAGTGGCGTCAGGTGGCGGGTTGCATGCTCGGCGATTTTTATCCCCTCACGCCTTACTCCCTCGGTGCGGATTGCTGGATGGCCTGGCAATTCAACCGGCCGGAGGCAGGCGACGGCATGATCCAGGCGTTCCGCCGCGAGCAAAACCAAAGCGACACCCTGCTCGTACAATTCCGGGGACTCGATCCGGCGGTCATCTATACGGTCCGGAATCTCGACGATGAATCCACAACGGAAAGGTCCGGCCGGGAACTGATGGACCAGGGCCTCGCAATGGTCATCAGGCAGGAGCCGGGTTCGGCTTTGATCTTTTACAGGAAGAAGACCTGACGCTTCAGCGGGTGCACAATCCGTCGCCTTCCCAAATTGGCGCAGTTTCCAGACCTCGTTTTCCGGGACGTCATCTCTGCCTCTTCTTTGTGCGGGAAGGACGTGTTCTCGCAAACAGAGCATTCACAGACGCGGAGTATGCCGAGTATTACTGGTTGCCCCACTGCGAGCTTAGTCCCTCGGATCAATTTTTGCCTGATGATAAGACGCGATAACGGCGGAGACCGGTGCGCCAGTCCCCTTCTTTACTGCCGGTATCGTAGAATACGTAGAGTTCGCCTTCCCAGTAGATCCACTGGAACTTCTCAATCACGAGTTCTCCGCCCTGTGGCCCGTCGAGTTCGACATTATAGTCGATGGTCTGAAATAGAGGATCACGGCTGAGTGCCGCGGACATGAGGTAGGTTTTTACGTCGGGCTTCGAGAGGTAGAGCATGAGGTACTTGCCATCGATCCGGAACGAACTGTCCAGCGTGCCGCCGGTGCGGGCCGTCAAACGGCCCGGAAGCCTGAGTGGCATCGGATTCGCCGGATGTTTGCGGACCAGATTTATGCGACGCGTCTCCTTGTCTAAGGCCACTTCCGCCCAGGCGTTGCCTGCGGTGTGGCCGAGCATGTCGTAGAATTTCCAGAAGCGATATTCCCGGTTGTTTTCGGAAATGGACACGAGGCCAGGGTCCGATTCCAAGGGGCCTTCGCCTTCCCAGGGCTCACTGGCCGCAATCTGAAAGTCCGGGTCGACGGCGAATGGCCCCTGTGGCGATGGTCCTACCGCGGCACGAATCAGTTTACCGGTGGAAAAAAAGATGAGGCAGGTCCGATCATCTACGCGCACCGCCAGATGCACCGTGGCCCAGCGATCGCCTGATTGGACGGAAAGTATCTGGCGTCGGGGTTCGCCCTTGAGCGTGGCCAGATCAAATTCGCAGACATGGCTGATCCAACCCTCGTTGCCGGGGCTGCCGGGTGGCTGCGAACCAGTGTAAAGCCACACTTTGGATTGTGCCTGCGTCACGACGCGGCCCTCAGTGTCCACCAAGAGGCACCCAAAATGGTCGTTCTTGCCGGTGAGGGCATCGTGGAATGCGATCTGCTTCAACGTGACAGAGCCCAGTTTGAACGCAGGTGGTTCCTGCGTAACGGAGTCGGTCGGTGGGAGGGTCTGTGTCGCCCAAAGTGCAGCCAACGGAGCCAAGAGAAATGCCGTCAAAATACGGAATATGTTCATGGGCAATCTGGCTGAAGTAACCTTTCAGTAGTCTATTTTCAGCAAGAATCAGAGGAGCGGGTTGTCGGTGAGATTATGAAGCGAGAGGCGACGGTGTGTTTTCGCCTCCAAGCCACCCCAGCTTGTTACGGATGAACCGAACTTTTCGCTTCCGTTTTTCCCGTCACAACCTACGTTCCGCAGTTCGCTACTGGAGAGGTGGCAGAGTGGTCTATCGTACCTGACTCGAAATCAGGCGTGCCGGAAACGGTACCGTGGGTTCGAATCCCACCCTCTCCGCCATCCGCCCTTGGGTGCGAACTATTTTTCGACCCTGGGAAAACAGTTAAGTCGCTGCGCGCGAAACTACTGCGAAAACCGGCATTTCTTGTCCTCGGCATTAGTTCGATTTCTGAAGGGCCGCCGTGGGAAAATGGCGTGTCCCAAGGCGGCCCGGTTTTGGGCCCTGCTAAAATTCCGCGCGTGAATTTCTTCCCCTTTCTGCGATAATGTCCGGCGAGTTAGTTCACCCGGGGTGAGGCCAATTGGATCGCCCTCCCACCTTAAAAATTGGAGGACAGTTATGCAGGCGATCCCGTCCGCGAATCACATTCCCACGCCGGCCACCGTGCCGGTCGCGATCTACACCCGTGTTTCCACGGCCAACCAAGTCGGCGGCCGGTTTGACTCCTGTGAGAGCCAGGCCGTTATCTGCCGGGACCACATCACGAAGCAAACCGCCCTCGGCTGGTGCGAAGTTGCCTGCTTCTCTGACCCTGCCTACTCCGGTAGTTCGATGAACCGGCCGGGCATCCGGGCCTTGATGCGCCTGATCGAGTCCGGTGAGGTCAAGGTGGTGCTGATCTTCAAACTGGAGCGCGTCCTGCGCAGCACTGACGAATGGGGGCCCTTCCGGTCCTTCCTCCAGAAACACGGCTGTAAACTCGTGAGCCCGACCGAAGACCTGTCGGACGAGACGCCCTCGGGCCGGCTCAAGAACAACCTGCTCATGAGTGTCGCGGAATACGAGCGGC
>CAZFHG010000093.1:0-13629 GCA_964518665.1 uncultured Opitutaceae bacterium | reverse complement strand
GCCGGACACGGATTCGACGGACAGCACCTCGCCCTCCTCGCCCAAAATCTTTGCGCACGGGTCGCTCGGGCAGGGCCACTCGGCCATCCATTGAAGGCGGAGCGCGGCGTCGAGGCAGTAGAGATTGGGGAAGCCCGGCAGCAGGCCGTACGGATGCTCGCGCACATAGACGCGGAGCGATCCATGGCGAAACTCCACCACGGCGGTGGCGAGCGGCGTATGACTCCCGGTGCGGGTCCCGCGGCGGGTGAGCTGGCAGAGCGAGCCGTCAATGACGGCGAGTGCAGGGGTTGGATCGGTCACGGCTGGAACCTGCAAGACCAACAGGTTAGGTGCGCGGCCGCGACACTAAATATCACGCCCGGATCCGCGCCGCCAATGCTTGCCGCCGGTATGGTCAAGGGACTTGGCCACTCGCTCACGACCCTGACGACATTGCCTTAAAACGATTTTATGTCGTGACAGGAACTGGGTGGCCCAGCGTAAATACATAATTATTAACCCCGGGCCAAGCCCACTTCATCGTCCATCAACCACTCAGCAAATAACGAAAACATGATCAATGACGCCTGCCCGATTGAACGTAGGCGTCATCCTTTCAGGCTGGGTCCATTACTAGGTGCCGTGGTGCCTCTGACGGGACGTTTGTAATCGAATTTCCAACCTCCATGCCTCGCACCACCCAAAACGAAACCGCAGACGAAGGCCAACCGCATGGGGCGGAGGCAAAGCTGCGGCGCAGCCTGGCCGAGCATGAAGCCATCCTGCGCACCGCCATGGACGGATTTTGGGTGATCGGCCACGACGGACGGATCCTGGAAGTCAACGACGCCTACTGCCGGCTCAGCGGCTACACCCGCGAGGAACTGCTGGGGATGACCGTGCTCGACCTCGACGCCAATGTTTCGCTCGCGAGCGTCGCCTCGGCCATCGTCCAGCTCCGTGAAACCGGCTCGGGTCGGTTCGAGCGCCTGCACCGCACCAAGGGCGGGCAGGTCATCCAGGTCGAACTGAGCGTCAACTTCCTGCCCGGGGATCCGTCGCGAATCTTTTGCTTCATCCGTGACATCACGCAGCGCCGGCACAGTGACGAGCGGTTGCGGCTGCTCAGCGCGACGCTGGAGGCCGCGGCCAATGCCATCGTCATCACCGACCGCGAAGGCATCGTCCAGTGGGCCAATCCGGCCTTCACCAGTCTGACAGGGTACACCCTCGGCGAGGCAATGGGCCGCAGCCCCCGCGACCTCATCAGTTCCGGCGCCCAGGGGGAGGATTTCTACCGGGAGATGTGGGAGACAATCCTCGCCGGGAAGGTCTGGAGCCGCGAGATCACCAACCGCCACAAGGACGGCCGGCGGTATCAGGAGGAGATGACGATCACGCCGGTGCGCAACCCGCAGGGCGAGATCTCCCACTTCATCGCGATCAAGCAGGACATCACCGAGAAGAAGAAATTGCAGGAGCAGTTCCTGCGCGCGCAGCGGCTGGAGAGCCTCGGCATGCTGGCCTCGGGGATCGCCCACGACCTCAACAACATGCTGTCGCCCATGATCTTCGCCGGCCCGCTGCTGCGCGAGAACGCGACCTCCCCGCGGGACCTGCGGATCATCGACACGGTTGAAAAAAGCGCCGACCGCGGGGCCAGCCTGGTGCGGCAGATCCTGGCTTTTGCGCAGGGCACCACGGGAGCCCTGCGCATCACGCAGCTCAAGCACATCGCCCGCGACGTGCTGGCGATCGTCGAGGCGACGTTTCCGAAAAACATCCGGCTCGTGCACGATATCGCGGCCGATGCCTCGCCGGTGCTGGCCAACCCCACGCAGATCCATCAGGTGCTGATCAACCTCTGCGTCAACGCGCGCGACGCCATGCCCGACGGCGGCACCCTCACGGTCAAGGCCGTCAACCGCCGGCTGCACAAGGCCCAGGCCGAAACCATGCCCGGCGCCCGGGCTGGCGAATGGCTGGTGTTCGAGGTCACCGACACCGGCACCGGCATTCCGCCGGAAGTGCTGCCGCACATCTGGGAATCCTTCTACACGACCAAGACGCCGGACAAGGGCACCGGCCTCGGCCTGGCCACGGTGCGCGGCATCGTGAACGAACACCAAGGGTTCATCACCCTCGACACGGTCATCGGCCAGGGCACGACCTTCCACGTCTTCCTGCCGGCGACTCATGAAGGTGGGAGCCATGCGGAAAGCCGGGCGCCTTTCGCCATGCCCGGCGGCGGCAACGAAATGATTCTGGTCGTGGACGATGATCCCGCGGTCCGCGACATTGTGTCCACCATCCTCACCAACCGCGGCTATCGCGTGTTGGGCTGCGCGGACGGGGTCGAGGCGATCGTCAACTACAACGCCAAATCGCAGGAGATCGGCCTGGTCATCACCGATGTGGACATGCCCAATCTCAGCGGGACGATCCTCGCCGGCACCCTGCGCAAGTTGAACCCGTCCCTGAAGATCATCGCCATGACCGGACTTTCCGGCACCGGAGACGTCAGTCCCGACGTGCAGGAGATCAAGACGCTGACCGGCGATTTTCTCCAAAAGCCCTTCACCCCGACAACGCTCCTGTCCGCCGTGAACCGGGCCTTGCATGGCGTCACCCGCAACTGACGGCCGGGTGGGACAAAGGATCCTGCTTACCGCCGCTGGGTTTGGACTGTAGGACCGGACCTTGGTCCGGCCTCGTGAACCTCTCGCCTGCGAATACCTCCCCGCCAATCGCGGCACCAAGGCACGCACCAAGGTGCGGCCTTACAAAATAATACAACCGAAAGACCAACACCAGCGAAGCCACTGACCGGCATAATCCGGACTGCAGAAACGCGGCGCCGCGGCTGCAAGCATTGGCTGCTCTGGGCTTGTTTCACCGGCAGTAGGCTCCATAATCGCGCCATGCCGTGGCGACATTTGCGGCGTCGCGCTGGGAAGCTCCCTTTGGTAGGGCACCAAACGGCATGGCTGTGGCTCGTGGCATTGCTGTGCCTCTGGGGTTGCGCCGGTCCAAAAAAGACGCCCCCGCCTCCCTTGGTGCTGGGTCTGACCGGCAAGGCAGAGTCCGTCGAGGCCACCCTGCACTCGGTCATCATCCCGGGTGGTCCGGACTCGTGGTTCAAGGGAGCCTGTTGGGACGAATACGTGGTGACTATCAGCAACGAAGGCACGACGCCACTGACCATCGCAGCGGCCAGCCTTGAAGACATCATTGGGCAGCCGCAGTTATCCACGGTCGAGTTGGAGGTCCTGGGAAAAACCTGCATCGAAAACTGGAAAGCCTACCGCAAGGCGAATGTGCCCGTGACCAAGGAGCAGTTCGAGGGGGCGGTGACGGGAGCCGCGGCGGCCCCGCTCTTGCTGATCATGGTAGCCCTAAATCCGGCCGATCTGATCCTCCTGCCCTTTGCCCTGGTCAGTGTGTCAAATGATAGGAAGAAGATCGAAAAGGAATTCGGGCAGAGAAACCTGGCCTGCCCGCTCGTGCTTGAACCCGGGACCAAGGCCATGGGCAGCCTCTTTTTCCCCCTGACCGCCGGTCCGCGCCGCCTGGTGCTGAAGACCCAATGCGAGGGCCGGCCGGTCGAACTGGCCATCCCTCTCGACGCCCTCGCGCAACTCCATCTCGTCGCCAAGCTGTGAACCGCCTCCCCTTCGTCCGTTGCCTCACCGCGGTCCTGCTGGCGGTCGCCCTAATTTCGGCCGGCTGCGTCATGGCGCACAACCGGACCAGGAAAGAGGGGATCGTCCCCGCCCAGGCATTGAATCTCTCCACCTCCCAGCCACCCCTCGTCGTCATGCTGCACTCGGTGATTGTGCATGACGGCCCGGGTGCATGGAAGGAGATGACCTGGTGGGACGAGTACGTCATCAGCGTCACCAACCAGGGTGATGCTCCGCTCACCCTTGAGGCCGCCGAGCTCGTGGATTATGCGGGTCAGGCCAGTGCGCCCGGCAATGACCCGTGGAAATTGGAACGGGAAGGCCAGCAATGGTGGGACTCCAATGCCAAGCGCAAACTGGACTATGCGTTTGCCTTGGGCGTGGGGACCTACGGCGCAGCCGGGGTCGCGTTCTTGGGCGGGGCCGCGGCCACCGGGACGATGAGCGGAGCCGCGGCGGCGGCCACGGTCGTGATCGCGGCCGTGCCCGTTGCCATCATCGGCACCGTCGCGCTCAACAGCAGCCAGCGGCACAAGATCGAAGCCGAGTTCCACCGCCGGCGCCTGGCCCTGCCCGCCACGCTGGCCCCGGGTGCCACCCGGACGGGCAGCCTGTTTTTCCGCCTCGCGCCGGGTCCCCAGCGGCTCGCGCTGCATTACCGCGCCGGGGAGCAATCGCAGGTGCTGGCCTTGCCACTGACCCCGCTGGCGGCCCTGCACTTCAAGAAGCGGATCTATGCCAGCCCTCCGGCGGCTGAGCCGGCAGCGTCAAAGCGGGACAAGTAAACCGGCTGGGGCGGCTTCACCGTCGCCGCCAGCGCAGGCGCTGGTTTTCGAGGCGGACATCAGCACAGCCAATGGCCGGCATAACCCAACCTGCAGAAATGCACGGCCGTGGTCCGGACGCGTTTATTAGGATGCGCCACGCCGGCCCTTCGGATTCACTGCCCGTCATCAGCCCCATGAACGGTTACCAGCGCATCACCGCCGCCCTGAGGGGCGAATGGCCGGACAAGGTTCCGGTCATCCTGCACAACTTCATGCTCGCCGCCCGCGAGGCCGGCCTGACGCAACACCAGTTCCGCGAGAATCCCCAGCTCGCCGCCGAGGCCTTCATCCGGACGATCGAGAAATACGGCGAGGATGGCGTCTATGTGGACTTCGACACCGCCGTGCTGGCCGGGGCCATGGGCGTGCCGGTGGAATTTCCCGACGACTCCCCTGCGGTCGCCCACGGCGGTCGCCTCGCCAACCTGGATGAGGTGGTCCTGCTCCGTCCGGTGGACGTGGGCGGCTACCGCTACGTGCAACACTGGCTGGAGATCGTGCAGCGGCTCCGCGCGCATTTCGGCAACGAGGTCCTCATCCGCGGCAACTGCGACCAGCTGCCCTTCTCGCTCGCCTGTGCGATGCGGACGCCGGAGGCGTGGATGCTCGACCTCTGCGATCCCGAGAACGAACGGCTGATCGCGCGCCTGCTGGATCATTGCACGGACGTGACCACCCAAATGATCAGGCTCATGGCGCAGGCCGGGGCGCACATGGTCTCAAATGGCGACAGTCCGGCGGGACCGGCCATGATTTCCCCCGCCATGTACCGCAAGTTCGCCCTGCCCTCGGAACAGGCCGTGATCCGCGAGGCCCACGCCCTGGGCCTGCCCTATGCGCTGCACATTTGCGGCGACACTTCGATCATCCTGGAAGACATGGCGCAATCCGGCGCGGACGCCGTCGAGCTCGACTACAAGACGGACCTCAGGGCGGCGCATGCCGTGTGCAAGGATCGCATCACTTTCATCGGCAACCTCGACCCGAGCGGCGTCATTGCCCGCGGCACAGCCGACGAGGTGAGCGCTGCGACGCAGCACGTGCTGGAGACCTTTGCCGACACGCCCCAATTCATCCTCAACGCCGGCTGCGCCATCCCGCCCACCGCCCCGGAGGCGAACATTCGGGCGATGATTGCGACCGCCCGAGCCTTCCGTTGACGACTGGTTATCGACCGTCAGGGTTCGAAAGGACATGAGCGCACCAAACCGCCCCCACATCGTGCTCCAGATCAGTGCCTCGATCGATGGCCGGATCACCTTCGGGCCGGGACTCACGCAGTTTGACCGTCATCCGGCGGAGACAATTCTGCCTGACGGCGGCCCACTCGCGAAACAGATCGATGCAAAGATCGAGGCCGACTGGCAACCGCAAGGGATCATGATGGGAAGTCGCACCGTCATGCGGGAAAGCGACAGACCGCGTGATCTCCCCCCATCCGCATTACCCACTGAGGCACTGCATGCAGACTTTCTCCCGGCCGACGTAGTTGCCCAAACGACCCGCTGGCTGGTCCTGGTTGATGGCGCCGGTCGCGGTCGCAGCGGATACAAGGGGACGGAGACTCCCGGCAGTCACATGATCCATCTAGTCTCGCATCATGCCCCTGATGCGTATCTGGCCTTCCTGCGGCGTGAACGGATTCCCTACCTCATCGAAGGACACGATCATGTCGATCTGGTCCTGGCTCTGGGCAAACTGCACGCCCAGCTCGGCGTCCGTGCCATCAAGCTGTGGGGCGGCGGCACCCTCAACGGGGCGATGCTGCGCCTGGGTTTGATCGACGAGATCCATCTCGTCGTCTGGCCTGTCTTCATCGGCGGCGATGCGACCCCCACCCTCGCGGACTGCATGGATTTGGGCCGGGCGCAATTGCCGACGACGCTCCAATTGCTTTCCGCCAAGCCGCAGGACGACGGTCAAGTGTGGCTCCACTACCGCGTTGCCCGGGACCAGCCCAAAGCACCGGCCGCGAATAGCACCGCCACGGGCAATTGATGCTCAGCTGATCAGCAGCAGGCGCGGCGGCCGGCCCGGCAGGTTGGCCGGCGCGCGATGGATGCAGGGCGGGACGGGGTTGCCGGGATACTCGACGGCGATGCGCCACAGATTGCCCACGCCAAACGAAAACGGCCGAGCCTGCGGCAGTGGAGCATAATGCAGATCGTAGCAGTGCTCCTGCAGGTAGACGCGGAAATCGGCGTCATCCCTGCCGCCGTAGCGTTTGAGGAGTTCCGCGCGCGTGGCCGGTATGTCCACATGCCGCTGGGCCTCGTCATTGCGCAAGCCCTCGCTCGGCGCGCCGTGGTAGGTGCAAAGCCAGGTGTCGGCCGGCACCGTGGCGCTGTCGGCATGGAAAGAGTAAACGTCGGTGGACACGGCCTCGGATTCATCGTCGCGCGGATAACCCTGGATGCAGTCGAGGCCCGGAGCCAGGCCTTGGGCGCGCAGCAGCCGCAGATCTTCGAGGAGAACCGCCACGGCGGTCCGGCCCGCATCGCCCAAGGAAAGCGCCAACAGTCGTTCGTCGTCGAGCGTGGCGAGTTCCTCGCCGCCGGCCAGTTGCGCCACGACGGCGCCGAAGTCGCCCGGCAGGTGACGCTCCCAGCAGAGGGCGTTGACGCTGCCGGTGAATGGCGTCGAGACCAGTTCCTGGAAACTGTTCACCCGCCGGATGCGATCATAGCCGGAAGGCAGGGAGAAAGGAATCATGGGCGTTTTAAGGTAATTAACCTAAATTAAAACGATCCTCAGGTTAGCGTCCGGCCTCCGGACGGGCGGTTGGAAATGCGTTGGCGGCCGTCTACGGCCCGTCCGGCCTGCCCTCAGTAGGCCCGGCGAAGGAGGGAGGCCGGGCCCTACCTGCAGCAGTAATTCTCCGTGTCTGGTGTCACTTCCCTGAGTCTTCATCAATGGGGATTCATTAAAGATGACGGGCGATGATCCGCGAGGCAAAGGAGTCTCTTGTCTGCAATCAGCATTTTTGCATAGTGCCAGCACCTGCCCTCCCCCTCCATGAAATCCCTGCGCACTTTGCTCTGCCTGACCGTTCTCGCCCTGATCACCGCCCGGGCGGGTGAATCTGAGTTTCCCGGCCTGCAGGCCATCATGAGCGAGGCGGATTGGAACAAGGCCCGGCTCGACCGGCTCGACGCCGCCGACCTCCAATTGGTCAATGCCGCCTTTGCGCAATACCTGAAGACGAAAGCCGCACCCCCGGCCGAACCGGCGGCGCCGACGGCCAGTCCCACCCCGGCGACCGCGGAAAAGCCGTCGTTGTGGTCGCGTTTCGGCCTGGGCAAGGCGACTGAAAAGGAATCGCGCCCCGCGGCGCAGATGATGCAGGCCAAGGTGAAGGCCTTGCGCGGCGCCAACGGCTTCCTCCTCGACAACGGCCAGGTGTGGGAAGGCATCGATCCCATCCGCGACGAATTGGTCGGACGTGAGATCGGCATTTTGGAAGGCCGGTTCGGTTCATTCCTGCTGGTGGTTGACGGCGAGGAAACGAACGTGCGGCTCCGCCGGGTGAAATAACCGCGACCGGGTGCCGTCATTCTGAAGCCGGTTACCTATAGGGGCGCACCTCGTGTGCGCCTTTCGGGCATTGCCAGCGTTACGGTAATCAATCGGGCGCACACAAGGTGCGCCCCTACATTGGCGGACCGGCCCATGGCCCAGCATCGACAAACCGGTGCCGATCCTGCAATTCTCCCGCACTTCACCACATGGTTGCTGCCGATCCCGCCCCCGCCTCCGTCCGCAAGACCCTCTTCACCGATTCGACGCCCCTCCTCGCCGATCCGGCTGCGTTGCGCGCCCGCGCCGAGTCGGATGGCTATCTCTTCTTCAAGGGCCGCCTGCCGGCCGATGAAGTCCTCGCCCTGCGGGCCGAACTGCTGGCGGTGGTGGAAAAATACGGCTGGCGCCAGCTGGGCCAGGATGCGCTTGGCGGGTTGATTGACTATGATGCCATCAACCGGCTGACCGAAGAGGAAATGCACCGCACGGATGTGGGCGTCACTGCCCCCGCCTATCACGATGTGCAGAAACTCGAGCGCTTCCACCGACTGCCGCATCATCCGCGCCTGCTGGAAATCTACCGCACGCTCTTCGGGCGCGAGGTGCTCGTGCATCCGCGGCACATCGCCCGGATGGTCACGCCGCATACGTGCATGGTGCCCACGCCGCCGCACCAGGATTTCCCCTACATCCAGGGCACGGCCAATACCTGGACCTGCTGGTTCCCGGTGGGCGATTGCCCGCGGTCGCTCGGCGGGCTCACCGTGCTGCAGGGCTCGCACCGGCAGGGTTATCTCCCCGTGCAGCCCGCGAAGGGCGCCGGCGGCTTCGCGGTGCCGCTCTGCCCCGCCGACACGCATTGGGTCGAGGGTGACTATCAAACCGGCGACGTGCTCACCTTCCCGAGCCACACCGTGCACAAGGCCCTGCGCTGCCAGTACAAGGATCGCATCCGCCTCTCGCTCGATGTGCGCTACCAGCCGGCGGACGAACCCGTGGACGAGAGTTCGCTGAATCCGCACTGCACGCTGAAGTGGGAGGAGATCTACGCGAATTGGGAGCGCGACGATCTGAAATATTACTGGCGCAAGCTGCCGCTGAAGGTCAGCCCGTGGGACAACGGCTACCTGCAGCCCCGCCGTCGGATTTGCTGACGCGGCACGCGGCGTCAGCCGGAGATCGGAGTTCGGAGTTGGGAGATCGAATGCAGCCACTCGCCCAAACTCGCAGCCCCTCCTGAACCTGCCCGTCAGCTGATACACTCAGGTTTCAGGTTTCAGGTCTCAGGTTTCAATTCAATCCCAGGTTGCACAAAAAATCCGCCGGCGATCAGTTGCGCGGGCGGACGAGGGGGATAGTACAGCCGGCCGCTGCCCCCACACCAGGGCTGGCGGCCGGCTTACTTATTAGGGTAACCAAGTTCACACTATGCCGGATTTTTGATTTTTCCGCTGCGCACCATTTGGCGAGCAATACGCAACGCTTGGCGTGCTTTCGGATGCCAAAAAATGGAATTTTACGGGGCAAGCCCCCAGGGAATTTGAGGTGGGACGCCTGCTTGTCTGTTCGACCGGCTCAGGACCCCGAGTTTGTCGAGGGGCAGGCGACGGTTTGATGTAGGGGCGCACCTCGTGTGCGCCCGTTCATGCCGCCATCGCGAATCACTCGGGCGCAGTCGAGCTGCGCCCCTACTAATCGCCTGCAAGCAGGCTCCGACCAAGGCCAGCGCAAGTCCGGGCCATCGAGCCCGCCAAAAATGAAGCCGGCCGCTGCCCCACACCAGGGCTGGCGGCCGGCTTACTTATCAGGGTAACCAAGTAGTCAGTCCGCGCTCAGAGCGCGTAATTAAGTGCGACGTAGCCAATCAAACCATCGAAGTTGGTGTTGCCGCCCGTGCCGGATTCTTGCTGTCAAAATACCCGAGCTTAAAGTTTCCGAACATCCTGAACGCACGACTTCGCCTTGCGGCAGGCGCAGCGGGCGGATCTTGCAGAGAGTACAAAAGAACCGGCCGCAGGCACTCATATGCCTGCGGCCGTCTTGAGGTAGGATTAGAAGGCGTGCTGGATAGACACGTAGGCCAGCGGTCCGCTGAAGTCCGCGAAACCACCGAGCGTGTCGTTGGTGCTGTCGATATAGCCCAGCTTGCCGCTGAGCACCGTCTTCTCGCTCAGCTTGTGCTTCACGCCGACGCTGATGGTCGACTCCTCGGCGCTGGCGCCGAGGGGCATTCCGACGGGTGCATAACCCACGTCGAAGTTGTTGGCGCGATAGTACGTGGCTTGGATCATGCCGTCCGTCTTCTTGTCGATCACGAAGCCAACCGTCGCATCACCCGTGACGTAGTCGTTGTCGGCGTTGCGGAGATTGCGCTTCGCAATGCCCTCAACCCACGGATACATCGTCTGCATCTGGTCGAACACCACCGTGCCATTCACCTGGACGTAGGCGCCCTGGGACACGCTCCAAGTGATGCTCTCGGAGAAGCTGTGGCGGGTGGAGTCGTTGCCATCGACGGTGCCGTTGATTGCGCCCGTGGTCGTCAGGCCGGCGTGGTAGACGGCCGCCTTGCTCCGACGGAGAATGTAGCGCGAAGTGAGGCTGACCGCGTTAGTCGGATTCACCACGGCGGTGAGCTTGGTGCCGTAGACATCGTAGTTCAGCACATAGTCGCGACCAAGGACATCAGCGTAACCCGCGAAATCATTCTCATGATCCTTGGTGTACAGCTCGGCCCCGAGTTTCAGCGCCGGGTTGACCTTCCATGTCATGCCCACCGTCGCGTTCGAATGAGTTTCCTCGATGTTCTTGCCGATCAGGTCGAGCTCGTTGGCCTTGGTCTGTCCGTTCAGGCCCTCGTAGCGCACATACTCATCCTGCTTCGCCGTGCGGTATTCCCAGTTCGCGTAGAGCGCCACGTTCTTGATGCCGGTGTAACGGACGTCCACGGTGGGCGTCCACGGCTTCTCGACGTTGTCCACGCCGTGCAGGCCTTGGGAGGCATACGCGGTGACGGCGCCGGTGGCGAGCGTCACGCCCTGCGATGAGTAGTTGCCGAGGTTCTTGCCGGAATCCTCCCACCGCTCGCCGCGGAGGGCGGTCTCGATGTCGAGGTCTGGCATCGGCTTGAACCGCGCGCCGACGTTGCCGGTGAGCACGGTGAACTCCATGTCACCCTTCGCCACGAGGTGATAGGGTGCACGGGCGGTGGGACCGGTATTCGTGAAACCGCCGAGGTAGTTGTTGACGCCCGCCGCGGAAGCGATGGTCGCCGTGAGCTGGCGCGAAGTCGCGATCTCCACGTCGGCCGTGTGATACTGCAGGCCGCCGAACACCGTGACCTGGTCGTTCACCACCGTCTCAAACGTACCCGAGCCATGGAAGCCTTCTTCCTCATGCCGCTGGGTCATCGTCGTGGTGCGCGGGCTGCCTGCCCGGACGTTGTTCACCGTCGGCGCGGTGAAGACGGGCGCAGGATACACGGCGAGTTCGCCGTAGTTCTGTGCCATTAGGCGCATATTCAGGTTATCGATGGAATAGCCGCCAAACGACAGGACCGCCGTGGTGTTGCCCATCGTGTGGTGGACGTCGATCTCCCACGCGTCGTTCGTCTCATCGAGGTCAACGTACGCCGGGAGCAGCTTCCGCGTGGCGGAGAGCGGATTTACGGCGCCCGGGCCGGCGTAGATCGGGATGCCGGTCAGGTTGGTGTCACCCAGGATCGTGCTGTCCTTGCGACCATCGCGGGTGGTTTGCGAGAACTTGAACGAGACCACGGGCGCATTCGGGAGGGCGATGGTGCCCTTCAGCGAAAACTGGCCGCGATCCACATAAAGCTCACGGCTGAACACCGGCAGCCACGTATTCCCGATCGGGAAGAAACCGCCCGCGCCGTCGTAAAACGTGCGGAACGTCTTGTACCCGACCTCGAGCGAGCCGACCTCGTCCTTGGCCAGCTTGAAGTTGAGCAGATAGTCTTCCTGGCCGGCGAGAGCCCGACCGGTGACCGTCAGCGTGGAGTCGTTCTTCAGGTCGTAATCGAAGCGCATGTCTTCGATGCCCAACGCGCCCGACTTGGCGCTGGCGGTCCTGGCCTGGTAGGCAGCCTTGCTGCCGTCGACATTGGCGCCACCCGCCGAGAACGTGATGTAGTTGGTCTCGAACGCCGGAAACGCATCGGTTTCCTTGGCGCCGACCGGAACAGACAGAAGCGCCAGACCTGCCGCAAGACCGGTGGAGCGCAAGACAAAGGTAAGTGATTTCATTTGAGTGTCGGTTGTCGGGTTAGAAACGCAGGGCGTGGCTAACGTTGGAGCCGTGGATGCCCTCATGGCAGCCGGCGACCCAGCAGGTGCCGTTGACCGGATTGCCGGCGTGGTCGCGTCCACCGGCCATGAGCCGACCTGGGGTCGAGCCCGTGGCATGGCACTGCAGGCACAGATTCGAATCCGGCGCGGCGAGCATCTTCTCGTTCACCGAACCGTGCGGTTTGTGGCAGGAGGTGCAGCCTTCCTTCATGGCGTTGTGCTTGAAGATGAACGGCCCCTTTTGCGCCGTGTGGCACTCGGTGCAGGACTCGCTCTGCGTGTGCAGCGAGGCACCCGTGCCCTTGATGGCGTTGCCCGCATGCGGGTCATGGCAATCCGTGCAGGTCACGTGACCGGCCATCACGGGATGCGCGCTCGGCAACTGGAAATCGGCGCGCTTGTCCAGGTGGCACTGGAAGCAGGACTCGGGCGACTTGTTCGGATTGACGATCGTGCCCTTGCTGCCGCCGGCCTTGACGTGCAGCGATCCGGGGCCGTGGCAGGCCTCGCAGCTCGTGTCACCCAGCTTGGGATCGGCGACGGCGACCTTGGCATGCGTCGAGGTTCCGAAATGCTTGCTGGTGTCCTCGTGACACTGCGCGCACTCCTTCGAACCGACAAATGCAGCGCCGGCAATCTTGGGCGGCGCCACGATGGTGCGACTGGCCACCACACAGGAAATAAGAAGCAGGCCCCATATGGCCGTGCCTCCGAAGATAAGGATGTTTTTTGTCCAGCGGGGTCGTGAGTTCATAACGGTGGATAGGTTTGGTGTCAGAGTTGTATGGTTATGGGGCCTGATTGAGTGAGATCAGTATGCGAAATTAAAGGAACCGTGGCTGCGCATGCGTTGGCAAGATATGCGCAAGGCTTGGCTTGGTTGATAAGTATTTTTTGCTGAGCGCTGTATTAATACCGCCTAGTGCATTTGCTAATACGCCGCTTTCAGCGCTTTCGCCGGCCGGCGAAAGCGCTGTGAACGTGGCGGGAGTTGGCGTCATGGGAACAGTGGCGCAGGGCGGGGGGCGTGGATCAGTGACCCAGCCGGGACATCATCGCGTAGACGATGAGCACCAGCAGGACGAGACCGGTGCCGAAGAAGAAGAAGCCCATGCTCTTGGCGATCTTCTTGCGACCCTCCCATTCATCCCTCACGGCATAGTCCTCGAGGCGGCCGGAGGCGACGAGCCGGTCGTACCAGCGGCGGCGCTCATGCAGCATCTCGGTCTTGGAGATCCGGCCGGAGAAGATGACGGTGTCCATCGGGAACTTCTCGATCCGGAAATGCGTATTGAAGAAATGGAAGGTGAA
>CAZFHG010000092.1:0-13702 GCA_964518665.1 uncultured Opitutaceae bacterium | reverse complement strand
AATCGTGCGCGGACCGATAGCCCGAATCCCGCGCCCGTACGTCTAACGGATGTGCGCCCCGGTTTGACTCCGTTTCCTGTCCGCCGATGAAAAACGCCCCGACCCGCGGCCTGCTGTTTGACGCCGGTGACCTGCCGCGCATCCGCGGCAATCTCCGCTCGCCCCGCTTCGGTTCGCTCTGGCGCGAGATGTCCACGATGGACCAGGCGACCGCATGGGATCCCGCGGCCGAAACCCGCTTCCTGGAAACGGAAGTGAGTTACCACAATCACAACCAGCACATGGTGCGGGCGCGGGCGGTGCTCGAGCGCACGTCGTTCAACTACCTCATGCACGGTGATCCCGCCGAACTCGCGCTGGCGCGCCTGGCGCTGCGCCGGGTCTGCGACTTTCCGAACTGGGACCTGTTTCTCGAAGGCGGCCGCAGCGTGGTCGGGCTCCAGCGCGCGCCCGAGGCGTCCATTGCGGTGGCCTGCGCGCTCGACTGGCTGGGGGATGTGCTCACGCCCGAGGAGGTCGCCCGGGCCGAGCAAAGCCTCGCGGACAAAGGTGCCGCTGCCTGTTACACGACCCTTTATGGGATGAAGTTTCCGGACCGGGTGCAGGGCTGGACCATAGACCCGGAAGAGGAGAACGCCTACCGCTTCGACCTGAGCCGGTGGCCGGTGATCCTGAACTCGACCAACCTGAAAACCGTGCCGATCGCCGGCCTGGGCATCGCGGCCTGCTGGCTGCATGGCCGGCACCCGCAGGCGGCCCAGTGGCTGGCGCTGGCGCGCTCGAGCGCGCGGGCCTTCGTGGAAATGGTTCATCCCGACGGCAGCTACGACGAGGGCCCGATGTACTGGAGCTACACCACCTCGCACCTGGCGGTCTTCGCCGAGGTCCTTTACCGCACCCTGGGGGTGGATGACCGCGCCCTGATCAATTATCCCGGCACCATCCGTTTCGCGCTCGCCATGAGCATGCCCTCGGCGGGTGCACCGGTGGTCCCGCCGGCCTCGCAGCGCCGGGCCAGCCAGCCCTATGCGGTGCTCGAGCCGGAGCACGACATCGTCAATTTCGGCGACTCGGGACTCAACCTCGACACCACGCTCGCCGCGTGGGTGGCGCGGGTGCACCACGATCCGCTGGCGCAGCACATTGCGCAGCATACCGGCCTCATCAAATCGCATTGGGGCGCCATCTGGTACGATCCGGCGCTCCCCGCCGTCGCGCCGGGAGCGGACCAGCTCGACCGGCGGCTCGACAACGACTGGGTCGTGACCCGCAGCGGCTGGACCGCGGCCGACGGCGTCCTGGCCTTCCGCAGCGGCGGACCGTGCAACCATGAGCATGCGGACCGCAACAGCCTCATCTTCAAGGCCCATGGCGAACGGCTGCTCCATGATCCGCTGCGCGCAGGCTATTCGTGGAAACTGGAGCGCTGGAAGCTCCGCCAGACCGGGGCGCACACCGCGGTGCTGGTGGACGGACAAGGCCATCAGTACCACGACGGCCGCGAGGGCACCAATGCCTCATGGGCCTGGGCCCGCATCATCAACTGGCAGACCGGTCCGGGCTGGGCGGCGGTGACGAGCGACGCGACCGAGGCCTACCTGCTCGTGCAACCCGACATCGCGCTGGTGCGCCGCACGGCCGTCTATCTCAAACCCGATGTCCTCGTGCTGCTCGATCAGGTCCGGCTCACCGGCGCGGCGCGGCCCGTGCAGTTGCGTTACCAGGTTTTCAACGACGACGGGCTTGGCCATGTCCCGGCCGAGGCACAGGCCTTCCGCATCACACGGCCGCACGCGACGCTCGCCGTGATCGTCCGGTCGGACCGCGGCCTGACCGTGCGTACCGGACAACTCGACCTGCCCGCCGACGAGGGCGTGTTTCCCTTTGCCGAGGTGGAATCGGCGTCCGCGACGGAGCACGAGGTGCTGACGCTGGCCACCGCCCAGGCGGCCGGGGGTGAGCACGGTCGGCTGGCGGTTGCGCGCGAGGGCGCGGGCTGGCGTATCCAGGGCACGCACAACGGCCGGAAGTACGACGTCCGGCTCGCGCCGGATGCGAAGGGCCTGCCGGTGCCCGTCGTGAAATGATTTTGGGTAGGTGGTTGGCGGCTGCATCCCCGGGGTGGCGGGTGCAGCCGCTTCTTTTTGCCAGCCTGGGAGCGCGACCGCCCTCGGTCGCAATTTACACGCATGCACGGCAAGGATGCATTCCGACGCTAATCACGAAAAGCTGGACGGCACAGCGATGGATTGGAGTGCTTGTGAGCATATTTGCTGGCGAACGATTGCGACCGAGGGCGGTCGCGCTCCCAAATCGCAATCGGGCGCAATTGCGTGCCCGCTGCTAAGACGAACGGAATCCAAAAAAGGATTACGCCGGTTGCGAAATATTTTCAGGGCGCGCCTTTTTTCAAAAATATCACACGCGGACATAACCCGTGGCGGCAGGTGGCGCGTCACACTGCTATACCGCCCTCAGTGTCGGAGCAGTCCGCTGCGCGGGGTGGCATAAAGCAAGTCAGGTAACAAAGAGCAGCCATCGGGCTATTCCCCAAACATGAACCGATACCAAACCACATCGTCAGTCCTACGATTGTTCGTCGCACTGTTACTCAGTGCTGTCTTCGTCAGTTCACCCAGTACCCTCCTCGCCCAGAATACCCCGCCTTCCACCCCGCCGGCCTCTGGCGCGGATGAAGAGGAGAAGGAAGAGGTCGTCAAACTCAGTCCCTTCGAAGTCAAGGTCGGGACCAACGAAGGTTACATCGCCTCGGACACCATGTCCGGCTCGCGCGTCGCGGCGAAGATCTTCGATGTGCCTGCCACCGTCAGTGTCATCACGCGCGATTTGCTCGATGACATGGGCGCGGTCGATCCCTGGCAGGCCCTGTCCAAGGCCGTCGCCGGCGTGCAGACCTTCGGTGCCCCCGGCGTCTTTGCCGGCGCCAGCATCCGCGGCTTCCGCGCCCAGTTCTGGGCGGTTGACGGTGCCACCACCGCCAGCGTGGGGCCGACGAGCAACTACAACATGGACGGACTTGAGGTCATCAAGGGCCCATCCGCCCTGCTTTACGGCCCCTTCGGCGCGTACGGCGGTTACGTCAACATGATGCCGAAATGGGCGCGTCGCAATCCGATCAACAAGGTCGAGGTGTCTTTGGGCACGGATTCGTTCTACTCCGGCATGATCGATGTCGGCCAGGAGTTCCTCGACAACGACCAGCTGCAGGTGCGCCTGGTGGTTGGCAGACTCGACCAAGACCGTCCCGGGTTTGACACCGACTTCACCAAGTCCTTCGTCTTCGCCCCGTCACTGACCTATGACATCAGTCCCAAGGTGAAGCTGAAGATGCGCGCGGAGTACAACTTCAGGGAATACCTCTTCAGTCCGGTGCCCCTCAACAAGGATGGCGTGCCCATCCGGGACCTGAGCCCCAGTAAGTACTTCCCCGGCTCCCAGAGCGAAGACCAGCAGTTTTTCACCCAGACGGTGCTCACCGGTTCCCTGTCCGACGAGTGGAGCTTCAAGTTCCAGTTCGTGACTGAAATCGATCACCCGAAGAACAGCTCGGGCGGTTTCACCGGTCGCAATGTGCTCAGCCAGGACACGATGAGGATCTTCCACGCCTATGGTGATTACTTCTTCAAGCAATGGACGATCGATATGTCCACTTCCTGGGACAAACTCGATTTCGGACCCGGCTTGGACAACCATCTCGTAGTCGCCACTACCATCAACAACTGGACCAACAACTACCGGTGGAACGCCAACACGACCATGGCCGGCCTGTACCCGGAGAACCAGATGTCGCCGTGGACCGACTTCAGCGTGTCGAACCCACCGGCCCTCGGCAGTGCGACCGCCAACCTCATCGGCACGGCCAACGCCCGGAAGCAGAACAATCTGTACCAGCCCTACAACAGCCAGTGGCTCGGCGGCGTGATGGGAACCGACACCTTCGAGATGTTCCACGGGAAGCTGAAGCTTAACTTCGGCACCCGCTACAACTACGACGAGCGCTATGGCTGGACCCAGACCCAGTCCGTGGCCAATGCCGGACTGGCGGGCAATCCCGGTGCCTCCAAGAAGAACACGATCTTCCTCTACCGGTACGGTACGGTCTACCAGCCCACCAAGAACGTCAGCCTGTACTTCGGTCACGACGAGGGCTACCTCGCGGTCGGCGCCATCTTCAAGGCCGACGGCACGGCGCTGGTGCCAGAGACGGGCTCGAACGACGAAGTCGGCGTCAAGATCGACAACCTGCACGCCTTGGGTGGCAATTTCTTCGGCTCATTGTCCTACTTCAAGCTGCAGGTGGAAAACAAGTGGCGCGGCGACCCGTACAACGCCGGCTTCTTCATCCAGGACGGCTTGCAGGAAAACAACGGCTGGGACGGCCAGATCGGCTACACCAGCGACAACAAGAAGCTCACGGCGCTGGCCGGCTTCTTCAAGGCGGACGGACCGACCCAGGCCTTCACGGGTATCCGGGCGGCGTTTGTCCCGAAGGAGACGATTAACTTCTGGCTGCGGTACAATCTCACCGACGCCTTCGCGGTCGGTGGCGGCTGGAAGCGCATCGGCGACACCCTCGACGGCACCGCGCTCATCACGGCACCGGCGTACAACTCCGGCGACGTGTTTGCGGAGTACCGGCAAAAGCTCTCGGGCAAGCGCCAGATCGTTTACCGCGTGGGCATGACGAATGTCGCGGACAGCCTGAACATGTACTTCCTGTCCAATGCGGCCAGCGCCAATCTGGAAGATGCCCGTCGGACGAAGGTGACGGTTACCTATCTCTGGTAATCCAACCCGTCGTATGACGACTTCAGGCGCGGGGATCAGCCGATCCCCGCGCCTTTTTCATCTTTGAAGATGTTGTGGTTTCAGTCCGCTATGGCCAAAATTCAGTGGAAACCGCAGACAGACACGGATGAACGCAAATGAGAATATGAGTCAGACGGACAAACGACCTCGCGGTTCAACCGCCGATTGGTGAAATGGTCGGGCGCGTTATTTCCTCAGTAAACACGACTTCCTATCTGTGTTTATCCGTGTGCATCTGTGGTTCAACTGTATGAGTCCTGCCTAGAGCTGCCGAATGACTCTGCCTTGCGACGCTACTCCCGTGTCACCGCTCAACAATTATTCCGCCACCCAAGTGACCGTTGACGGGTTCGACGTGCTCCGGCTGGCGGATGCCGCCGGGCAGGCGGAAGTCTCGATTGCGCGGACGATCGGCAACAACGCGTACCGCATGACCGTCAGGGGCCGCAGCATCCTCCGGTCGCCGCCGAGCCTCGACGTGCTGAAACAGAAACCCGTCATCTACGGCAATCCCCTCATGGCCCCGTGGGCCAACCGCCTCGTGCCGGATGCGTTCCACGCCAATGGCAAACGCTACCGGTTAAATCCGGATCTCGGCAATTTCATGCGCGACGGCCGCGGTCAGGCCATGCACGGGCTGCTGACCGGCTGGCCGGATTGGGAACTCGTGGCGCTGGAGGCCGATCGTGAATCCGCCCGGGCGGTGTGCCGGCTGGAGTTTTGGAAGTATCCGGACCTGATGGCGCAATTCCCCTTTGCGCACACCCTCGTGGTGACGCACCGGCTGAAAGATGGAGCGCTCGAGGTGGAGACCCTGTTGGAAAATCATGCGGCCGAGCCCATGCCGGTCGCGATCGGCTATCATCCCTATTTCGAAATCCAGGACGCGCCCCGCAATTCCTGGAAGGTGCACTTTCCCGCCGGTGAGGAGACGCTCCTCTCGGAGGACCTGCTGCCCACCGGCGGCAAGCGACTGCTGCACTTGCCGGACTCCTCGGCGCTGGCCGGTCTGCCCGAAATGCATGTGCTGACCAGGCTGGCACGGCGCCCGGATGGCAGAGCGGAGTTCTGGGTCGAGGGCGGCAATCAACGCGTCACGTTGATCCAGGGTCCGCAGTACCCAACCTGCGTGGTCTATGCTCCGCCGGTCGCCAACTTCATCTGCTTCGAGCCGATGGCGGCGACCATCAACGCATTGAACCCGCTGCCCGACGGCACCCGGCACGAGGTGGCGGACATCCCGCCCGGCGGGACCTGGCGCGAGAGTTTTTGGATTCGGTTTTCCCCCGGGCACTCCAATCCCGGAAATTGAACAGACATGCCTCTCAGGAGGAACCCCCATGAATGCGTCACCCTATCGCCCCTATCGTGATCTGCCGCCGGTGGCTGGATTGTGCACCCTGGCCGAAGCCGCCCGGCCGGGGCTCTCGGTCGAGGAGTGCGTGGCGCGGCTCAAGCGTTTTCATTACGCGCTGCGGCGCCTGCACGGGATTTTCACCGCCCGCATCACGGCGGAGCCAATCTATGAACTGAAGACCACCTTCAGCCTGCACGCCCACGTCTGCGCCGAGCATGTCGCGGCCCTGCGCCGGCGGGTGGGTGAAATGCGGGAACCACCCTTGGGCCTGGAAGCGGTGCCGGATCCGAATCTCGAGATCTATTTCGATGAGATCCTCGGCGCGCCCTCGACCGAGACCCTAGTCACGGGTCTCTATGCTCGCGCAATCCCGGCGCTGCAGGCCGCGTTTGAACGGCACCTGGCGGTGACAAACCATCTCGCTGATCATCCCTCGGTCCGGCTTTGCCGTTTCGCGTTGCTGGAGTTGGGTGATCTGCACCGCTTTGGCACCGAGGCCGTGCACCGCCTTGTGGACGCAACCCACCGTGAAAATCTCACGGGCTGGCTGTCTCTGCTCGACCAATGCCTGGAAGCCGCCGGCGGTCTGGACGGGGCGGACGCTCCCGTGGCGCATGTGCTGGTCCGGCAATATTCGGCCAAGCCCTACGTCTATGACCCCAAGCCCCGGCGCGATGAACGCTTCCCCGATCCGTTCAACCGCGGGGTCAACGTGGAGGCCTTCATCTACAACGAACAACTGCCGGCGGAGCCGAAGGCGCTGATGCTGTTCTTCCGGCGACTGCGGGAGATCGAGATCCCCGAGATGCTGGCGAGCGTCATCACCGAAACCAAGGACAAGCCCTGGGAGTACTATCGCGAGATGAGCCGCCAGCTTTGGGACGAGGCCCGGCATTCGCTGATGGGCGAAGTCGGCTTCGTTGATCTGGGCGTCGATTGGACCAAGGCCATGGTGAACGCCACCTATGCGCTCATCATGAACACGCAACTGAAGCCCTTGGAGCGGCACGCGGTCCTCTATTATGTTGAGCAGGGATTGATGGCCCGGACGGGCAAGCGCTACGAATGGGAGGTGGGCCAGGCGACCGGGAACCCTCTGGCCGTGCTCTTCCAGGACTACGACTGGGCCGATGAGGTCCTGCATGCGCGGATCGGCCGCGACTGGTATCTGCCCCAATTCAAGGATTCCAAGGAGGCGCTGCAGTTTGGCGACGAACACTGGAACGTGCTCTTCACCGGTTGGAAGGCCTGGCGAGACCAGGGGCTGACCCAGCATCGCAACTGGTGGCCCGATCTCTACCGCGACGCCTGCGCCAAGCGCGGGATCACACCCGATCCCGTGGTGCTGGGCTTTGCGGAAACATACGAACACCGGCGTGCCGACCTGAAAAAGGTCCCGGTGCCCGAAGGCAACGAGTAGATCATGCCATGAAACGCATCGGCCTCATCCAGATCCTGCAGGAGACGAATTGCTTCAATCCGGTGCTGACCGTTCCCGCGGACTTCGAGAACTTCGGGGTCGGCACGGGCGCCGGAGTGCTGGCGCAGTACGGCGAGGTCGGCGAACTCGGCGGATTCATGGAAGGCTTGAAGCAATGGCCCGAGCCGGTGGAGCCCGTGGGTGTGTTGCGCCTGCAGGCATGGTCGGGCGGACCTGCCGCCCGGAGCACGCAGGCGTGGTTTGCGGCGATGCTGGCCGAGCAGTTGGAGCGGGCCGGCCGGCTGGACGGCCTGCTCGTGGCGCTGCACGGCGCGATGATGGGTGAAGATGAGCCGGACCTGGACGGGTGGCTGCTTGAAACCATCCGCGGACTCGTGGGGCCCGCCCTGCCTGTCGTCGCGAGCCTCGATCTGCACGCCTACGTCACCACGCGCATGATCCGGTGTTCCAGCGCCCTCGTCGCGTATCACACCTTTCCGCACATGGACCAGCGGGAGACCGGCATCAGGTCGGCCCGCGTGCTGCACCGGATTATTTCCGGGGCCAAACCCGTGACCAGCTTCGTGCGCCTGCCGATGATCACCGGCGGGGAATTACAGAGCACCTTTGTGCCGCCGCTCTCGCCGATCTTCGCACAGGTGGTGGCGGCGGAGAACAGGCCGGAAGTGCTGAGTGCCGGCATTTTGATGACGCAGGCCTATCTCGATGTGCCGGCGTTGGGGTGGGCGGCGATGATCGTCACCGACCACCGCGCCGACCTCGGCGACGCACTGGCCGACAAGCTGGCGGCGCAGTGCTGGCCGGTCCGGGAACAGCTCGTGATGAATTTCCTCGACGCCCCCGCCTGCCTCGACCGCGCCCTGCAATGCCAGGGCCAGCCGGCCGTGATCGCGGACGGGGCTGACGCCACCAATTCCGGCGCCGGCGGCGACAGCATCCACCTGTTGAAGGAAATGATCGGCCGCCGCATCCCCGGCGGGGCGCTGACCATCATGGTCGATCCGCAGGCGGTGGCGCATGCGGAGAAGGCGGGAGTCGGCGGCGACTTTGCCTTCGCCGTCGGCGGCAAGCGCGACCGCGTGTTTTCCCAACCCATGATGATCACGGGTCGGGTGGCGGCGCTCCATGACCATGCTGGCTACGTCCTGACCGGCCATGGGGGCAACAATCTCAAAATCGATATGGGCCGGGCCGCCGTCATCCGGGTGGCGGACGTCACTTTGCTCCTCGTGGAAAAACCCGGACCCGGCAGCACGCCGCTGATGTATCGCTGCGTGGGGTTGGAACCGAAGGATTTCAAGGTCGTCGTCGTCAAGTCGCCGCAAGGGTTTCGCGCGGAATTCGGGCCGTTTGCCGCGGACATCATTTTGTCCGACTGTCCCGGCTGCGCATCGTCCCGTTTTGACCGGCTGCCTTACCGGATCATCAATCGGCCACTCTGGCCCCTCGACCCGATCGACGACTGGCGCAAAGTCGCCTGGATCCGGCGGGACGATTGATGATCATCAAACCTGTGACATGCGATGGTATCGGCTAGAAAACACACTCTGTTGAAATTGAACCCAGGAAGTGACGATTCCGTGGGTAGCGCCCGGCCTCCGGACGGGCGGTTCGCGAGACGACTGCCATCCTCGGCCCGTCCGGAGGCCGGGCCCTACCTTCGGAATCAAGATGCCGTTTCCGATGCCCTTACTTTGGGTTATCATCAATAATTCCCCGATCCCTCCCATGCCCACGCTCAAAAGCCAGTATCTCAAGGCGAAGAAAGTCCTGCCCGGCGGTGTGAACTCCTCCGTGCGGCTCAACCGGGCCATTGGGACGCCTTTCTACGTGTCACGCGCCCGCGGTTCGCGGGTGTGGAGCATCGAGGGCCGCGAGTTCATCGACATGTGCTGCGCCCACGGCGCGGGTCTGCTGGGGCATGCGCATCCGGCCATCGATCGGGCGCTGCGGGAGGCCGCGAAGATCGGCTACGCCAATTCATTTGAGACCGAGGCCCATGAGGAACTCGCCCGCCGACTGTGCGCGGAGATTCCGTGCGCGGATCGCATCCGGTTCTGCTCCTCCGGCTCGGAGGCCACGCTGCACCTCATCCGCGCCTGCCGCGCCTACACGGGCCGCGACAAGATCATCCGCGTGGAGGGGCATTTCCACGGCTACCACGAACTCATCTACATCGGCGGCCATCCCCCGGCCTCGGCCTTTGGCCAGAACCGGGTGCATCCGTATCTGGAGTCGCCGGGCATGCCGGCGGCCTTCGCCGATTTTATCATCCCGGTTCCGTTCAACGACGTGGACGCGCTGACCCGCGCCATCGCCGATCACGGCCATGAGGCGGCCATGGTGATCCTTGAGCCGATCAATTATAACTGCGGCGGCATCAAGGCGCAGCCCGGTTACCTGGAAGCGGTGCGAAAGCTGACGCGCGAGGCGGGTATCGTGCTGTTTTTCGACGAGGTCCAGTCGGCGTTCAAGAAATCACCCGGCGGGGCGCAGGCCGACCTGGGCGTGATTCCTGATGTCTGCACCATCGGCAAGGCGATCGGCGGCGGTCTGCCGTTGTCCGCATTCTGCGGGCGGGCGGAGATCATGGACCAGTTCCAGCCGGTCGGCCCGGTTCAGCACAGCGGCACCTTCAATGCGCACCTGATCCCGGTCCTCGCTGGACTCGCCTTCCTGGATGAGGCGGCGAAGCCGGGATTCTACGCGCATCTGCGGAAGCTGGAAAACGCGTTTCATGCCGGCGTGGACCGGATCATCCGGGACCGCGACCTAGCCATGATCGTGCCGCACCATGGCGCCCGGTTTAACATTTTGCTCGGCCGGCGGACGCCGGCGGTGCGATACGAGGAAACTTTCTGCCACGACAAGGCCCTCATGCTGAAGTTCATCAAGGGCTGCTATGATCGCGGTGTGTATTTCCACGATTACGGCGGCGGCCCCGCGCACCATGGCTACTCGGTCCAGCACACGCTCGCGGACATCAATCGCGTGCTCGAGGTCATGGATGAGGTGTTGGGGAAAATTAAGAAGCAGTTGGGGTGATAGGCTGGGTGTGACGCCACGCTACAAGCCCGATCCGTTTTAACACAGAGACACAGAGGTACGGAGAATGTCGGGATAACTCCTAACTCCTGCCCCAGTCTTCTTCGTCTCTCTGTGCCTCTGTGTTAAAATCTCCGGGGATCGGAGGTTCAAGCACCGCAGGCGCCCCGCTATCAACCCCCGGCGTTGAATGCATGCACGGCCTCGAGCATCGCGAGGAAGTTGGCCGTGGGCGTACGAGCCTGGATGTTGTGGATGGCGTTGAAGACGTAGCCACCGTCGCGCCCAAAGATGCGCAGGCGGCTGAGTACCTCGGTGCGCACTTCTTCGGGCGTGCCGAAGGGCAGGGTACGCTGCGTATCCACCCCGCCGCCCCAGAAGACGAGGTCGCGACCATAGGTCTCCTTGAGATGCGTCGGGTCCATCCCGGCTGCGGAGCATTGCACCGGATTGATGATGTCGAACCCGGCCCGGATCAGGCTCGGCAGCAGCGGGTCAATCGCGCCGCAGGAATGCTTGATGGTTTTCCAGGACGTGTGCCGGTGCACCCAGTCGTTGAGCTGCCGGTAGTAGGGCACGTAAAGTTCATCGAACGTTTTCACGGAGCAGAACTGCGAGGCCTGCGTGCCGAAATCCGCGCCGCAGACATAGAGCACGTCAACGGTGTCGCCCATGATGGCGTGAAAGCGGGCGAGGTTCCGCAGGGCGATTTCGTACTGGCGGTCGAAAACGGCGCGCACGTAGTCCGGCCGCGCCACGATGGACATGTACCATTCGCCCGTGTCGCGAATCCCCTTCGGGTGGCGCAGCGAGGTTCCGGGCACGCGGGCGATATCGCCCAGGCCGGTGCCGCCCATGTTGCCCACGACCGCGCGCGGACAATCGCGCAGCATCGCAGCCCGTTGCTGCCAGTGGGCGATGTCCGCGTCGGAGAGCAGCCCGTACTCCTCGAGGTTGTCGGCGGGATTGAGCTTATCCTCATCAATGGGCTCCTGCCGGATGATGGAGTCGAAAAAATAACTGGTGGCCGGCATGTGGCCGCTGGGTGGCACGCTGGTGTCGCCGGCAGGGTAAATGTAGACGTCGCCGTTGGCCTCGGTCCGCGTCTGGAAACCGGGCGGGACGAGCACGACCTGACCCCACGGGCAGCGCCATTCGCGCCAGGGACCTTCTGCCGGGTAGCCGAACATCGTGCCGCGCGGCAGGACGCCGACGATGTCAATTCCCATGGCGTCCCGCAGATCGTCGGTGATCTCGCCGAGCATCTGATAGGGCTCGTACACGCGGACCGGTCCGGCCGGCAGGCCGTAATGACGGCGCAGGGCCTCCACGACGCTGATGTGGATGCCCGAGACCGTGGTGCCGCCAAAGTCCACCGGGACCCGGCCGGCGCGATGGGCGAGGGCCTGACGAACAATCGCTTTGGAGTTCATGTGTCTAAATCCTCCCGCAGCAGGGCCAGCACCTGCGGCACCGTCCGCTCCCAATCCGGCGGAATCTCCTCGCTGATCATCAGGCAGAAACGCCTGGGGCCGGCATCGCGGACCATGCCCTTGACGAGGTGCCGCAGGATCGCCTCGCCTTCGCGAAACCAGCCCAGCGACGGATGGCACCAGAGCATCTTGTCGGGCCACTGCCGGCGGGCTTCGGCCACCGTCATGTCGCCTTCCGGTGGCGGCGTGAGGGAATCGATCCCGTCGAAATCGAGCGACGCGACCTGATCGGCGATGACGCGGAGTTTTCCATCGTAATGCACCTGCAGCCGTTTGCCGGCGGCGTTCAGGATGGAGAGGATTTTCGTGTAGAGCGGGACGAGGTGCCGCCGGTAGCGCGCCGGCCCCAGGGTTTGAATCGAAAGATTTTCCCAGAGCTTGATCTGCCGGGCGGGGGTCAGGACGGCCTGGCGAAATTCCTCCAGCTTCAGTTCGTTCATGAATTCCAGCAGCTCCATCATCTCCGGCAGCTCATCGGCGAGATCCACCGACCACTGGCCCAGGCCGACCCAGTCCACCTGCAGGACCATCAGTGGCGTGCGCCCAAGGCCCATGCCGGCGATGTTGCCCAAGGTCACGCCGTTGTCGCCCACCGCCTTTTCCGCCGCGAGGAAGGCCGTGGCGTCGGCTGTGATTTTCACGCTCTCCCAGGCGCGGCGCATGATCCGGTAGTCCGCGGGCGTCTTGATGAAAAACTGCTGCCGCCATCCGTCGAGATACCACTGGTGGAGCTCGCCGATGTCGGTGATCCAGCGCACGTCGCGGCGGGTGTGGCCGTTGTGTTCGCTGGTCGTCTCGATGATTTGCAGGTTCGGATGCTCGTGCCGGAGCACGTCGGCGTGAGAGATCTGCCCCAGGCCCAGCGCAAACAGCCGGGGCCAGTCCACGTGCGGCCGGGTCGTGACGAACCCGTCGTAGGTGGCATAGACCGGATGTGTCACGGGGAGACCCTGTATCGCCGCCTCCAGTCGGGATCGGTTGGTCATTGTGTGGTCAGGCTTGGTGACGGTGGCGTGCGCACCCCCTGCCGCTGAAAGGCAGGGGCGCAGCCACGCCGATGATAGGCAACAGCCCGCGTATCGGAAGCTCGATTTCTCGAAAGGTGCAACCGGGTCACAAGCCCGATCGGTTTTTAACACAGAGACACAGAGGAACAGAGAATCTCAGGATATCCCTAACACCTGCCCCGGTCTTCTTCGTCTCTCTGTGCCTCTGTGTTAAAAAAATCTCCGGGGATCGAAGGTTCGAGTACCCGATCGCGGCGTAAAGCCGCTCCTACCGCCTGGCTCCGCGGCCCGCCCTCCGCTCTCACATCAGGCTCGCACCGCCGTCAACGCGGATGCTGCTGCCGGTGATGTAGTCCGATTGCGGACTGGCCAGGAAAATGGCGGCGGCGGTGATGTCCTCCGGTTCGCCCATGCGCCCAAGCGGGATCCATTTGCCCGCCGACGCGCGGCGCACCGGGTCGGTCATGGCATCGAGGTTCATCGGCGTGACGTAGGAACCCGGGATCAGGCTGTTGACCGTGATGTGGTG
>CAZFHG010000091.1:3148-13849 GCA_964518665.1 uncultured Opitutaceae bacterium | reverse complement strand
GTCCGTGCCCGGTCACATCATCACCCCGCGCGGCCAGTCGGCCCTCACCGCCGATGCTGTCCGCATGGCCCCGCCGATCCTCGCCCGACTCGAGGAATATTTCGGCATCCCCCATCCCTACGCCAAACTCGATCAGATCGCCGTCCCGGAATACGTCTATGGCGCGATGGAGAACGTCGGTCTCATCACCTACACGGACCGCGCGCTCCTGATGGATCCCGAGCGCCCCTCGTTCAGCGCCCGGCGCAGCCTCGCCAACATCATGACCCACGAGATGGCCCACATGTGGTTCGGCAATCTTGTCACCATGGAGTGGTGGGACGACCTCTGGCTCAACGAATCCTTCGCCGACTGGATCTGCGCCAAGGTCGCTGACCAGCAATACCCCGAGTTCCGCATCGGGATCCAGCAAAGCCGCGCCATCAAGGGCGCCATGCGCTCGGACACTTTGCCTTCCATCACGGCCGTCCGCCGCAAGGTCACGTCCGAGACCGATCTCGGCCAACTCGCCGACGAACTCACTTACAGCAAGGGCAAGGGCATCCTCACCATGGTCGAGAACTGGATCGGACCCGACAAGTTCCGCGCCGCGATGGGCGTGTACTTTGAACGGCACCGCTGGGGCAATACGAAGGCCGACGATCTGTGGGCGGCATTCGGCACCGTCTCCGGCGACAACATCCCGCAGATGCTCGCCGCCTACATTGAAAAACCCGGCGTGCCGCTGGTGACCTTTGCCTTTGAGCCCGATGGCCGCCTGCGCCTGAGCCAGCAGCGGTTCACCAACCTGGGTGACAAGCCATTGCCGGGGGAGTGGCAGGTGCCCGTCGTGCTCGCCTGGAGCAAGGCCGGCCAGTTGCACCGCGAGCGTCTGCTGCTTACCGAGCCGACGCAGGTGTTCACTGTGCCGGGTTTGGGCGAGGCCGACTGGATTTACCCCAATGCCGGTGAAGCCGGCTATTACCGCTGGAGCCTCCCGCCCGAACTCAATGCGCGGCTCGCCCGCCAGGCCGCCGCCCTGAGTCCGCTCGAGCGCGTGGGCCTGCTCGACAATATCTCCGCACTCTTTTCCGCCGGACAAATGGACGGCGGCGATTACCTCGCCTACCTCACGGCCAACGCTCGCGATGAGGATCCGGATGTGACCGAAAGCGTCGTCGGCGGAATCGGCGGACTGCGCGAGACGTTTGTCAGCCCGGCGGCGGAGCCCGCTTACGACGCGTACCGCAAGGCCATCCTGCGCCCCGTGCTCGATCGCATCGGCCTCCAGCCCGTCAAGGGCGAACCCGACTACGTCAACCCCCTCCGCGCCACCCTCTACGGCGCGCTGGGCAACGAAGCGGCCGATCCCGCGGTCGTCGCCGAATGCCGCCGGCTGACCGCCCTTTACCTCGAAAATCCGCGGTCGGTGGATCCCAGCCTGGCCAGTGCCTCACTGGCGGTTGCCGCCTATCATGGTGACGCCGCGCTCTTCGAATCATTCAAGACCGCCCTGGAAAAGGCCCGGACCCCGTCCGGTCGGTCCGCGTTCATCCGGGCGCTCAACGGCTTCCGGGATCCCGCGCTGCTGCAACGCGCCCTCGATTATTCGCTGACGCCGGCACTCAACTCCACCGAGTTCCTGCGCATCCTGATGGGTACCCGCAGTCGCAGCGGTGTCGGAGCCAGCGAAGATCTGCGTGATCTGGCCGCCAATTGGATGATGACGAATTATGACGCCATCGCCGCCAAGGCCCCCGCCGAATACCTCGCGGGGCTCATCTCCGTCGCCGGCACCTCGGATGAGGAGCGCTTCAACCGGGTGCGCGACTTCCTGCTCGCCCCGGAACGCCGGACCGAATTCGCGGAAGTCACCATCGCCAAGGCCGCGGACCGCATGCACACCCGCCAGCACCTCAAGGCGAAGGAGCAGGCCAACATCGAAAAATACCTCGCGACCTTCCCCGGCCGCACGCCGAAGGACTAGGGGACGTCTCCAAACTTCGAAGTCAGGAAATGTGCGGACGAGCTTGGGCGCGCCTACGGATTCCTGATTATCATTCTGAGGCGCGAACCAACGCGGAGTTGGGTGGGAGCCCACGTTGATCCGGCAAAGCCTCAAAGGCCCTTTTGTCATTCTGAGGCGCAGCGAAGAATGACAATCAGGGGTTAGAAAAACCATTGTCACGTAATACGTGACAATGGCTGCCCGCATCTTCGCGGATCTTCCGGCCGCGGATAACTGTTGCCCGTCCGGCGATCGAACGGCGTCATACTTGTCGCCATGTGCGCCGCCGCAGCCCTCGGAAACAATGCCGCGAAACGCCGCCCCTCCCCTGGGCAGGATGACCTCGCCTGGTGGCGTCAGGCCCGCTTCGGGCTTTTCATCCACTGGGGCCTCTACGCGATTCCAGCGGGCGTCTGGTCGGGCCAGCGCGTGCCCGGCGCGGGCGAATGGCTGATGTACCGCAAGAAGGTTCCCGTCGCCACCTACGCCAAGCTGGCCGCGCGCTTTCATCCCCGCCATTGGAACGCCGCGGCGGTCGTCCGGCTGGCCCGGGAGGCCGGCATGAAATATCTGGTCATCACCGCAAAGCATCATGACGGCTTCGCCATGTATCACTCGGCCGCCAGCGACTACAATGTGGTCGACGCGACCCCGTGGCATCACGACCCGATGACGGACCTCGCCACCGAATGCCGCCGCCAGGGCGTCAGGCTCTGCTTCTATTACTCGCAGGACCTCGACTGGCACCATCCCGACGGCGCCTGGAATAACTGGGACTACGATACGGCGCTCAAGAATCCCGACCGCTACCTGCGCGAAAAGGTCATGCCTCAGCTCACCGAGCTGCTCACCCAATACGGCCCCGTCGGCATGATCTGGTTCGATATGCCGCTCACACTCTCCCGGGCCCAGAGCGCCGCCATCCGCCGGCACGTGAAGCGCCTGCAGCCCCGCTGCCTCGTTTCCGGACGCATCGGCCACGGGCTCGGGGATTTCCGGCAGCTGCGCGACAACTACCTGCCACCCGGCCGCCTCGAAGGCGACTGGGAGGCCTGCGCCACCCTGAATCACACCTGGGGATACAAGCGCCACGATCACGAGTGGAAATCATCCGCGAACCTCATCACCACGCTCGTGGACCTCGCCAGCAAAGGCGCCAATTACCTCTTAAACCTCGGCCCCGATGCGGATGGCCGGATCCCGGCGCCCAGCGTGGCCCGGCTTCGCGCCATCGGCGACTGGCTGCGCCGCAATGGCGTCGCCGTCCAAGGCACCTCGCCGAGCCCGTTTCGCAACGATTTCCCCTGGGGTCGGATCACGGCCCGTGGCCGGACCCTGTACTTTCATTTTTTTGGGCGCCCCCGGAAAATATTCCGTCTGCACGGACTCCGTACCCGCGTCACGAAGGTGTCCGCCCTGGTCGCGCCCGGTAAAAAATTCGCCTTTCGCCAAACAGTCGAGCCCGCCACGGGAACGCCAGTGCTAGCCATCGATTCCACCGGAGTGCGGACGACGGCTCCCGTGACGGTGATCGTCGTCGATCTCGCCGCGGAGCCTGCTGTCGATCCGCTCACGCTCCAGCAGCCCGACCGCACCATCGCCTGCATCGGCCCCATGGCACGCGTCGGCACCACCATCGGTCGCGTCCCCGCCATGCGCATAGGCGGCAACGGACTCAGCGAGAACTGGCGTAACACCGCGGATTTCCTCGAATGGCGCTGCAAGGTTTCCCGCCCGGGCCCCTATGATGTCGCGGTGGTCACGACCCACCAGCACGTGGAACGCTGGAGCGGCGGCCACACGCTCCGGCTCACCTGCGAAGGCCGCACCTTGCGGCGCGTGACCAAGCGCGATGCCCTGCTCCCCGGGCTGCGCTCGGTCTACTACCCGCAGATCGCCACGCACTTCGGCCGACTGAAGTTTGCCCGCGCCGGCGAATACACGATCCGGCTGCAGGCGGACCGCCTCAGGCTGGCGAAGAAAAACCGCAGCCATTTTTCCGATGGCGGCATTCAGTTTTCGGAAGTTCGATTGACTCCCGCCGACTGAGCCGGGTAGCGCGGACCGTGCAGCCATACGCCTGTAATCAATTGCCCCCATCTGCACTCGCTGGTGGAATGCGATCAACTCCATGAACACTCCGCGCCTAGGTCTTGCGGTGGGGGCTTTGCTCCTCGCAAACACGCTGGCCAGCATCGGGCACTGCTCCGAGGCCGGCATTCCGCAGGCAACTGCGCCTGCTTCGCCGATGATCACTTGGACAACGCCGAGCACCAACGCGGCCGGTTCCATGCCGCTGGGCAACGGAGATATCAGCGTCAACGTCTGGGCCGAAACCAACGGCGACCTGTTGCTGTATATCGGCAAGTGCGACTCCTGGGATGAAAACGGCCGGCTGCTGAAACTGGGCCGCCTCAGGTTGCATTTCTCGAACCATCCATTTGCCGCCGCCACGCCATTCCGGCAGACACTCCTCGCCGACCGCGGCGAAATCGAAATCGCGGCCGGTCAGGCCGGGGCCGAACTGCGGGTGCGCATCTGGGTGGATGCCAATCGTCCGGTGGTCCGGATCGAGACCGAGTCGGATCAGGACCTCAGCCTCGAGGCCGGACTGGAACTGTGGCGCACCACTGCCCGCGAACTGCCGGAGATCGAGGACCACAGCCCGACCGGAAAGCGCGCCGCGAGCGAACTCACCAAGGTCACACCCGACACGATCCTCGACGCGGCCGATGCCCTGGCCTGGGCACATCGCAACGAGCGTTCAGTCTGGGCCGGCACGCTGGAGCTGCAGGGACTGGGTCGCATGGTGCCGCAACTCAGGGATCCCCTGCTGGGCCTGACCTCGGGCGCCCTCGTCCGCGGAGAGGGCTTGCAGCGCACGGACGGGACCAGACTGCAATCCAAGGCCCCGGGCAAAAGATTCACGCTCAGTGTCCATCCGCTCGCGGCGCAGACCGCCTCCGCGGCCGAATGGCTGGCGCAGGTCGGCAAACAGGCGGACGCCAGCGACGCAGTGGCACCGAGCCTGGCTCGCGCCGAACACCGGGCCTGGTGGCAATCATTCTGGCAGCGCAGCCATATCGTCATCTCCGGTTCGGCCGAAGCGGAGAAGGTCAGCCAGGGCTACAACCTCCAGCGCTTCCTGCTGGCCTGCGCCAGCCGCGGGCGTTTCCCCATGAAATACAACGGCTCGCTGTTCACCGTGGACGGCACCCGCGAGTCGGCTGTGGCTGCCGTCCCCGTGCCCGAGGTTTACGACGCCGACTACCGCATGTGGGGCGGAGGATACTGGTTCCAAAACTGCCGCCTGATCTACTGGCCGATGCTGATGGCCGGCGACTTCGATCTCATGCAGCCGTTCTTCCGGCTGTATCGCGACATCCTGCCGTTCGCCGAGGCCCGCACCCGCATTTACTACGGCCACGGCGGGGCGTTTTTCCCCGAGGCCTTCACCTTTTGGGGCAGCTACCTGAACATCCACTATGGCTATGACCGAACCGGAAGGACGATCTCGCCCTCGGATGTGATTGCCGCAGTCCAGGGTCGCAAGTCGCAGGAACCGCTGAAGCCCGGCGATGTGGCCAACACCTATATCCGCAGCTACTGGCAGGGCGGCATCGAACTGATCGGCATGATGGCCGACTATCACTCCCTGACGCAGGACAGTGAGTTTCTGCACCAAACCCTTTTGCCCATGGCCCGGCCGATTTTGGGCTTTTACCGCGAGCACTACCCGCAGCGCGATGACCAGGGCAAGATGGTGATCAAGCCCTCGCAGGCCCTCGAGACCTGGCAGATTGCGGTCAACCCCCTCCCCGAGGTCGCAGGCCTGCGCTGGGTCGCCGACCAATTGCTGCAGGTCGCCGATCTCCCCGCGGCAGATCGCAAAGCCTGGACCGAGTTGCGCGAACTGCTGCCGCCGCTGCCCTCCCGTGTGGAATATTGGAACAAGAAAAAATACCTGATACCGGCCCTGCAATATGACGTCCTCGGCAACGCCGAGAATCCGGAGCTGTACGCGATTTTCCCCTATCGTCACTTTGGGGTCAGCAAGCCGGAGCTGGAGGTGGGAAGGGAAACCTATGCCCGCCGTCTGTTCCCAGGCACCGGTTGCTGGCGCCAGGACTCCATCCAGGCCGCACTGCTGGGTCTCACGGACGAGGCGAAGCGTGACGTCGTGGCCAACTTCAACGGCCAGCATCCGAACCACCGCTTCCCGGCCATCCTCGGGCCCAATTTCGATTGGATTCCCGACCATGATCATGGCGGCGTGGCCATGATCGCCTTGCAGCGGATGCTGCTCCAGACCGAGGGCCTGAAAATACTGCTGCTGCCCGCCTGGCCCAGGGATTGGAACGTGAGTTTCAAGCTCCACGCCCCGCAGCAGACGGTCATCGAATGTGTGTATCGGGACGGCCAAATCCAATCCTTGCAGGTCACGCCCGAATCAAGGCGCAAGGATGTGGAGATCATGCTCCCCGCCGCCACCCCGCCCCCCATCGGAGTTAGTAAATGAAAGCTGCCGGCCCGACATCCAACGGGCACAAAAAAACCGGGGCGAAGGATTTCTCCTCCGCCCCGGGGTGTATTTCTATTTAAGCTGCATTGCCGAGGTTTAGCACCCGGCGCGACAGCGGCTGCCAGACCGAGCGGCGGAACACCTCGGGGAGGCGCACGACCGACTGGGTCCAACTGCGATTTTCTTGAGTCTGTTGCACAACCGCTGACTGGATTTCAGCCGCTGGCGGGAGATCCTCCTCGAGACGGGAGTTTTCATCGAACTCGTACGTAGAGAAAAGGATCGCGCCGGAGCCGAAGCACCCTGGTTGCACGACAAACATGATCTTGGATTTTTTATTCATGGTCAGAAGGAAGACTCGCGCGGTTCGCGGAATCCTCCAGGCCGACCATGAACTGCTAAAGAACGCGGACCCGGAACCCTGCGAATCCCAGCCCAACCGTCAAGCATCGGCCCGAGGTATTATGCTTTAACAATTTATTATTAGCATCTTACGCCATTTATGGACCGTCAGATTTCAAGGTATCAGGTGCCGGGTAGCTACGAGCGTGAGCGAGTGGATCGTTATGTAGGGCCGGACCTTGGTCCGCGCCTGTTTGCGCAGCGCCGCCGTCCACCCCTTCGAAGCACGGACCAAGGTCCGGCCCTACTTCCCCAGCTTGCGCAGCGCCTGGTTGATTTTCACCAAGTCGCAGACATCCGGGTGATAATCCGGCCCGAGCCATTCAATCCATTCCCGCCCCAGGTCGGTCTCCGGCTCCTTGATGCAGGCCAGCATGTCGTGAAATGCCTCCAGACCCCCGCAGTCCTCAGGCGGACCCATCCGCTCCCCCGCAACGCAGGTTGGGTAGCGCAGGCCCTTTTCCATCGCCAGGGTCTTCTCCACGTGGATGTCCACCTGCCAGCTCTCGCCAAAATCGTAATGGTAAACGAGCCCGTGGCGCTGGCCCAAATCCAGGTCGGAAAGCGTCACGTCACGGTCGTCCTCGATCACCAGGTCCTCGCGTTTGACCGGATTCCCAAAACGCAGGTCATCCAGGCTGAACACGTGGGTCTGGTAATCGAACCAGTCGAACAGGATCTGGATGGTGTCGTGCAGCCGTGACAGCCACATGGACTCGCGCACGAGCAGCCGCCGCCAGATGCGCGGCGAGGTGCCCGCGACCTCGAGGCGCAGCGAGAACACCTGCTCCGCTTTTTTCTTTTTGAGGGGCGAGCCCCTGCCTTCATGGAGACCAATCATCGGTGGCCAACGTGATGGACCCATGCCGGGCGTTCAACGCCAACCTTGGTGCAATCCATGCGGATTGTTAGGCGTTGACGCCCCTCGGCCCGCGCTGGCCTGCTCGGCCGCATCATGGTCGGCCCCATCGGTTTCGATAACGCCCGGTATCTGGAGCAGCAAAGCGCGGCCATCCTTGAGCGCGTCAATGGCTCCCACGCCAAGCTCTACCTCGAGTTCGGCGGCAAACTGGTCTTTGACTACCATGCGGCCCGCGTGCTGCCGGGCTTCCACCCCAACGTGAAGATGCAGCTCCTCCAGCATCTCAAGGACCGCATCGAGGTCCTGCTGTGCATCTACGCCGGCGACATCGAAAAGCGGAAGATGCGCGCGGACTTCGGCATCACCTACGACACCGACGCGCTGAAAACGATCGACGACCTGACCGAGCGCGGCGTCACCGTGCGCGCCGTCGTGATCACGCGCTTCGATCACCAGCCGGCGGCCGTGGCCTTCAAGAACCGGCTCGAGCGCCGCGGCCTCAAGGTCTACACGCACCGGGTCACCAAGGGTTACCCGACCGATGTGGACACGATTGTCAGCGAGGAGGGCTACGGCGCCAACCCCTACATCGAGACCGAGCGCCCCATCGTGGTCGTCACCGGCCCCGGTCCCGGCAGCGGCAAGCTGGCCACCTGCCTCAGCCAGCTCTATCACGAGCACAAGCGCGGCGTGCACGCCCGGTTCGCCAAGTTCGAGACCTTTCCCATCTGGAATCTGCCCCTGAAGCACGAGGTCAACGTGGCCTACGAGTCCGCCACCGCGGAACTGAAGGACGTGAACCTCATCGACCACTTCCATCTCGAGGCCTACGGCGAGGCCGCGGTGAACTACAACCGCGACCTGGAGGCCTTCCCGCTCCTGCGGTGCATCATCGAGCGCATCACCGGCGAACCCTCGTTCTACAAATCGCCGACCGACATGGGCGTGAATCGCGCCGGTTTCGGCATCTCGGATGACGCCGCCTGCCGTGCCGCCGCCGCCCAGGAAATCATCCGCCGCTATTACAGCTATGCCTGCGAGTACGCGATGGGCCTCGTCGAGAAGGAAACCGTGCAGCGGGCCGAACTCATCATGAAGGGTCTCGGGCTGAAACTGACCGACCGCGTCGTTGTCGCCCATGCCCACGCCGCCGCGGCGGCCGGTCCCGCCGCGGGCAAGGGCGCCGACGGCATCTACTGCGGCGCGGCCGTCCAGCTGCACGACGGCCGCATCGTGACGGGCAAGAACTCGCCGCAACTGCACGCCGCCTCGAGCCTGATCCTCAACGCCGTGAAAGTCCTCGCGGGCATTCCCGACCACCAGCACCTGCTGCCGCCCGCCATCACGCAGTCGCTGACGCATTTCAAGAAGCATGTGCTCAAGGGCAACATGATGAGCCTCGATGTGGAGGAGACCCTGATCGCCCTCAGCATCAGCGCCACGATGGACCCGGCCGCCCGCACGGCCGTCGAAAAACTGCCGGAGCTCAACGGTTGCAATGTGCACATCACGCACCTGCCAACACCCGGCGACGCCGCCGGCCTGCGCAAGCTCGGCCTGACCGTCACGAGCGACCCCGAGTTCGCTTCAAAATACCTCTACGTGAGCTGAATCAGACCTTGGTTGGACCACTGATGAGTTTCGCCAATAGGGCGAAACTCATCAGTCACCCCTCCGACTGATCGTCTCCGGTCTAGGTTGCATGGGGTCCGCTGCGCGCAGTCGAAGCCATACCGGCGAAGGCTTGAAATAGGGCAGGTCAGAGACCTGCCCTACTTGGGCCACACACCGTCACGCTATTTCTGAAACTCAGAAACACGACCCCAAGCATGACGCACTCCCGCTGAGGGTAGGGCCCGGCCTCCGGACGGGCCGGGAATGACCGTCGCATCCCGAACCGCCCGTCCGGAGGCCGGGCGCTACCCAGATTGGATGCAGATAATTAGTGCTTAGGCTCGGCGTTATCGCGTTTTCGCCCCTCACGCCCCGACCTCGCGCCGGGCCTTCGTCACCCAATCCAGGATCTCCTTGCTGGTGACCAGTTGCTGGGCCTCGAACGAAAGTCCGCCGAGCACGCTCAAGGCCTCGTCCAGCAGGTCCCGGCGCCGATTCCGCCCGGTCTCATCATCGGCCTGAGCCCGGGCCAGGTGATAAAGCGCACTCGCAAAGTTCAGGTGGAAGGAAACCTCCTTGGCACCCCTGACCTGCTTCTCCCGGTAAAATGCCTCCGCTTCCACCAGCGGTCCGAGTGCCTCGGCACGATTGCCGGCCAGCAGCAACGCGCGGCCCAGTCGCACCCTCGCCCGGGCCATCATCTCCAACTGCGACAATTTATCCAGACGTCCAAAGATTGGTTCATTCACATTTTGTCGGCTCACCTCCAAAGCCTCCTCCACCCGTCCCAGCCGCACGGCGGACTCCGCCTGCCAGGTACGGGCGCGACGCCGGAGGTTGTCGCGGAATTCCGGATCGATTTCCTTGCTGAGCTTTACCTTGTCCAACTGCGCCAGGATTTCGACCGCCCGATCGTGCAGCCGCGCATATTTCCCTTCCGCCGCGAGCACGTCAAATTCGGCCATCGACACATTCATGGTGACGAGTTGCGCCTGTTCCCGGTCAATATTCCGATCCTTGATCCAGGTCTCCACCATCTTGCGGATCTCCGTCATGTTCTCGCCGGCGGCCGGTTGCTGCTGCATTTGTGCCGAAAGGATCATGCCCCCGGACCGGGCAAAGATAAAGGTCAGGTCCATGCCGGACCGGTTGCGCTGATCCTGCACCAGCGCGGTCGTCTCCCGGTATTTCTTCAGGGCCGCGGACATCCGGCCTTGCTCACGCAAGGTGTCACCGAGACTTGCCCCGCCGCTGGCCAGGGAGCGCCAGCCTTCACTGTCGGCCGGATTGAATTGCACATAGCTGCCTGCTGAC
>CAZFHG010000091.1:0-3138 GCA_964518665.1 uncultured Opitutaceae bacterium | reverse complement strand
CAGCCAGCGCCGCCGCCACCTTGGCCAGCACGGCCTCGGCCTTGTCCAGATCGTGGCGATCCCACGCGACTTGGGCGAGCATGTCGGCGGAATTGAAACGGTTTTTCATCGCCCGCAAATCACCCGGCCGCATCGCCAGCACCTTTTGCGCAATCTCGTTCACGATGCCAGCCAGGCGTTCGGCCTCGTCCGTTTGCCCAAGCCGCTGTACCATTCGGGACTGCGAGTCCGTCACGTCGCCATAGATTGAGGCTGCCGTGAGGTCCTTCAGGTCCAATGCGCCCATCTCGGTGAGAATCCTCCGTGACTCCTCGCAGAGCACCACCCCGTCGGCCGAATTGGATTGCGCATGGGCGAGGTACTGCAGGCCATCGGCCAGCGCCAGTTTGGCCGTGCGCGTGGCCCGGCCGGTCGCGACCAAGGGACGCAGGAGTTCGGCGGCTTTCTCCAAGTCTGTCTTGGCCACCGTGGCAAAACCGGGGGTGATCCTGGACATATGAGCCAGGGCCAGGCCGACCGTGGCTTCATTGCTGCCGCCGTTCACGGCGCGGAGCTCCTCGAATATCTTCTGGGCCTGATCCGCCACGGGCGCGGCCTCGTTGACCCTCCCGCTTTCGCTGAACGCACTCGCCTTCCGCACCAGCGCCAGGCCGCGGTAAAGCTTGGTCTGGGGGGTCATGAGTTCGGGCGGCAGGTCGTCGTAATAGGCCACGGCCTTGTCGGCCAGTTTGCCCACGATCTCGATGCGGCCGGTCGGCTTCAGCTCCTCGTAGAAATCCTCCAGCAGGAAGCCGATAAGCTTCTCCGACTCGCTCCGCGCCGTCTCCGCCAGCTGGCGCGCCGCCTGCGTCTGGGCCTCGGCTGACCGGGCCCGGCGCAGGTTGACGAAACCAAAGGCCGCGCTGCCCACGGCCCCGATCATCACGACCACCGCGACGGCGGCCACCATGCGGGCACGCACCAGGGATCGGCGCGTTTCCGCCTCGCGGGCCTGCTGCGCGGCGAGCTGGCGGCGGGATTCCTCCAGGGCCTCGCGCTCCCGCCGCACGCTGCGGCTCTCGCCGATGACACTGCACAGGACGTCGTGCGTGATCTCGACCCGGCGCATGTCCAGACGGTCCTCCACCCGGAGCAGGCGGCGGTCCACCAGCAGGGAAAGCGCCCCGGCTGCCGCACCTGCGGCCGCAAAGCCCTTGCGCACGCGCTCCTCGGCCACGCTCTCACGGAAACCGGAATCCGTCAGCATCTCGTCCTCGATGAAAATCCGGACCCCATGGGGCTGGTCGGCCAGCGCCCGCTCATAGAACTCAGACAGGATGGTGTCCCGCGAGCCGGCCAGCAGGTCGGCCGAGATCTCGGGCTGGCCGCTGGCGAGCCTGGTATTGTTGAGTTCGCGACAGATCAGGCTGAGCAGCGACGGCTCGACCTCGGCATGGGCGAGATCGGCGCCACCGGCGACAAAGCGCACGACGGATTCCGCCACGGCCACGCTGACAAGGTGGGGCGCCGGTGCGCACACGGCGGCCACCGCCTGCGGGCCGGTCATGCGGGCAAGGCGCATCCGGTTCTGCGTGACCGAGGGCATCCGGTTCTTCAGGCCCTCAAGATGGGCGAGGTAATCCTCGCGCAGTGAAATCAGGATCCGGTAGTCGGCGCGGGCGAAATCGAACCGCGCTGCGTCGGCTTCGTCGCGATCAATCCGCGCTTCCAGCGCCGCCGGCGGGCGGTTTTCGACGAGATCCGCGAGATCCGCGAGAAACTCCTGCGCCCGCTTCCGGCCGGCGTCGTCGGTCTGCGCCAGCGTGAAGATTTCCTCGAACTGGTCGAAGATCAGAATGGGGATGAGGGTCCGGCCATTGGCATCCTTGAGGACATCGTCGCGATGATGAAGGAATTCCCACAGGGTCTCCCCGGTGACGGTCGAGCCGCTCTGCGTCCAGGAGCCGGCCGCCTCGGTGGCGCGGAAGACGGCGCGCTTGATCTGCTCCGCGGGCGGCGGGGAATTCGGGTCGTAATCGAGCCGGACATAGACCGGGCAGAACCCTTCCGGGCGCAATCGCGGCACGAGACCGGCCTGCAGGATGGAGGTCTTGCCGAGGCCGGACTGGCCAAAGAGCACGGTGAGCAGCTTGCGCTGCACGCGGCGGCCAAGTTCGGCGGCCTCCTCGTCGCGACCATGGAAGAAGCCGCGGGTTTCCTCGGTGAAGGAGACCAGGCCGAGCCAGGGGTTCTGCGCGTTGACCGTCGCGGTGTGGGCGGGAGTGGAGGGTTTCATGCGCGACGGGTGTTGGAAAGTTCCTGCAGACGGCGGGTGAATTCCGGAGGCGGCTCACCCCCGCGCAGCCGCGCAAAGTGCACGGCCTTGAATTTCTCGGGCACAATGGCATCGGCCTCGGTCGTGTCGTCGATGCAAACGGGGAAGATGAATACGGCTCCGTCGGCCATGCCGCGCGTCCGGTCCACGGCATAGTTCCATTCGCGTCGGAAATAGGCCTCGTGCCGCCGCTGGGTCGTCGCGGAAATGACCGGCAGGAAGAAGGAGCAGCGGGCGATGTTGCCGCGGATCTTGCGGTCGTAGTCGTCGCCGCTCTCAAGCCGGTCCATGTCAAACCAGGTGGTGATGCCGGCCGCGTCGAGCCCGGCCTTGAGCTTCTGCACGGCGGGCAGGTCCTCGCGCGCGTAGCTGATGAAGACTGCGTTCTCCGGCATCTCGCGCGCGGGCGGCAGGAACCGGATCGGCGAGGCGGAGCCGCCGGCCGGCGCCGCGGGCACGACCCGGCGCGCCATCCAGCGGCGGTGCAACTCGGCCACAAACGCTTCCGCCCCGGAGAACATCCGCGTGCGCACGCTGACCTGCTGGAGGAAGGAAACGAGCCGCACGTCGGTCAGGCTGTGGCTGTCGGCGAGGATTTCGCCGACATCGCGCGGATCGGACAGCCGCCGGCGCTTGGTCATGCGCAGGAAGAGCCGGGCGAGCCAGTTGGAGAAGTCACTGCCGATGACGAGCAGGTGGTTGTGCTCGAGCGCGTGGAAAAGTTTTTCCGGCGTCAGGTGCTCGCTCTGCAGCGCGCAGACGAACTCGAGCATGTCCTCGTCGGAAATGACATAGGTCGGCGAGGCCGAGAGCCGGCCGAGCAG
>CAZFHG010000090.1:0-13918 GCA_964518665.1 uncultured Opitutaceae bacterium | reverse complement strand
TGCTCCGCCGCGCCCATTCAATGACACCACATCAATTGCACACCCCAAGTCATCAACCAGCCACCCCCCTCATGGTAAAGCGCTACTACGCGAACAAGCACGTCCAGCAAACCGGCGATCACGCCGTCCATCGCGAGGACTGCAATCTGCGACCTCCGCCCGACGCTCGCCTCGACCTCGGCTTTCACTACGCCCCCGAAACCGCTGTTTCCAAGGCCAGACTACACGACCCCGAGTCGGTGGCGTGCGCCCAATGTTCCCCGGAATCCCACAGTAACTGAACGACAAAACGCAGGGTCTGGGGAGAAGCAGTCATGGCGGGCCTCCACTTGATCTTTACAAGAACCCATTCGGCCAGCACCCGGCGCATCAGCGCCGACGAAACTCCGCCCAATTAGCCAACTGGTAGGTATCGGGGCCGGAGGGTTCAACGAGGCCCTGCTCGATGAGCAACTGGAAGCGATCGCGGCCCTTCTCGACCGACCAGAAGAAATCACGGTTGAGCAGCGCGGCATCGGACTTCACCTGGACCGGTTCCGACCGCGCACGCTGTCGGCCTTGGAGCGACTGCAACTGGCGGTTGGCATCGCGCCAACGCAGCCAGGCCGGTGGGGTCACTTTGATATCGTGCGCCTTGGCGAAGGCCAAAAGCTGACTCTCCTGCGCCATGGCTTCGGGGGGACCGAACACGCCGATCCAAGTGGTGTAGTCACGGATCGGATCCCAGAGGGCATTGGCCCGGCGCGTGAGATCGTCCCGGTCCAACCCGGACCGCGCGGCGGCCTCGAGCGCGGCGAGCTTGACGCGGAAATCGGCGAACGCGCGGATTTGCCACAGGTGGGGCTGGATGAGTTCGATGAAAGTCGCGGGCGGAAATGGGAGCGGAAATTTCGGCACGTAGCTTTCATCGGTTGCAAGGGCCGCCAACGCCAAGATCGCCGCATCGGCGCGACGGAGGTCGTCCGCCGGGTCCGCGGTCCCGAGGCGGTGCGTGGGCAGCGACCACCAATAGGTGTCCCAAGTGGGGCCGGTGCGCACATCCTGGATGAGCTGGAGCACCGCGAGCACGGCCGGACCGTGGCGGGGACCCCAGATGCCCTCGGCGATTTCCCGGAGGAGCTCGTCGGGATCGCGGGCGGGATTCCAGAGGAGCTGACCGGCGGCATAAAGGGAGAAGATATTGACGAGGTGGCAGGCCTCCATTTCGGACCAATAGGTGATTGGGTGGAGGCGGTGGACGCCGGACCGCATCTGGCGGTAAAAGTGGGCGAGCAACCGGGCATTCACATGCATGGTCGGCATCTGGTCCGACTCGATCTCGGCGGTGTGCCAGCCCCAGACGCCGAGCTCAACCCCGTGCTGGCGGGCGGCCTCATGCAAGGCTTCGCGCCGACCCGGCGGGTAGGTGTGTGGCATGGTGTTCTCGAGGAAGAGGACGTCCTTGAAGCCCCGGTCCAGCAACTGGCGCATGTAGGCGCTCTCCTCCTCGGCGGCCCAGAAATCGACCCCGAAGCGGATGCGGGGATTCCGGGCGCTGAACTTTTCCCGGATGAGGCCCATGTAGGCGAAAACGTCAGCGCGGTCCTTCAGCATGCCCGGGTCGTAGAAATGGGTAATCAACAGGTCCACATCGGGCGCGAGCCCGGCGTAGCCGTCGTAGTATTTTTCAAAGGTCGCACGGACGGCGGGATCGTCGAACGCGGTGCGTCCGGCGGATGGCGCATAGGTGACAGTGGGATCGACCCAGCCGAAACCGTCGAACTGAGCGGCCCAGACCCAAAGGGTGACATCCTGCGCATTCGCGCGAAGAGCCCGGATGAACAGGCGCAGGCGGTCATGATAGGCCGCGGCCGACCCGGCGGTGGCGTAGTTGGCGACGGTGCCCATGAGCTGCGCACCGCTGAAGCCGAACCAGTCGAACATATCGGTGTAGGCCGCAACCTGCGCCTCGTCATAGCGCCAGACATTCATGCGCTGGTCGGCTTGGGGATTGGAGAAAATCCCGCGCACGAGCTCGGGGCTCCAGGCACACAGCGTCCATTCGCGCCGGGCAATCCACGGTCTTTCCGCCAACTGGAGCGGGGGAATCACGAGTCCGGGCGGACGTTGCTCGCTGCGGATGACAAGACGCTGCACGGCGCGCTTGAGGCCGCGATCCGTCCGTCCGGCCGCGACAACAATCTCGCGGCCATCCATGCGGCGGGTCTCAAGGGCAAAGGACTCGGGCGAATCTTGGGGGATCGCGAGGCCGGGCGACAACCCCCGGCCATTGGCCGTGAGCAAAATCGCCGGGATGCCCACAGGCACGGCGGCAAGGTCGGGCACGATCCGCACCGGGGCCCGGAGCACCCGGCTGACGTAGTCGGCGAGCTGGGCGGTCACGCGCCGTTCAAGGTCGGTCGCGGGCTGCGCCACGATGTGCGCCGGCTGGGCGGCGGAAAACTCAAGGGCGAAAACGGACGGGGCGAGGCCCGGCACCACGCACAGCCCGGTCAGCAAGACGCATCGGCCCCAGCGGGTGAAGCTGACAAATGGAAAACACCAGCGCGGAGCCATGCTAGGCGGCCGGGGTCTGACCCATCACGGCACGGAGGGCGTTGGCGAGGTCGGTGATGCGGTAGGGCTTGGCGACCATGCCGCGGAAACCGTGCTCGCGGAAATTCGCGAGGACGGGGTCGCTGGAATACCCGCTGGAGACTATGGCGCAGACGCCGGGATCGATGGCCTGCATCTCGCGCAAGGCGGCGAGACCACCCTTGCCGCCGGGAACGGTGAGATCCATGACGACGGCATCGAAGGGGCGACCCTCATCGCGCGCCGTCCGGAAAAGCTGCACGGCCTCATCGCCGTCCGCAGCGATGACCGGATCGAGGCCAAGGCGGCCGAGCAAAACGGCGGCCATGAGGCGGATGGGCTCCTCGTCGTCCATGAAGAGCACGCGGCCCTTCATGCCGATGGCAAACGGAGCCTGGCTCGGCGGCCGGGGCAGGGCCGGCTCTTCCGCGGACGGGAGCCAGAGATGAAAAGTGGTGCCGGCCTCGAGCTCGGACTCGACGGTGATGTGACCGCGGTGCTTCTTGACGATGGAATAAACAGTGGCGAGACCGAGGCCGATGCCGGTGTTCTTGGTGGTGAAATAGGGCTCGAAGATGCGTGGGAGATGGTCGGGGTGGATGCCCTGGCCGGTGTCGGCGATGGAGAGCTTGAGATAATTCCCGGGGGCGAGCGTGCCGTGCTGCTCCGTGGCGAGGGTGACGTTGTCGAGGCTGATGCGAATGACGCCGCCCTGGGGCATGGCCTGCACGGCGTTGATGACGAGATTCTGCACGACCTGCCCGATCTGGGCCTTGTCCACCTCCGCGGTGCGGAGGCCGGAGGCGATGGCAAACTCGCAGCGCACCTTGGAGCCGTGCAGGGCGAACTCGGCGGCCTCCTTGACGAGATCGGAGAGGCGGACGGTGGTGCGCACGGGTTCGCCGCCCTTGGCGAAAGTAAGGAGCTGCTGGGTGAGGTCGCGGGCGCGGGCGGCGCCGCGCTCGGCCTCGAGGAGCCAGCGCTTGCCCCCGCTCTGCTTCACCTGGTCATCCAGGAGCGCGAGGGTGAGATTGCCCATGATGATGGCGAGGATGTTGTTGAAATCGTGGGCGATGCCGCCGGCGAGGATGCCGATGGACTCGAGGTTGGAAGCGCGCCGGAGCTCGGACTCGAGGCGGACATGCTCGGCGACATCACGCAACACGAGCACGGCGCCGAGATCCCGCCCGGCGGTGTCGCGCATGGGCGCGCAACGGCCCTCGACCGGGTGGCGGCTGCCGTCGGCCCCCATGATGATGGTGTCGGGCGGCAGCTCAATGACCCGCCCTTCGGCCCGGGCGGCGGCATCGGGCAGGGACAGGGCGGCATCGGTCCGGCCGTGTCGCAGGTTGCACACTTCCGCGAGGGGCCGGCCGATGGTGTTGGCGGCGGTCCGGCCGGTGATGGAACAGGCGGACTCGTTGATATAGCGGACGATCCCGGCGTGGTCCACGGTCATGACGCCCTCGACCATGGCGCGCAGGGTCACACTCATGCGCTCCTGCTCGGCCATGAGGGTCTGCTGCGCGGTGTAGGTGGCGGTGAGATCCACGAGCGCCATCTGGGCGCGCTGGTACTGGGGCTGGTCATCCACGACGGGGATCCAGCGATAGACATGAACGCGGCGCAGGGTGCCATCAATGGCGTTCAAGGTCACCTCGCGGTCGAGGGTGTTGCGTCCCTCCCAGATCGCCAGGGTGGCCTGCAGGCGGAAATCGATGATGTCCCTGGTCACCATGCCGGGGAGCCGGGCAAAGACCTCATGGAGATCCTTCGCCCCGACGATCCGGAACGCCGCGGCATTGGCGCCGGTGATGCGCAGGGGCTCGACGACGGCGGCCCGTTCCGCGGGATGCTCCTCCAGATACGCGGCCAGGTCCGTGACCCCGCGCTGGCGCAGGAGGGCCATCCAGTCGGTCACCGGAGTGTCGTTGATTTCAAGGATCGCGATGGGCGAGTGCTCGAAGAGCAGCCGGTAACGGGCCTCGCTGGAGCGGAGCTCGTGCTCCGCCAGCTTGCGCTCGTTGATGTCCACGTGGGTGCCGACGATGCGCTGCAGCCGTCCCTCGGAGTCAAAAATCGCGCGGCCGCGGGATAGAATCCACTTGTACGAGCCGTCCTTGCAGCGGAAGCGATGTTCGGCCTGGTAGAAAGGCCGCCGCCCGGCCAGATGCTCGGTCATCGCCAATCGGCCGATCTCGGCATCATCGGGGTGAATGCGCGAAACCCAGTCCTCAACGCGCTGGGAAATATCATTGGGCTGGAAACCGAGGATCTCCTTGCTGCGGTCGGAATAGAAGGTGACGCCGGTCACGAGATTGTTTTCCCAGATGCCGGCGGCGCTGCCCTGGAGGGCGTAACGCCAGCGGTCCTCGCTGTCGCGCAGGGCCAGCTCGGCCTGCTTGCGCGCGGTGATGTCGGTCACAAACCCCTGGAAATACAGGGGCTGCCCGGCCGCATCGCGCACGACGCGCACGTTTTCCTCGATCCAGGCGTTCGTCCCATCGGGGCGGCGGATCTCGGACTCGTAGTTGGGCAGGAAATCCTGGCTGGCCAGGGAGGCGAAGAAATCCCGCCGCCGCTCGGGGTTGACGTAGATTCGGGAGAGGGCTTCGGCGGGCTGGGCCAGGAGATCGGCGGCAGTGGCATAGCCAAGGATGCGCGCCATGGCGGGGTTGGCGCTGCGGAGGACGCCCGAGGGGAGGGTTTCAAAGATGCCCTCGACCGCCCCCTCAAAAAGCTGCCGGTAGCGTTCCTCGGTTTCGCGCTGCGCGGTGAGGTCGGTGAAGACGAGCAGGACCTGGGCGAAGTTGCGGATGCCCTGCTCCTGCGGCACGGTCCACTGCAGGATGCCGCGGTGGGTCTGGCCGTCCGCGGTGCGGAACGTGGCGTCGAGCGTCAGGACATCGCGGCCCTCCCACACCGCCGCGACCTGTTCAACAAAGCCCCGCGGGGCCGCCTGGGTGGTATGACGGCGCATCCGCACGCGGTAGTCGGCGAGGTCGGACGCATTCATGAGCGCCAGGGCCCGGCGGTTGACGGCGGTGGGCCGCACCTGTTGGAACAGCCCGATGACCAGTTCGGGGTGGGCGGCGAGGTGGGCCCGCACATCGGCCACACCCTGTGTGCGCCAGACCTTGAGCTGGCGTTCAACCCCGGTGAAGTCCTCCTCGATCATGGCGACGGTCGCGTCCTCAAACAGCCGCCGGTGGCGTTGCTCCGAATGCCGGAGGGCCAGCTGGTCGGTCCGGTAAAACCGCAGGAAGTGCCAGGCCAGCCAGAATGCCCCGCCCACGACCGCAAGAACGAGCGGCCAAAGCAACGCTGGCGGCCAGTCGTCGGGCAGCAAATGAGCGGTGGGCAAATACAGCAGCGCCATCATGCAAATACGGCCCAAAACAACGTCGTCCGGCCCCGTTTGTCGAGGGACAATCCCCCCTGTATCCGGTGCCGGCCGCACGATTCGCGCTCGTGCCCGCCCGGGGAAAACGCTTTCCTCCCTTCCCTCGCCATGCCCCCGCTCCTCCGCCCCGCCACCCCGGCCGATGTGCCGCTGATCCTCGCCTTCATCCGCGATCTCGCGGCCTACGAAAAACTGGCGGACGAAGTGACGGCCACCGAGGCGGCGCTGCACGCCACACTGTTCGGCGCCACACCCGCCGCGGCCTGCGTGCTCGCCTTCACGGCCGGTGGCGAACCGGCGGGCTTTGCCGTGTATTTTACCACCTACTCCACTTTTCTGGCCAAACCGGGACTGTGGCTGGAGGACCTGTTCGTCCGGCCGGAGCACCGCGGTCACGGCATCGGCCGGGCCCTGCTGTTGCACCTGGCCCGGCTCGCCAACACACGCGGCTACGGACGGATGGAATGGTCGGTGCTGGACTGGAACCAGCCGGCAATCGAATTCTATGAATCGTTCGGAGCACGCCGTCTGCGCGAATGGCAGATCTGCCGGCTCACTGGTGAGGCCTTGACGCGCTACGCCTGATCCAGCCGATGTAAAAATGCCACTGCTGCTTGCGGTGCGACCGAACTACGACTTACTCCAGTTCTTCCATGAAATCCCGTTTCCTGCCCCTGGTTTTTCTCGCCTGTCTATCCCTGCCCGCGGGACGGCTCACGGCCCAGCCCGCCTCGGCCACATTCCGGCCCGCCCTGCTAGAGTCTTATTCCTTCAGTTCCGGTCATACCGCCGGCAGCGATCTGAGCCGGGGCGGTGTGCTGGGGAGCGTGGCGATCACACACTTTGACTTCGGCTTCACCGGCCGGACCGCGCTGAACGAAACGACGGTTCTGCTGCACGGCCTGGCCTGGGCGCGCAACAGCCTGGACCTCTCCAGCGGAATTTACCTGCCGGAGGCGCTCGACGAATTGTCGCTCTCGCTCGGTGTGCAGCACCGCCGCTCCGCCCAATGGAGCTTCGGGGCCTACCTGCGGCCCGGTTTCTATGGTGACTCGCTGGACTTGGAGTCGGATAGCTTCAACGCCCCGCTGCTGGCGACCGCGATTTACACGGTGAGCCGCGAGCTCTCCTGGATTTTCGGTTTTTCCGCCAATGCGGCCTCCGACAACCCGTTTTTCCCGATCGCAGGCGTGCGCTGGCAGTATGCGCCGGACTGGACGCTGAACATCGGCTTCCCCCGCGCGGGCGTCGCCTGGCGGCAAAACGAGCAACTGACCTGGAACCTGGGCGCAACGGTGCAGGGCGGCGATTACTACATCGGGGAAGGACTGGGCTCTCCGGCGCCCGGGATCGGCCGGCTCGCCCGCACCTGGCTGGAATACCGTGAAATCCGCCTGGGCGTGGGCGCCGAGTGCAAGCTCTCCGACCACGTCACCCTCTCAGCGGATGCCGGTCTGGCGGTGGATCAGCGCTTCGACTATTTTGACCGTGGCTATGAACTGAAGGGGGAAAGTCCGCTGTTTGTCGCCTTGTCAATCAAGGGCCGGTTCTAAGGGGACGGACATTTGCGCTTTCATGCCGGCGGCGCTTGCATAGCATGCAGCCGCAACCATGAGCACTTCGTCCTCCGATTCGCCCCAGGTGAACCCACCGAACGAAGCCATTGCCCACCTGATCAGTGCGTTGGATTTGGAGGACACCTGCCAGGTTATCCAGACCTACCTGAGGGAATATGACCGGGAGGTCCGGCGCATCATGAACACTGACCGCATTACGCAGCAGCGCATCGCGCACAGCCTCAAAAGCAGCTCCGCCCAGATGGGCGCGATTGAACTTTCCAGGCGCTTTGCGGAGATCGAACACCGCCTGGGGGCGGGCGAGGCTGTGATCAGTGTGACCGAGGCGGCGGAACTACAGGCGGAGTTTGAACGCACCGCCGCGCCCTTGCGTGAGTTCGTCGCCAAGCACGCAACCGGCTGAGCGGGATTGTTCAGCCGGACACGAGGCCCGCCTGCACGCAGTAACGCACCAGGCTGGCGACTTCGCGCACGCCGAGCTTGTCCATGATGTTGGCGCGATGCTTCTCCACCGTGCGAACGCTGAGATTGAGCCGCGAGGCCACCTCCTTGGAGGAAAGCCCTTCCGAAACCAGCCGGGCAACCTCGATCTCGCGCGGGGAGAGCGTCTGGATCGCGGCGAGCGCCGGTCCGCTGGAAGCACCTCCCGCAGGACGCACCATGCCCCCGGACTTGGGCGGCACATTGGCAGCGAAGAACATCCCGCCCTTCATGACGGCATCCACGGCCTGCAGCACGTAGGTCAGCGGCTCGGTCTTGTCCACGAAACCGCTCACCCCCTCGGAGATCAGCTTGGCGGGCAGGTCGGCGTCCGGCCGCCCGGTCAGGACGAGAATGCGCGTGGCAGGATGCTTTTGCCGCATCTGCTTGATGATCTCCAATCCATGCACATTGGGCAGAAACAGATCCACGACCAGCAGGTCGGGTTTTTCCCGCAGGCAAAAGTCCAGACCCTCGCGGCCGTCGCCAAATTCCCCGGCCAGAACCAAACCCTTCACCCGGCTCAACGCCATGCTCAGCATCTGGCGGAACACGGTCTCGTCTTCAATGATGACGGTTTTGACGGCCACGCTGACGGACTTTTGCCGCGAGGGCTCCTTCGTTCAAGACCTATTCCGACCGGGACCCAGGCGGATGAAGCGACGCAGGGCCCGGTAATCCTCCGGCAGGAAAATCGCCTGCTGCGCCGCGAACTCCTCCGGGGCGCCGGACCGCCATTCACGGGCCAGGAACCGTGCATGTTGCCCGGGAGTGAGTGACAGCCAGTACGGGCAGTCCACGCAGTGCGTGCCGCTGATGCGTTCGCGCACGCGGGCCAGTTCCTGGCGACGGCAGGAACCGTCGGGCGAAACCTCGCGAAACGAGTCGCGGCAGGTTTTGAAATCCCCCTGCAGGCACGCCTTGACCAACTGCCGGGCCGGCGTCGCCAGCGCGACTTGCTCTTCGGCACTCAATCCGGACAGGAGGCGCTCGATCAGGGGCGCCACTTCCGCCGCCGGCATCTCGCCCGGTTCGCCGCGTTCGCCCGGCGGCAGTGGGGGCGGCACGCCGTGCTCGGTCACCAACTGCCATAGTCGCGCGACAAATTCCGCCAAGCTCACCGCGGCCGGAGCCGGCCGGCCTGTCTGCAGGAAAAAGCGTTCCAGCACCGGATGGACCAAGGCGGCGAACTCTTGCTGGGCGGGGGGCATCACACCGATGCCCGCCCAAACCGGGACACACTGCAATCCTGCAAATCCTGACTTCCTTCCGGACGAATTAACGATTCGCTGAAGGTGTGAAGCGAAATGTCGCCATACTCATCTTCGATGAAGTCGAGGTGCTCGACTTTGCCGGCCCGTTTGAAGTGTTCGGCGTGACTGGCGAACTCAATGAAGGGGCGCTCAACGTCTTCACGGTGGCGGAATCCCCCGGCACCATCCGGGCGCGCCACGGGCTGAAACTTGCCGCCACGCATACGCTGGAAAGCTGTCCCGCGCCGCACGTCCTCGTCATCCCTGGAGGCTACGGCACCCGCGCGCTGTTGCAGCGGCCGGGACTGCTCGAGTGGGTGAAGGTGAAGGCCCGGTCGGCCGAGGTGGTGATGAGCGTCTGCACCGGCGCCCTCGTGCTCGCCCGCTGCGGCCTGCTCGACGGCCTGCGTGTCACCACCCATCACGAATGTCTCGACCTGCTGCGCGAACTGGCCCCGGGCGCCACCGTGGATCCCTCGCGACGTTATCACGACAACGGGAAAATCCTCACCGCCGCGGGGATTTCCGCCGGCCTCGACTGCTCGTTGCACGTGGTCCGCCGCCTGCTCGGCGCCGCGGTCGCGGCCGCGACAGCCCGCTACATGGAATACCGGGAGAACCCCGCTGACTGACGCGTTGATGAACTCCCCTGCTCCTGTCTCCCGCTCCGCCCTCTGGCTGGGGTTTGCCACGATCTACCTCGTCTGGGGCAGCACCTACCTCGCCATCCGCGTGGCGGTCGAAACTTTGCCGCCCTTCCTCATGGCGGGGGCGCGGTTCCTGACGGCCGGGTCGCTGCTCTACGGCTGGCTTTGGCTAACTAAAAAAATCCGGCCGACACCGCGGCAGTGGTTAGACAACGCCCTCGTCGGCGCCTTGCTGCTGCTGATTGGCAACGGCCTGGTCTCGTGGGCGGAGCAAAGCATCCCCTCGGGCATTGCCACGCTGCTCGTTTCCGTCGGACCGCTGTTCATCGTGCTGGGCGACTGGCTGGTGCTCGCCGTGGGGCGCGATGCCACGCGCGGAGCCCGGCCGACCGCTGCCACGCTGGCCGGGATTGTCTTGGGCGTCATCGGGCTGGTCCTGCTCGTCGCGCCTTCGCTCGGGGCCGAGGCCGCCGTGCCGCTGGATCCCTGGCGCGTGGGCGGCATTCTCTTCGCCTGCCTCGCGTGGTCCGCAGGCTCGATTTTCACCCGTTATGCGCGCCGACCCGCGGAACCGCTCACGGCGGCGGCGATGCAGATGCTGACCGGCGGACTCTGGCTGGTGCTGGTGGCCACGGCACTGGGCGAAACGGGGAAGTTCAACTTCGCCCAGGCCTCCGCGTCTTCGCTCGCCGCCTGGGGCTACCTGGTGGTGGTCGGCTCGCTCGTGGGTTTTACGACCTTCGTGTGGCTGATGAAGCACAGCACGCCGGCCCGCGTTTCCACTTACGCCTACGTGAACCCCATCGTGGCGGTTTTTCTCGGCTGGCTACTGCTGGACGAACCCATCGGTCCGCGACTGCTGATCGCCTCGGCTATCATCATTGCCGGCGTGGCCATCATCACCGCCCAGAAGAACCGCACGCAACTCGCCGTCACGCCGCGGCAAGCGGTGGCCGCCACCGAGCCGGCGCGGGGTGATGCGGCCTGACCCAAGTTGCGCAAAAAGGTAGCGGCCGGCCTCCGGACGGACGGCCACTGAGCACTTTGCCAATTGTAGGGGCGCACCTCGTGTGCGCCCTTTGGCCTGCGAACCCGAGCAGGCGCACACGAGGTGCACCCCTACAAGGATCCGGCGGTGGCGAGACCCTACCTCGCCAGCCACGACTTCAACGTGGCGGCATCGCTCAGGAAATTTTCCGGCGCGTCCTTCTCGACAAATTCCAGCATGGCATACCGGTCGCCCGGCACCGCAGCCGCCCGTTGCAGGAAAAGCGCCCAACGCTCCGCGCCTTCCGCCAGCGGCCGGCGCTCCCGTACGGGATGCCAGTGAAAGACGTGCAAATGGGACAGTCTTGGCGCGATCAGTCCAAGTCCGGCCAAGCACTCCGTGTCGTCCATCTGCACCGAAGGCTGCCAGTAGGAATAAAAATTGGCGTGACCCACCTCGGCAAGCAGCCGGACGGCCATCTCGTTGGTGTCATTCAAAGTACCGCCATGGAACTCCACCGCGATCTTCACGCCGGCTTGCGCGGCGAGACCGGAGATCTGTTGCAGGTCGGCCACCACGGACTTCCGGGTGGCGGCATTCGTCTCCGCCGAACCCGCCGGACCGGCCCAAACCCGGATGACCGGTGCCCCGAGGGCGAGGGCGGTGTCGAGCACCTGCGGGAAGCCTAACCCGACCGTCTCGCTGTGACCGGCCTTGTAGTAGCTGCCATAGGCCGCGACGGTGAGCCCCGCGGCTTCCGTCAGGCCGCGGACTTCCCGGGCGCGGGTCAGGTCGCCATGAGGCACGTGGATGTCGCCGCCCCACTCAATCCCCTGCAGTCCGGCACGTCGCACCAGTGTGACAATCTCAGCGGGTGTCAGTTGGCGGAAGGTGACAGAGACCAGACCGGGCAGGATCATACCCGTCCAGCCTGCCGGGAGCCCAAGCCACCGCCAAGCCGTGAATTGCGATTCCCGGGAAACATCCTTACCTTTTGCGCGTCATCATCCCCATGAAAACCGCCCTGCCCATTTTACTCCTCGCCACCCTGCTGCTGGCCGGCTGCAGCACGATTGACAGCCGCATCAAGGAGAAGGCCGAAGTCTTCGCCGCCGCCGACCCGGCCACGCAGGAAAGTCTCCGGAAGGGCATAGTCGAAATCGGCTACACTCCGGACCAGGTCTACATCGCCCTTGGCACGGCCGACGACCGGCGCGAGCGGATCACCGCCAAGGGCCGCGACCTGACCTGGATCTATCACAGCTATCATGAGGACTACCGCGGCACCGCCATGGTCGGTTACCGCCGGCTGATCGCCTACGACCCGGTGCGGCGGCGGAACTACGTCTATTGGGAACCCGCCATGGTGGACGTGTATCGCGGGCAGATCGACGAACGAATCCGCATCACTTTCCGTGACGGCAAGGTCGCGGTCATCGAACAGGCGAAGGACTAGGGAGTGCCGCGTTTCGTAGCTACAATTCGAACGCTTATGCGCCGACCGTCAGCACGAACTTGAAGAACACCAGGATGAACCCGACCAGGGCGCAGCAGCCGAGGAAACCGATCGTATCCTGCCGGTCCCACTTGGTGAACTCGAGGTTGGTGTGAGGGAAAAGCTTCAGGTGATCGTAGCGGGTCGGATTGGCGTAGCTCTTTTCCACTTCGACGGCGTCGTCCGCCAGCGTCGCTGCCACCGGGGTCTTCAGCCGGACGTAGAACCGGGCCAGGCGCTTCGGATCCGTGGGTTGGGTCAGCAGGCTGACGAGGACAAGGATCGCGATCGGCAGCAGGGCATCGACCACATAGCGCGTGGTCATCAATTGCGCCGGGGAAAAGTCCTGCACATCGAAGCCCATCAGTGAAACCAGGTAAACCTCGGCACGAAAGAGGCCCTTGCCGGTCCTGGGTGAATTGAGGTCCTGCAGGTCAATGCGCGCCACCCCTTCCTCGAAATAGACCGAGACTGGTTCGATGACCTTGGTCTTGATGATCTGCTCACCCGCCTTCGCGGCCAGGCCGGCGGCGACATCATCGGTGGTGGCGCGGACCTTGCCTGTCACCACCCGCTCGCGTGTCATGATGGTCAGGGCTTCGGACTGGGCGAGTGACGGCACAAAGGAAACGCACCACGGGATGACCGCGATGAAGACCAGGGTCAGGATGACCTGCACCCGCACAGCGGTTTCCGTCAACCGCCGCCACAGGAAGATCATGGTGATCGGCACGCCCCAGATCACGAGCAGCACGATGGCGAACTTCAGCAGCGCGATCACGCTGTTCAGATACAGGCCGACCGCGATGCCGAGCCCCAGCATCACCGGCACCGTCAGGCGTGCGACGACCATGTAGTGCTTCTCGGACTTGCCGGGAAACACCGGTTCATAGAGGTTCTTGACCACGAGGCCGGCGAGGACCACCGAGCCGGCGCCGAGCACGGCCAGTTTGCCGCCGAGGATGCCGATGATCATCACGCCGATGAGGCCGACCGGGAGCAGGGCGCGGGTGAGCAGACCCCAGGTTTGGTCGGGATCGGCGAGATTCGGACCGAAGAGGGCGATCGCAATCAGGCCGCAGAAGGCCCACGAAATCGTTACAAAGCGCTTGCTGAAGCCGCCGGTCACGGCCCCGAGCCGGGCCGCGAGTTCGTTCTTGGCGGAACCGGCAATCGTCATGCTCGCCTGCGAGCCGGTGATGCCGACGAGTTGGACCAGTAGCAGCGAGGCGATGGAGTACCAGGTGTACTCGCTGGCAATGTCGCCGCCGAAGAGGTTGAACATGGCCTCGGGCACCTTTTCATGGAGCCCCTGCAGTCCGCCAATCTTGCTGAGGCCGAAGGGTATCAGCATCACGGAGATGACGATGACGAGAATGGCTTGCAGCGCATCCACCACGGCCGATGCCTTGAGGCCGCCCAGCATCACGAACACGGCCACCAGGGCGGAGGTCACAAGGTAGAACTGGATCGGCTTGAGATAGGTAACGTAGGGCTGCAG
>CAZFHG010000089.1:0-14010 GCA_964518665.1 uncultured Opitutaceae bacterium | reverse complement strand
AGCCTTTCCGCGATCTCCGGGTTGCCGAGGCCGGCGGCGGCCAGTTGCAGCACCTCGCGTTCGCGGGCAGTGAGCGATTGCATCGGGTCGGTGGTGTCCGCCGTGCGCGTGGCGAGGGAATTGATCGCCCATTCGGACAGCGGGGCGCTGAGGAACCTGCGGCCGGCCAGCACCTCGTGAAAGGCGCGGGCGATCTCGGATGAGTCGGAACCCTTCAACACGTAAGCCATCGCTCCGGCCCGCAACGCCTCGATGACATAGGGTTCGTCATCATGCATCGAGAGGATGATGACCTTGGTGTGCGGGCTGTCCACGCGGACCTGCCGTAGCACCTCGAGGCCGTGCAGGCGCGGCAGACTGAGATCGAGGAAGAGCGCGGTGGGCTTGAATTTTGCCACCGCCTGCACCGCCGCGAGGCCGTCGGTGGCCTCGGCGAGGATGCGGCAGTCCGGTTCGGCCTCCAGCAGACCGCGCAGGCCGCGCCGTACGAGTTCATGATCATCTGCGAGGACAACGGTCGTCATAGCTGGGGCGGGGGAGTGTTGAGGTTGAACGCGGCATGCAGGCGCGTGCCGCGTCCGGGTGGCGAGACAATCTCAAGCCGGCCGCCGGCCAGTTGCACGCGTTCCGCCATGCCGGAAAGCCCGACGGAGGTGTGCCGGGCGAGCGCGGCGTCGACATCGAACCCGCGTCCACGATCGCTGATCTCCACCTGCAGCTGCTCGGCGTCGGCTGCGACCGTCACGCTGGCGGTGGTCGAACCGGAATGGCGGGTGACATTGGTCAGGGCTTCCTGCACCAGACGAAAGACCACAGTTTCCAGTTCCCCGGGCAGGCGGCCGGGCGGCAGCGAGACGTCCACCGTGATGTCCAGGCCGGATTGCTGCCGGAACTGGTTGGCGATCCACTCGACCGCCGGCTGCAGGCCAAGGTCATCGAGCACGCGCGGCCGCAGTTGCTGGGTGAGGGCCCGCACGTCGGTGAGCAGGGTTTGGACGGCGGTCAGGGCATCGGCGACCAGCGGTTCGGCCTGCGCATCCTTGGTGTGCCGCCGGATCATTTCGAGCTGCAGTTTGAGCCCGGTCAGGGTCTGGCCGAACTGGTCGTGCAATTCGCGCGCGATGGTCCGGCGCTCGTTCTCCTGCACGCGCAGGAGGCGCATGGACAGGTAGGCGAGCCGGGTCTCCGCCGACTTGCGGACCTCAATCTCGCTCACGAGTTCTCGGGTGCGGTGCTCCACCTTGGTTTCGAGCGACTGGTTGAGGGTCTCCAGTTGCTCGATGAGCTGGCCGTTCAGGGTCGCAAGCTCGGATTGGCGCAGGGCGGCATTGAGCGACATCACGAGTTCCGGCAGATAGCCCGGAGTCAGTTTCAGGTAGTCATGCGCGCCGAGCTTGATGGCGGCGATGGCCGTGTCGCTGTCGCCGTGGGGTGTGACCACGACGGTGGGAATCATATCCGGCCGCGATCGCACCTCGCGCAGGATATCGAGCGCACTCACACCGCCGGGATCAGGTCCGATCAGCACGGCATCCACTTGGCGCGGGCCATGAAGCAACTGGGTGAATTCCTCGTGGGTGGCCGTGGTCGTGAGGTCGAGGTTGGGGGCGTTTTGCGCCAGAAAATTGCGCCAGACGGTGCCCAGGCCGGGATCGGCTTCGAGGCAAAGCAGGTGCCACGGGATGGTCCGGGAAGGAATCAGGCGCGCGACCTGCTTGCGGCGGAGATGACGGGCATGCGTATGCCGCACAATCTCGCCGATCTGCAGGAATTGCGTGGTGGTCTTGTCGATGCAGTCCACGGCGCCGGCCCGCAGCGCCTGCACGGCCAGTTCGTTATGGCCGTGGCTGCTGACCATGATGATGGGGGTGGGATCACCACGCGCCACGAGTTCACCGATGATCTGGAGGCCGTTGATGTCGGGGAGCATCATGTCCACCATGAGGACGTCCACCCTGCCGGCGGCCATGCGTTTCAGGCAGGTCGACCCGTCCGGCACAACCTCGAGCTGGCATTCCGGAGCGTTGATCTGCAGGAAGCTGTGGACGAGTTCGGCAATGTTCGCTTCGTCCTCAGCGTAAAGCACATGAATCATGATGAGCGCCCGTGCGGGCAGGGACGGCGATGTTGGGCTGCACACCAGTGCGGTGCAAGCACCGGCAGTCCCGCCGCCCTGAATGCAAACTTTCCCGCGGATCTCGCGAATGGACGCTGATGATTGAGATATTCTCCGCGATATCTGCGTGATTCGCGGAAGGCTCACGCCAAGGAACGCAGGCATATCGGCAATATTTGTGTAGCGACGGCCCGGCCCCTGTGCCATCTTCTGAACGCAAGACGAGTGGATTATCCGCCTGATCCTGCAAATCCATGGCAGCATCTCCCCAGGAACCCACCCCTCCGCTTCAAAGCCGCCGGACACGGGGCTGGTGCCATGACCACGCATGAGCACTGATTCCCACGTGGTTGCGCCAAACCGGATCCTGGTGGTCGAGGACGAGGTCATCGTGGCGCGGGATATTTGCGTCCAACTCACTGAACTCGGTTACATCGCCGTAGCCGACACGGGCGATGGCGAGGAAGCGATCAAGCTGGCTGAGCAGCACCGGCCCGACCTGGTGCTGATGGATGTGAATCTGGCCGGGGCGATGGATGGCATCACCGCAGCCCGCGAGATCCGGGCCCGCCTGGACCTGCCCGTCGTTTTCCTCACCGCCTATGCGAACCGGGAAACCCTGGACCGGGCCAAGGAGGCCCAGCCGTTTGGCTACATCATCAAACCTTTCGCCGAGGAGGAACTGCGCACGGTGATCGAGATGGCCCTGTTCAAGTACCGGGCCGAACAGAAGCAGCGCGCGACTGATGCACGCTACCGGGCGCTCACGGAATCCGCCAACGATGCGATCATCACCGTCGACCGGGAGGGACTCATTGTGGGCTGGAACCAGGGGGCGACGCGGATTTACGGATTCACCGAGGACGAAGTCAGGGGCCGCCAACTGATGCCCCTGATCGTGCCGGCCCGCCTGCACGAGGAGTACATCCGACGCATGGACCGGGTGATGTCCAATGCGACGAAACCCGGACTGGGCATCCTGGAGGCGGCCGGGCAACGCAAGGATGGCAGTGAGTTTCCGATCGAAATGTCACTCGCGCAGTGGGACACGAAGGACGGGCGCTTCTTCACCACCATCATCCGTGACATCACGGAGCGCAAACAGCTCGAGCAACGGATGCGCCTGCAAAGCGTGGCTTTGGAATCGGCGGCCAACTCCGTCGTCATCACTGACACCGCCGGCACCATCGTCTGGGTCAATCCGGCCTTTTGCCACGTGACCGGCTATGGTTTTGCCGAGGTCATCGGGCAAAATCCCCGGATCCTGAAGTCGGGGCGTCAATCCACCGAATACTACGCGGGCATGTGGCGCACCATCTCGGCCGGACACAATTGGCAGGGTGAGTTTGAGAACCGGCGCAAGGACGGGTCCCACTTTACGGAATCCGTGAGCATCACCCCGATCACGGATGATGCGGGGAAGATCACGCACTTTGTCGCCATCAAGCAGGACGTCACCGCGCTGAAGCAAAGTCTGGCCAGATTGAAGGCGGCCCATGAGGAGTTGAGCCGGCGTGAGACCAAGTTTCACTTTTTGTTCGAGTCCCTGCCGGTCGGGCTCTCCTGGAACATATCAGGGCACGATGAGACACGCATCGTGAACGCGGAGCATGTGCGGCTGACCGGCGTCAGTGCGGAGGACTCCAGCGAGCCGGGTGCGTTTGTCACACAGACCCACCCGGAGGATCTGGCACGGCAACAGGAACTGGTGCGTCGGGTCGAGGCTGGTGAAATCGACCGCTTCACGCTGGAGAAACGATACCTGCTTCAGCATGGCCGGCCCAACTGGGTCCGGCTCAACCGCTACTATTACCGCGACCCTGCGACCAATGAGGTCCAGGAACTCAATGCGCTGGTGGACATCACCGACTTGAAAGTGAAGGAAACCGAGCTTGAGGCGGCGCGCCTGGCGCTGGCGGAAAAAAACCGCGCGCTCGATGCCGCGCTGGTCGAGGCCCGGGCGGCGGTGGAGGCCAAGGCCACCTTCCTGGCCACGATGAGCCATGAGATCCGCACGCCCATGAACGGGGTCATCGGCATGGCCAGTCTCCTCCGCGAGACTGCGCCGCTGACCGAGGAGCAGGCGGACTACATCGACACCATCCGTTCCAGCGGGGAGACGCTGCTGACCCTGATCAATGACGTGCTCGATTTTTCCAAGATCGAGTCAGGCAACATGGAACTGGAGCAGGTCCCCTTCGACTTGCGCCGCTGCATCGAGGAAACCCTGGAGATGCTGGCCCCCCGGGCCCGGGAGAAGCACCTCGACCTCGCCGCCGAGATCGAAAGCACCGTCCCCGCGGCGATCATCGGCGATGCCGTGCGGTTGCGGCAGGTCATCACCAATCTGGTCGGCAACGCGGTGAAGTTCACGGAAAAGGGCGAGGTGGTGACCGAGGTGCGGGCCACGCCGGCGCCCGGCGGTCTGCAGCGGCTGTATTTCCGTGTGCGCGACACCGGCATCGGCATCCCGACGGAGAAACTGCCCCGGCTCTTCAAATCCTTCACCCAGGTGGATTCCTCGACCACCCGGGTCTATGGCGGCAGCGGTCTCGGCCTCGCCATCAGTCAGCGGCTGGTCGGGCTCATGGGGGGCACGATCGGGGTGGAGTCCGAACCGGGCCGGGGCTCGGTGTTCTTCTTCGACCTCGCCGTGCAGCCGGCGCCGGCGATCGAGCCGGTTGACCTGGCAAATCTGCCCGCGGATCTCAGCGGACGCAGCGTGCTCATCGTGGACGACAACGCCACCAACCGCCGAATTTTCGCCGCGCAATTGCGCCTCGTGCGCTGCATCACGGTTGAGCTGGCCTCGGGTCCTGATGCGCTTGCCTGGCTCAAGACGCATGCCTGGCCGGATCTCATCGTCACCGACATGCTTATGCCCGGCATGGACGGGCTGGATTTCATCCTCAAGGTCCGGGACATGGAAAAGGAGCGGGCCATCGTTCCGCCCGTGCCGGTCGTGATGGTGTCCTCGGGCGGTTACCAACCCAGCGATCCGCGCAGCGCGGGCGCCCGACTCGCCGCTGCTCTTTCCAAGCCGCTCCGACAGCAGCAACTGCTCGAGGCGGCGGCCCGCGCCTGTGCGCTTGCCCCCGCCATGCGCATCCCGCGGATGTCCACCCCGGCCACTGACGAGTTGCGCGCCACTGCGCAACATCATCCCCGGCGGATTCTGGTGGCGGAGGACAATCCCGTGAACCGCAAGGTCGCCCTCGCGATGCTCAGCCGCATGGGTTACGAGGCGGAAGCCGTGGTCAACGGCGCCGAGGCGATGGCGGCCTGCCGCGATCGCAGCTACGATCTCGTCCTCATGGACGTGCAGATGCCCGAGGTTGATGGCTTGGAGGCAACCCGCCGGATCCGCCAGCTCAACACCCCGCAGCCGGTGGTCGTGGCCATGACGGCCAATGCGATGGAGGGTGACCGCGCGACCTGTCTGAACGCCGGGATGGACGAATATATCTCCAAACCGATCAAAATCGAGGACCTGCAACGGGTGGTATCCCTTCCGCTTCGCCCTTCGGCTGATAGCAACAGGACATCCCCATGAGGCAGTACCGCGCATTCGCAAGGAGGGGCGCTCAAACCCGCTGCAGAAACCGGCCATGAAAGGACCCCGGACCAAGCTTTTCACACTCACCGCGTCGCTCGGCGCCGCGGTTCTCGGGCTGTTTTCGCTGGTGGCCTGGGCGCTGCAGCGATGGGAATTGGCAGCCTTCGGATCCAATTTTGTCCCGATGGCACCCGTCACCGCCCTATTGATGAGTCTGCTGGGAACGGGGCACGCCTTGAGTCTGGCCTGGCCCCAGCACCGGACCCTGCGGTGGGCTGGAGGGGCGGCCGCCTTCTTCACCCTGCTCGTGGCAATATCGGAAACGGGCCGCGTCTGGCAGAGCTATGCCCTGCCTTGGGACAGTTGGTTCGCCGCCTCGACCTACCAGGTGGGGATCATCCCCGTCGGCCGGATGGCGAACCTGACGATTGTGACGTTCCTGCTGATTGCGGGATTGATGCTGACCCGCTACTGGTTGCGCGATTCGCTGCGCTGGCTGGACCATCTGGTCGCCACGGTTGTCTGCCTGATCGGAACCCTGGTAGTGATGGGTTACACCGTCGGCCTCCCGTTGGATTATAATGGCCGCCAGGTCCCGATGGCCCTGCCCACCGCCCTGGCTTTTTTACTGCTCTCCATCAGCCTGCTCCTCAGCGGACCCTTTGCCGGCATGTTCGCCCTTGGGCAAATGCCCCATGACCAAACCTCTCGGGATCGCATTTTTCGCCGGTGGCTGCTGATCATAGCCGCATTGACGGTGGGGATTATTGTAAGTGCCGCCTATTTTTATGTCAGGAATGCGCAGCAGTCCACCCGCGAGTCCACCTGGCGCGAGTTGGATGCCGTGGCGGACCTCAAGGTCGCCCAGTTGGTGCAATGGCGGCAGGAACGGCTGGGCGAAGGCCTCTTTCTGCAGCGTACACCGGCGGTGGTTCGGGATGTGGCGGCCATGCTGGCGTCGCCCGAAGACGCGGCGGCGCGGGCCAGGGTAAAGGACTGGCTCGAACCCATCCGGGGCGGCGATCGGTATGCCTCGGTCATGGTCTTTGATGCCGCCGGTACCCTGCGGCTGACCGTGCCGGATCACGGTCTCATGGAGTCACTCCTACCCGGGGACCTGCTCGCCCGAGCCCTGCAGGAACCCACGGTCCACATGAGCGAGCTGCAACGGGTTCCCGGCAAAAGCACCATGCAGGTCAGCATCGTGGCGCCGTTGCTTCTCGGCCCGGAAACGGCGGGGATGGCGGTGAAGGAGACGAATGGGGTCTTCGGCGTTATCGTGCTCTGGCTGGATGCCGGGCAGGCGCTTTTCCCCATGCTGCAAAAGTGGCCGGTGCCGAGTGCCACCGCGGAAATCGTGCTGGTCCGACGCGAAGGTGAATCCGTGGTTTTCCTGAATGAATTGCGGCACCGGCCGGGTGATGCCCCGGGCCTGAAGCATTCAGTGGCCGAGCCACTCCTCCCCGCGGCAATGGCGGCGCGCGGGCAGCCCGGTGTCCGGGAAGGCCTGGATTACCGGGGTGAACCCGTGCTCACCGCCATCCGATCCGTTCCGTCCACGACCTGGTATCTGCTGGCGAAGATCGACCAACACGAGGCCTATGCAGCCATGCGGCGCGAGTTCTTGCAGTCCGGATTGCTCATGTTGTTCGTGCTCGTCGTAATCGGCCTGGCGACCATATCAGTCTGGCGGCAGCGGCACACGGCGCACCTGCAGCGCCTGCTCGCCGCCGAGCAGGCGAGGAAGACCGCAGCCGAGCGGCTGTCGCTCGTGATGCGCCACGCCAACGACATCATCTTCCTGCTCGATGAAACCGGCCGGATCGTCGAGGCCAGCGAACGCGCGTTCAAAGCCTATGGTTATACGCTGGAGGAATTCTGCGCCCTGCCACCCGGCGGATTGAGGGATACGCCGAACCAGGCCGAACTGGCCGGGCAAATGCAGGGCTTCCTCTCGCCCGAAGGCATCAGCTTCCAGACGACGCACCGACGGAAGGACGGCACCACTTTCCCGGTGGAGGTCAGCGGCCGAGCGGTGGAGGATGGCGGGAGGCAGCTCATCCTGGGCATCTATCGCGACATCAGTGAGCGACTCGCGCACGAGCGGGAGATGGAACGCTTCAACCACCTCTATGCCGCGCTCAGCCAGGTCAACCAGGCCATCGTCCATGCCCGCGAGCAGGGCGAACTGCTTAGGGAAATCTGCCGGGTGCTGGTGGAGCACGGCCGGTTCCAGATGGCGTGGATCGGCTGGCACGACCCGGCGACATCGGAAGTGCGGGTGGTCGCCGAACGGGGCGATACCGCCGGTTACCTCAAAGGCATCCACATCTATGCGGATGCCCGGCCCGAGGGGCGGGGGCCGACCGGCACGGCCATCCGCGAAAAGCGCACCGTGGTGTGCAATGATATCCTGGATGATGCGCACATGAGAGTCTGGAGAGAAGCGGCGAGCCACAGCGGCTTTCTCAGCTCGGTTGCGCTGCCGGTGCTGCAGGGCAAGGAATGTCAGTGGGTGCTAAACGTGTACGCCACCGAAAGGGGCTTTTTTGGCCAACAGGAGATCGCCCTCCTGGAAGAGGCGGCGATGGATGTGGGTTTCGGGCTGGAAAATATCGAGCGGGAGTTCCAGCGCCGGAACGTCGAACTGGCGCTGCAAACCAGCGAGGAGCGCTTTCGCACGGTCTTCGACCACGCCCCGGTCGGCATCTCACTCACGTCCGAGGAGGGGATTGTCCTCGTGAACGCCGAGCATGCCCGGATCACCGGCGTACCGATCGCGGACTCGAACGTGCCGGGCGTGTTCGCCCGGGTCTCGCATCCCGCGGACTATGCCCGCCAGCGGGCGGCGGCGGAAAAATTCCACCGGGACGAGGTGGGCAGTTACACGGTCGAAAAGCGCTATCTCCACCCGGATGGCCGCGTGCAGTGGGCGGAGTTGACCAGCCGGTTTTACCGGGATCCCGCCACGAAAAAGCGCATCATCCTGACCATCATCACCGATATTGCGGCGCGCAAGGAGGCGGAGGCGAGGCAGCAGCAGCAACTGGAGGAACTGCAGCGCTGGCAGGCGGTGACGATCGGACGCGAGACGCGGATCATGGAATTGAAGCGGGAGGTAAACGCCTTGCTCGTCCGGGCCGGACAGCCGTCCCGCTACACCAGTGTTGAGGTGGAAAAGAAACCGGACACGCCGGGCGGACCGGCCTGACCTGATTGAATCCGGATGAACGCCGCCATCTTCATCGCCCTGTTGCAAAACGCCGGCCTGCTGCTGGCCCTCGTGCTGGTCTTTGAACTCGCGACCACCCGGTACGTCCAGTTGCAGAATCCATGGCAGCAGGTGGTCCTTGGATTCCTACTGGGTGCGCTGGGGGTCGGGATCATGCTGGTGCCGTTCCAGTTGGTGCCCGGCATCGTGTTCGACACCCGGTCAGTCCTGCTGGCCGTGGCCGGATTGTACTTCGGCTTTATCCCAACGCTGGTCGCGGTGTTGCTGACCGTGGTCGTCCGTCTCAGTGAGGGCGGCACCGCCGTCTGGACGGGTGTGGCTGTAATCCTGTCCTCCGCCACCATTGGCCTGGCCTGGCGGCATCGGCGGCGTGAACAGCTGGCCGATCTGGGCTGGCGCGAACTCTACGGCCTGGGGCTGCTGGTGCACATCGTGATGCTCGTACTGATGTTCACCCTGGGCTGGAGGACCGGTGCGGAAGTGGTCGCCAGCATTGGGCTGCCGGTGATCCTGATTCATCCGTTGGCGACGATGTCCGTGGCCCTGCTGCTGGGCCGCCAATTGCGGCAACTGCGCGCCAAGGCGGAACTGCGCGACGCCACGGCCATGCTGCGCATGGTCTGCAAAATCGGGCGCCTCGGCGGTTGGAAGCTTGATCTGAGCCAGTCGCGGCAGACTTGGACCGACGAACTCGCGGCGATGCATGACCTCCCGCCGGGATCCAGGCCCAGCGTGGACGAGGCCCTGGGGCATTATGCCCCAGAGTGGCGCGAGCGGATGACCTCCCGGTTTGCATCCTGCACCCGCGACGGCGTGCCCTACGACGAGGAAGTGGAAATCATCACCGCCCGGGGCCACCGGGTCTGGGTGCGCACGATCGGTGAGCCGGTCCGGGACGACACCGGCCTGATTGCCGGGGCGCAGGGAACCTATCAGGATATTACCGAGTACAAGCGGCTCCAGCAGGCGGCGGAAAGCGCCCGGTTGGAGCGCGGGCGACTCGCGTCGGCGCTGGACCGGATGGCCACCTATGTGTACATGAAGGACCGGCAGGGCCGGTACATTTACGCCAACCAGATCACCCTGGATCTGTTCAATTGCACCGCGGAGGAATTGCACGGCAAGGACGACAGCCATTTCTTTCCGCCCGAGACCGTGGCCCGGCTGCAGGCCATCGATCGCCGCGTGATGGAGGAGGGAGTGGAGAGCAACGAGGAGGTCGAAGTGGTGCAGTCGGACGGCAGCCGGCGCCATTATCTGGAATTCAAGGCCCCGATTCACGAGGGCGAAGGTCCGTCGAGGCGGATCTGCGGGATTTGCGGCGTATCCACGGACATCACCACCCGCAGGAGCTCCGAGGAATCCGCGGTGCGGCAGCAGAATGACCTGCGGTTCGCCAACCAGGAGTTGCAACGTTCGCGCGGCATGCTGCAGCTGATCATCGATTCGATCCCGCAGCGGATCTTCTGGAAGGGGGCGGACCTGCGTTACCAAGGCTGCAACACCGTCTTTGCCCGCGATGCCGGCTTCCGGCATCCGGCCGAGATGGTCGGCAAGGATGACTACGCCATGGCCTGGAAGCCCCTGGCCGATAACTACCGCAGGGACGATCTTGAGATCATGGCGACCCGGCAGCCCAAGCTCAACTACATCGAGGCCGTGGGCGATCCGGCTGGTGACCTGATCTGGGTGCGCACGAGCAAGGTGCCGCTGTTGGATTCGACGGGCACGGTCATCGGCCTCTTGGGGATGTATGAGGACATCACCGAGCAGCGCCTGTTGGAGCAGAAGGCCGCGGCGGCCGCGGTCGAGACCACGCAGTTGCTGGCCGAGGCCAGCCGCACGCGTCAATCCCTGCTCAGCATGGTGGAGGACCTGCGCAGCGCCGAGCAGCGGCTGCAAGTGGAGCAGGAGCTGGCGCAATCCACGCTGGACGCCCTGCAGGAGCACATCTGTGTCGTGGATGCGTCCGGCGTCATCATCGCGGTCAACCGCGCGTGGCGCGAGTTCGGTGCCGCCAATGGGGCGGCTCCGGGATTCACCGGAGTGGGCATGAACTACCTGGAGGTCTGCGAGCGGGTCACCGGCTTTGCGGCCGGTTCGGCGGCAGAATTCAGCGCCCGGCTGCGCGAGGTGCTGGAAGGCCGCATGACCGCCGTGGAGCTGGAATATCCCTGCGATTCACCAGACGAACACCGCTGGTTCATCGCCCGCGCCACCCGGTTCGCGGGCCAGGGCGCGGTGCGCGTGGTCATCGCGCATGAAAATCTCACCGCGCGCAAGCAGGCGGAGGAGCGGCTCAAGAACAGCGAGGATCGCTGGCGTCATGCCGTGCAGGGCAGTGCCGCAGGCGTTTGGGAGGTCAATTATCTTACCGGGGAGTGCTTTTATTCCAACCGCAGCAAGGAAATGCTGGGCTACGGCCCGGACGACATTCCCCATGACCGGGAGACGTGGACTGCCCTCATCCATCCGGAGGACGTACCGATCGGCCGGCTGGCGATGGCCGAGCACCTGGCCGGCCGCAAGCCGTTCTACGAGGCGGAGCACCGTTTCCGGTGCAAGGACGGATCCTACCGATGGATCTCCTCGCACGCACAGGCGGTGTTCGATGCCAGCGGGCGGATGATTCGTATCTCAGGCACGCATGTGGACATCCACGAGCGCAAGCTGGCGGAGGAGCGGCTCCGTGAGAGCGAGGCCTACATCAAGGCGGTCATGGATCACCTGCCGCTGGGAGTCGCGGTCAACTCGGTCGATCCCACCGTGAAGTTTGAATACATGAATGACCAGTTTCCGGCGCTCTACCGCACCACGCGGGAGGCGCTGGCCAGGCCGGATTCTTTTTGGACGAAAGCGTACCAGGATCCGGCGGTCCGCGAGGAAATGCGGCGGCGCATTCTTGAGGACTGCGCCAGCGGTGACATTGAGCGGATGCGCTGGGAGGACGTGCCGATCTCGCGCCGGGGCGAGGCGACCACCTACGTCAATGCGCAGAACACGCCGGTGCCGGGGCGGTCACTCATGATTTCCACGGTCTGGGATGTCACCGCCCGCAAGCTGGCGGAGGAGGCCCTGCGCGCCACCGTGCGGGACAAGGAGGCGCTGCTGAAGGAGGTGCACCACCGGGTCAAAAACAACCTACAGGTCATCACCAGCCTGCTGCGACTGGAAGCGGGGCATATCCGTGAACCCGGCACGAAGGTCGTGCTGCGCGAAATGCAGGACCGCATCCGGTCAATGGCGCTGCTGCATGAGACGCTTTACCGCTCCGGCAATTATGCCGCGGTGAACCTCTCGGTTTATCTCCGGCAACTCACCAATCAGTTGTTCCGCGCCCACAATACCGATCCGGGCCGGGTGCATCTCGTCCTGGATCTTGCCCAGGTTCAGGTCGAGATGGACCAGGCCATCCCCTGCGGCCTCATCGTCAATGAGCTGACCATCAACAGTCTCAAGCATGCCTTCGCCGCCAAGGGCGTCGGTGAAGTGCGGATCAGCCTGTCCGCCGAGCCGGGCGGTGAACTCAAACTGTGCATCAGTGACAACGGTGCGGGCTTGCCGGCGGATTTCGACCTGGCGAAGACTGATTCGCTCGGGCTCCGTCTGGTGTCAGATCTCACGCGGCAATTGCAGGGCCGGCTGATCATCGGACCCGGGCCGGGCGCGACTTTCATTCTGATTTTCAATCCCGTGCGCAGCAGCAGCCGGAGTCCGTTTGACCCGGCGGTCGCGACTCTCGCATCCCAGCCGGGCGCCTCGCTTCCTCCCGGCGTGATCCACGGTGACGCGACCAGGGACCGCCCGACGGAATCTCCCCCATGAGCGGCCTAAGACAAAAGCTGCTCGCCGTCCTGCTGATGACCGCCGCTCCGGCGCTGGCCGGATCGTCGCCGAAAATCAGCATCGGGGTGGAGATCAATTCCCCTCCGCTCTCCTTCGTCAACGAGGCGGGGGTTTCCGACGGATTCGCGGCCGAGCTGCTGCGGGCAATGGAGCAGACCGGCGTCGTGAGTTTCACGATCGTGCCCAGCTCATGGTCGTTCGTCCTCCAGGAGTTCGAAGCCGGCCGGATCGATGCCCTGGCCAATGTGACGATCAGCGAAAAACGTCGGGAGACCATGGATTTTTCCATCACCCACGCCTTCGTCCATGGCATCACCTACACCCGTCCGGACCGCCCGCGGATCCGGCGCACCGCCGATTTCGCGGGGAAGACGATGGGCACGCTGTCCGGCACCTTCGTCCACAGCAATGCCGTCAGGAATCAAGGCTGGGGGGCCCGCGTGGTGCAGTACTCCTCCTGGGCGGAGATGTTGCAGGCGGTCAAACAGGGTGAATGCGACTTCGCCCTGCTGATGCGGCCGTTGAAGTTCGAACAGCCCGACGAAATGGGCCTGCGGCGGGAATTTGTGGACGACATCATTCACTATTTCCACATTGCGGTCCGTCGCGGTGACCGGGAGACGCTCGAGCGCATCAACGAGGCGCTGGCGATCGTGCGGCACAACGGCACCTTCGACCGCCTGTATGCGAAATGGATCGGCCCCATCGAGCCGCATCCCATCAGCCTGCTCGACCTGCGGCCCTATTTCCTGCCGGCGGCCGGCGTTCTGCTGATTTTGGTGCTGCTGTTTGCCTGGCAACGGCAGATCAACCGCCGGCTCAGGCGGCAGACCCATGCCCTCTATGCGAGCGAGGAAAAATACCGGCTGCTGGTGGAAAATGCCCACGAGGTGATCTTCGTGGTGCAGGACAACCGGGTGATGTTTGTCAACAAGGCGGCGACGCTGCTCACGGGGTTCGATGCGGCGCATCTCATTGGCCGTTCGATTTTCGATTTTCTGCCGACCGGGGCGCAGACCGAGGCCATGAGGCGGCGCGACCAATTGCTGAGTGGCGAATTGGCTGAAACCAGTGACGAATACCAGGTGGCCCTGCCGGGCGGCAACGGACCCTGGCTGCAGGTCACCAGTGTCCGCATCGAGTGGGAGGGGCGGCCGGCGACGCTCAACCTGGGGTCCGATGTCACCGCTCGGCATAATGCCGAGGCCGTGCTGCGGGAGTCCCTGCACGAGAAGGAGGGGCTGCTCAAGGAGATCCACC
>CAZFHG010000088.1:12827-14309 GCA_964518665.1 uncultured Opitutaceae bacterium | reverse complement strand
TGAGCCGCTCGTACACCTGCGCCACCGTCGAGGCCTTCTGCCCGATGGCGACGTAGATGCAGATCATGTCCTGACCCTTCTGGTTCAGGATCGTGTCGATCGCGATGGCCGTCTTGCCCGTGCCGCGGTCGCCGATGATCAGCTCGCGCTGGCCGCGGCCGATCGGGATCATGGAATCAATGGCCATGATGCCGGTGAAGAGCGGCTGGGAGACGGATTTGCGGACGATGATGCCGGGCGCGATCTTTTCGACGGGATTGAATTCCTTCGCCTCGATGGGGCCCTTGCCGTCGACGGGATTGCCGAGGGCGTCAACCGCGCGGCCGAGCAGAACCTTGCCGACGGGCACGGACAGCAGGCGGCCGGTGGTGAAGACTTCGTCGCCTTCCTTCAGCAGGGAAACGTCACCGAGGACGACGCAGCCCACTTCGTCCTGTTCAAGGTTGAGCGCGATGCCGATGGCGCCACCGGGGAACTGGACCATCTCGTTGTACATCACGTCGGACAGGCCGTCGATCTTGGCGACGCCGTCGGCAACGGTGCGGATGGTGCCGGTGTTTTTCTTGACCGCCTTGTTGGAAAGCTTGGCGATCTGTTGTTCGATTTGTTCGAGGACGGTGCTCATGGCGCGGGCGGACAGGGTTGGGTTTTGAAAGGATTAAACAGTGGAGAGGTTCGCCAGCTGGCCGGCGATGGAGGATTCGTAGACGTCGTCGCCAATGCGGACGCGCAAGCCGGCGATGAGACGCGCGTCGTGGTGCGCGCTGGCGGTGACGGTCCGCTTGTATTTCTGCGACAGGGCGCCTTCCAGTTGCCGGAGGATGCTGTCGGCCACCGGGCCGGCGTGTTCCACGCGGGCGTGGCTCTTGGCCAGCTCGACGGTGACGTAACGCTGATAGGCGCGCAGTACGAGGAGCGGATTGGCGGGGGTGTGCTTCTCCAGATAGGCGAGCACACCCGCGACCTGCCCGGCGGAAACGACGCCGTTGACGACGCTCAGCTTGAAAAGCTGACGGGCGAGTTGTTGCGCTTGCTTGTGGTGGGCGGCGGCCATGTCGGGGCGGGTCAGACGACCGTGAGCTCCTTGGCGGCAGCCTCGTTGTAGGCGGCGCGGTCGGCGTCGGAAAGTTTCTTGGCGAGGACGCGCTCGGCGGTGACGACGACGAGGCGGGCGATCTCGGCGCGGGCCTCGGCGAGCATCTTGCGCTGCTCGAGTTCGATGGCGTGCTGCGCCTTCACGAGCATGTCGTTCGCTTTCTGGGAGGCTTCCTGGGTCTGACGGTCGAGATATTCCTTGGCGGTCTTGCGGGCCTCCTCGACGAGACGCGCGGCCTCGACGGAGGACTGCTTGATGATCGCGGCGCTCTCCTGCTGGGCGGCGGCGAGCTTGGCCTGCATCTCCTCGGCGTGCTTGAGGCCCTCGCCGATCTTGCGGTTGCGTTCCTCCATCGTGGCGATGGTCGGCTTGATGCCGAACTTGTA
>CAZFHG010000088.1:0-12727 GCA_964518665.1 uncultured Opitutaceae bacterium | reverse complement strand
TGGAGTTCAGCGATGAGGGTGATCATGATGGTGGTGTTTTATGTTGTTGGAGATCCGTCGTGCGCACGCTTGGCACGCTCCCGACGGGAAATTTTAGTGGGAGGTTTCGGCGGCGTGCTTGTCGTCGTGGGCGTGGTCGTCGCCGTGGTTGCAGATGAGCCCGATATAAACGGCGCTCAGCAAAGTGAACACGAGGGCCTGAATGAGCCCCACGAGGAGTTCCATGAAGTAGAAGACAAAGAAGAAGCCGGTGCCGTGGAGCAGGTTTTCGCCGCCGAAGACGTTGCCAAAGAGACGGACCGAAAGGGTAAAGGGGCGGATGCCGATGGAGAACACCTCGATGAAGCCGACGAGGATGAAAACAATGGCGAGGATCGGATAGAGCCAGCCGGGGGTTTCGTTTTTCTCCGCCTTGTTGCCGAAGAGGTCCCAGAGGATCATCTTGGGTCCGGCGATCTTGAAGACGATGATGGCCCAGGCGCCGAAGGAGATCAGGGCGAGGGCGATCGTGCCGTTGAAATCGGAATTGTGCGGACGGATGAACGGCCGCGTCATGTGGAAGGCGCCGTCAACCTCCTGGCCCCAGCCGATCGTGCCGACCCCGGGAATCAGCCCCATCCAATTATGGAAGAGAATGAAAATGAAAAAGGTGACGAGCAGGGGGAACGCCAGCGGGAATGCCTTTTTGCCGACGATGGGTTCGAACAGTTCCTTCAGGCCCTCGATCAATGATTCCATGACCGCCTGGCCCTTGGTGGGCAGAATTTGGGGCTTCCCGACGAGGCGCAGAACCAGAATCACCAGCAAGGCCGATACCGCCCAGCCGGTTATCATGCTGTTGGTGATGGTCCAACCGTGGCCCAGATCGATCAGCTTCGCCGCGCTGGCCGGTACGCCCGAACCTTCGCTGCTGGCGTAGGCCGGCAGGCACAAGGCGGTGAGGAGCAATAAAAATTGGGCGAGTTTTTTGACCCGTGACATGGTGCGCTGGACAGGAAGGAAGGGTTTGAAAGGTGTGACGTAGTCAAACGCGTTGCGCTCCGTCAACCTCTGAAACGGAGTAAATCATTTTCGATCCGGGGATTTGCTCCGGATGGGTGAAACGGCCGTTTGATCAGTCGTCGGGGTGCCGGGTGCGCACCCGGGCGATGCAGGAGTGATGAACTTCGGCCCGACTCTGAAAAACCGTCTCAAATTCGAAGGGCCAGGCCTCGTCGGACAGTTGCCAGGCGGCATGGTCTCTCAGGGTGGCGGCGGCGTCCTGAAAATACGGTTCGTAGTCGGTCCGAAAAAACAGGTGGGCCCCCTTCCCTGCCCTTTTTGCCAGCAGGTCCAGAAATTCCACCTGCAGGAGCCGGTGTTTATGATGACGGCGCTTGGGCCAAGGGTCCGGGAAAAGGACGTATATGCGCGCAAACCTGACCGTGCTTGGGAGCACTTCCAGCAACAGGTGGGCTTCGGCTTGCACGAAGGCGAGATTTGCGAGGCCCGCGCGGTGGGCCTTTTTCTGCGCCCGTTTGATGCGGTCCCCTAGTATATCAATGCCCAGGCAATGCTCCTTGGGGTGGGCCTGGGCATAGGCCGTCAAAAAGTGCCCGTGGCCGCAGCCGATTTCGAGCGTGATGGTCTTGGGCCAGGCCGGCCAGAGCTTCGCCAATTGGGCGTCGAGTTCCGCAGAGCGGGCGGCATGGAGGGCTTGCGCCTTGGCGAGTGGCATATATTCAATAGCTCAGGTGGCTCGCCTTTGGGTTTCAATAATTACCATTAACACACTGATATCCGCAGGGTTAACCCCACTGATACGGCTGGCCTGACCCAGGGTGTAGGGTTTGAATTCTGCTAATTTGAGCGCGCTTTCTTTTCGCAAGCCTTTGATAGCCAAGTAGTCGAGTGATTCTGGAATCCTGATTTTCTCAATGTGGCTCAGTTTTTCGATCTGACGCTGCTCGCGCTGCAAATAGCCTTGGTAGCGGATGCGATAAAGGGCTTCTTCGCGGATGCAGACAGTCTCTTTGGTGAACTCATCCGGAAGAGGTTCAGGGATTTCGCCGCGGCGCAAATGATCGCCCCAGGTCTTCCCGGCCACGCGTTGTTTTTCCAAAGTTTCAACCCAATGCAGCACCCTGCCCTGCTTATGTTTAATCCGGTCTATTCTGCTATTGGAAAGCAGTTTATGTGATGCAGCGTGGTGCAGCAGTCGCAACTCGGCGCTTCCATGATTGAAGAGCAAACGGTGTTCGGCGCGGCTGGTAAACATGCGATAAGGTTCGCTGGTGCCCTTGGTCACCAGGTCATCGATCAGCACACCAATATAGCCCTCGTGGCGCTCTACAATCAGGGGAGGCTCTCCCCTGCCCTTGCAGACCGCATTGACGCCCGCGACCAGACCTTGGCAGGCAGCTTCCTCGTAGCCCGAGGTGCCGTTGATCTGTCCGGCGAAAAACAGATTTTCGACCCGCTTGGATTCCAAGGTCGGGTAAAGCTGGGTCGGCGGTGAGAAATCGTATTCGACCGCGTAGGCTGGCCGCAACAAGGTCGCCTGTTCCAAACCAGGGACACTGTGCACCATGTCCAGTTGAACATCGAACGGCAGACTCGTGGAAAGTCCGTTCACATAGTATTCGTTGGTTGACCGGCCCTCGGGCTCCAAAAAGAGCAGATGCCGGGGTTTGTCGGCGAAGCGGACAAATTTGTCCTCAATGCTCGGACAATACCGTGGGCCTACCCCGGCAATCTCGCCGCTGTACATGGCGGATTTATGCAGGTTTTCGCGGACAATTCGGGCGGTTTCGGCCGTCGTATGCGTCATCCAGCATGAAATCTGGGCCTGTCCAGGGGTCCAACCCAACCGTTGCTCGCCGGTGTGTTCCACGTGGAACATATCTTCCGGATCGCGCGTGTCGTGAAATGCAAAGAGCGTGGGTTCGGGGTCGCCTTTCTGCTCCTGCATTTTGCTGAAATCCAAGCTGCGTCCAAGCAACCGTGGTGGCGTGCCAGTCTTCAGACGCTGCAATTCGATGCCGGCTTCCAGAAAACTGGCCGAAAGTGTCTTGGCACTAAAATCACCCAAACGACCGCCTTCGTTCTTATTCTGTCCAATATGCATCAGTCCGCGCAGGAAGGTTCCGGTCGTTACGACCACGGTCTTCCCGGCAAATTCAATATCAAGGTTCGTCTTCACGCCAGTCACGCGGTCACCTTGAAAGACCAGGCCGGTGACAGTGGCTTGAAAGATCTGGAGGTTATTCTGTAGTTCAAGCGTGTGCTTGAGGCGGAACTGGTAGGCTTTCTTGTCGCACTGCGCCCGGGGTGATTGCACGGCCGGGCCCTTGGATTCGTTGAGCAGTCGGAATTGAATCCCGGTGAGATCAGTGTTGATCGCCATCTCGCCGCCGAGCGCATCGATTTCCCGGACAATCTGTCCTTTGGCCTGGCCGCCAATGGCCGGGTTGCAGCTCATTTGAGCGATCGTATCGATGTTGCCGGTGAGGAGTAGGGTAGTGGCTCCCATCCGCGAAGCGGCGAGCGCGGCCTCCACGCCGGCATGGCCGGCGCCGCACACAATCACATCGAATGGTTTTTGGTTAAAAATCATTTAAGACTATATAATGCAATTACTTGCCAATGCAAAAGGTGGCAAATAACATGTCCAGCATCCGCTCATTATCGATCTTGCCGCCGATCTCCCCAAAGGCGTCCAACGCTCCCCGGAGTTCACTGGCAACCAACTCGCTGGCGTCATGGGTACGCAATTTTTCCACCGACGCCTCAAGGCAGGTTTGAGCACGCCCGAGAGCATCCGCATGCCGGGCATTGATGGCGATGATATCCGCTCCAAGCAGGACCGAGAAGGATTCCGCTCTCCGCACTATCGCCGCCTGCAATTGATCCAAGCCATCACCCGTCAGGGCTGAAATTTTGACCAATTCATAGCCGGCGTAAACCTCGGCCAGATTACCGTGAGGGGACAGGTCGTTCTTGTTGCCCACGACCAGAGTTCTGGTCTGGGCCAAATATGAGATGAGGTTTTCGGGAAATTGCGGGGCGGGTTGAGCAGAATCGATCACCAGTAGAATCAGGTCTGCCTCCTGGACGCGCTCCATGGTCTTTTCCATGCCCAGTTTCTCCAAGGGCGCCGGCTGCGGATTGATACCGGCGGTATCGATAAGTCGCAGACTGTGAGGTCCGATGATAATCCTTTCCTCCAGATAATCGCGCGTCGTGCCGGGTTCTGCACTGACCAAGGCCCGATCTTTTCCAAGCAAGCGATTGAGTAACAAGCTCTTGCCTGAATTTGGTAGACCCAAAATAACAGTTTTCATGCCGTCGCGCAGCACATCTCCGTAGTGGCTGGTGGCGAGCAGGCGCTTGGTTTTTGCAATCAGGCCCTGCATGTCGGCCAGAAGCTGCCTTTGGTCCTCGGCCGGCAGGTCTTCCTCAGGGAAATCGATATAGGCTTCGATCCGCGCCAGCACCGCCAGCAAACCTTCAGTCAGTTCACCCAAGTACCGGCCAAGGGATCCGCGCAACTGCTGGTTGGCCGCGGTCAGGGCGCGTTCACTGCGGGCATGGATCAGATCCATGACGGCCTCGGCCTGGCTTAAATCCATGCGGCCGTTGAGAAAGGCGCGCTGGGTGAACTCACCGGGCAGGGCGGCGCGGCAGCCGCGGGCAAGAAGATCCTCCAGGATCCGCTGCGCGATGAAGGGATTGCCGTGGCAGGAAATTTCCAGGACGTCCTCGCCGGTGTAGGAGGCCGGCCCGCGAAAAAAAGTCACGAGCACATCGTCCACCAGCGCGCCCGCGCGGTCGCGGTAGTCCGCGCGTTCGGCCTGGCGGGGCGGGGGAGCGGCCCCGGCCAGTTCCTGCGCCAGCCGCGACGTATCAGGTCCGCTGATGCGCAGGACGGCCAGCGCGGACGTGCCGGTGGGGGTCGCCAGGGCGGCGATGGTGTCGTGGTAGTGCGCCATTCACCGCAGGCAACCCGCCCCCGGCGCGAAGGCAAAATAAAACCCGGCATGTTGCCGAAGTCGCGGCGTGCTTCAGCCGGCGCCGCTCACGTCACATTCATCGACTGATACCTGCGCGCAGTGCCGGCTGAAGGCCGGCACTACTGGGGGCTGCGTTTCCTTCAGTTTTCGCTCACAGTGATGCCGCGCACCCGCACGCCGTCGGCGATCTTGTCGCCGGGATACACGATAACACGTTCACCCTCGCGCAGGCCTTCCAGCACCTCGGTCTCGAGTCCGTTGCTGTGGCCGACCTTGAGGTTGCGCCGCCGGGCCTTGCTGCCCTCCATCACGTAGGTCTGCCAGCCGTCGCCGCGTTGGAAGAGTGCGCCCGCGGGAACCTTGAGCACGGACTGACCCTCCCAGGTGACGATCCGCGCCTCGACGCGATAAGCGTCGCCGAGCGTGGGGCGTTTTTCCAGCGGTTCGGTCAGATCAACGATCACATACACGCGCTGCTCCTCGACTCCCAGGGCGGAAATTTTGGTGAAAGCCGCCGGTTCAACCAGCCGGACGCGCGCCGCGAGCGGTTCGCCGCCACCCCATTGTTCAAGCTGCACGCGCGCGCCGGGTCGGATCGCCACGCCGTCGCGCGACAGCACTTCGATACGGGCCTCGAGGTCGGCTGGGTCGCCGACTTCCACGAGCGGAAAACCGGCCGGTACCGTGCGTTCGCTCTCTTGAAAAACCCGCAGCACCCGGCCGCTGACCGGTGAGGTGATGATGAGCGGTTCGCCGCGCGCGTCCGCGCCGGCAGGCTGGCCGCGGAGCAGCACGGCCTCCGCTTGCGCAAGTTCGAACTCCGCGACTTGCAGTGCAAACTCGGCGGCCCGCGCATCCTGTGCGGCTACAACCGCGCGGGTTTCAGCCGCATCGAGTTCCTGCTGTGAAACCGAACCCGCGGTGCGGAGCGTGCGCTGGCGATCGCGTTCCTGCACGGCGAGCGCGGCCGCAGCCTTGGCGCTCTCGCGCTGCGCGGCAGCGAATTCGCGGCGCGCCGTGGCGGCCTGCACCTGCGCCCGGGCCTGGGCTTCGCCACGCGCATCGAGCAGGTCGGCCCCCTTGGTCTCCAAGGTCGCGAGCACCGTCCGTCCGGCTTCGACGACTGCGCCCGGTTTCCAGTCGATGCGCTGCAATTGTCCGGCCACGGGGCTGGAGATGACGTAATGGTTTTTCACCCGCGTCATGCCTTCCTCATCCACCGTGACGGCGAGTACGCCGCGCGCAACCGCGGCGGTCTCGACCGGGAGCGGCTTGGGCCAGAGGCCGATCACGATCAGCAGGGCGAGCATACCGCCGCCAATCCAGGGCAGCCGGCGGGTCCAACGGCGGGCGCCGGCACCATTTGACGGCGCGGAACGGGGAGCGGGTGGGGGAGGGTTCATGGGAAAATCAATCGCGGGCCTTCAGGACGCCGACGAGATCAAGCTGATTGAGGCGCCGGCACGCAAGATAGGCGGAGACGAGGGAGGCGAGGGTGACGACGAGCACGGCAAAGGCGAAGTTCGCCGGGGTCAGGATGAGCGGGAGACGGACAAATTCCGTATTCACCGTCTGCAGGATGGCACCGGACAACCCCGAGCCGATCAACAAGCCGAAGGGCATGGCGAGCAGGGTGAGCAGGACCAATTCCCCGATCAACACCGCGCCAACCTCGCCCTGCGTGAACCCCACCACGCGCAACGTGGCCAGTTCGCGCTGCCGCTCCGAGAGCGAGATGCGCGCGCTGTTGTAGACGATGCCGAACGCGACCACTGTGGCGAAGGTGAGGTAGATTTTCTGGATCAGGCCGATGCTCTCCGCCGTGGTCCGGCGGAATCCCTCGCGGATCGCCTCCTTGATGACGACGTTGCCGATGCGCGGGATTTCCTTGGTGGCGCGCAGAAATTCGTTCCATGCGCCGGCTCGCACCGTCAGGTAGGCGCCGGAAATGCGGTCACCCTCGCCGAGGAGGTGATTGAGCGTGTCGAGCTCCATGAAGGCGGCCGTGCCGGCGAAATCCTCGGAGAGCCCGGCGACCGGCACGGAGAGCACGGGGCGTTTGCCGTCCAGCACGCGGATCTGCAGCATGTCACCCGGTCGCACATGCAGGACCTCCGCGAGCTTGATCGAAAGCACCACGCCGCGGGCCGGCAGGATGAGCTGGCGGCCGTCAGCGCCGATGATGCGGTTCAGCGTGGCCCGGGCCGGGAGGCCGATCAGACCGAGCCGCCGCGAGTAATTCCCGGCCACCAGTTCCACGGGTGCGCCGCGCGTGGGTTCGGCCAGCACAACGCCGGGCAAGGCGCGAAAATCCGCCAGGGTCCGCACCGGCCCCGGTTCGATGAGGGAGACAAACACCGTCTGCCGCTGAATGAGATCCCACTGGTAATCCAGCACGTGGTTGATCCCATCCCGGAAGGAACTCGGCACCACGAGGATGCCTGTGGCGAGCGCCAGTGCGACTGTGGTGAGCAGGGCGCGCGCCGGCCGGCGCTCGATGTTGCGCAGCGCCATGCGGAACGAGGCGGTGAATGCGCGGCCGAGACCAAGCCGCTCGATGAGCGCCGGGCGGAAACTCGCGGGCGGTTCCGGCCGCATGGCTTCCGCCGGCGGCAGGTGCACGGCTTGCTGCACCGCGCCCCAGACGCCGGTGACAGCGGCGAGCCCGCTCACCATTGTGGCGGCGACAAGAACGCCCTTGGCCAGTTGGAACTCCAGCTCGGGAAACCGGAAGAACAGGTGGTACATGTCGACCAGCCGGTGGCCGAGGGCCACACCGCCGACCACGCCGAGGGCAATGCCGGCAAACACGATTACGAATGCGAATTTCAGGTAGTGCCAGCCGATCTGCCGATTGGAAAAACCGCAGGCCTTGAGCATCGCGATCTGCTCGCGTTGCAGCGTGACCTGGCGGCTCATCACCGCATGGGTCATGAAGGCGGCGACACTGAGGAATACGAGCGGGAAGCCGACCGACAGTCCCTGCAGAATGTTGATTTCGTCGCGCACGCGCGTGTGCGACGGGTGCGATTCACGGCCGAACGCGCCGCGTCCGCCGTACGGCTGCAGCACGCGATCCACCGCGGCGATGACGGCCTCCTCGGCGACACCGGGGGCGAGGGTCAGCGACACATTGTTGAAGGCGCCGTCGAGATTGCTCGCGGTGGCGAGTTCCTTGTAGGGCATCCAAAAGACACCGTAGGTCTTGTTGTTCGGCAGCGCGGCGCCTGGCGGGGCTTCGAACACGAATTCGGGTGAGAGGACGATGCCGGCGATGCGGAAGGTCTGGCGCCGTCCGTAGAGCACGGCGGAAATCTCGGAGCCGGGCCGGAGCTGGTTGGCTTCCGCGAAGGCCTCGCCGGCGAGGATCTCGCCGGCCGGGGCGCGGCCCACGAGCATGCGGCCGGCCCGCAGGTAGAGCCGGTTGAGCTGGAGTTCACCGCTCTCGGGCAGCGAAAGGATCAGTCCGGTGGCAGGTTCGGCCATGCCGGGCAGGTCCAGCGTGGCCTGCAGGGCAATGCCGGTTTGCACCGCCGCCACGCCGGGAATGGCCGCGAGCTGCCCGGCCACCGCCTGCGGGGCGCGCTTGAGCCGCGCGAAGACCTGCGCGAAACGATGCCCGCGGTAATAGTCGTCGCGCGTGTCCTCCAGCGAGAGGATGAGGCTGCGCGTCATGATCATCATCGCGAGGCCGCAGGCCATGACGAGGGCGACGGCGAAAGCCTGCGACTTCAGGGCGCGCAGATCGCGCAACAGCTTGAGGTCCAGGAGACTCATGACCGGGTGCTACCAGGCGAGGCTGCTGACCGCGGCGCGTTGCACATTGCGGCGCTCGTGGATGATGCGGCCGTCGGAAAGCGTGAGCACGCGGTCGGCCATCTCGGCGATGACGGCATTGTGCGTGATGACGAGGGTCAGGGTGCCGAGTTCGCGATTGATGTGCTCGATGGCCTCAAGCACCACGATGCCGGTGTGCACATCGAGGGCCCCGGTCGGCTCGTCGCACATCAGCACGGCGGGGCGTTTGGCGATGGCGCGGGCAATGGCCACGCGCTGCTGCTCGCCGCCGGAAAGCTGCGCGGGAAAATGATCCAGCCGGGCGCTGAGCCCGACCAGGTGCAGCGCCTCCTCGGGCGACATCGGGTCGGGCGCGATCTCGGTGATGAGGGCGACGTTTTCCCGGGCGGTGAGGCTGGGGATGAGATTGTAGAACTGGAAAACGAAGCCGACGCTGTTGCGGCGGTACTGCGTGAGCGCGGCCTCATCGGCCCCGGCCAGATCCCAGTCGCGGTAGCGGAGTGTTCCGTGCGTGGGTGAATCGAGACCGCCGAGCAGGTTGAGCAGGGTGGACTTGCCGCTGCCGGAGGCGCCGAGCACGACGACGAATTCCCCGGCATGGCAATCGAGGTCCACTGCCTCCAAGGCGTGGACCGCGGCCTCGCCCTCGCCGTAGGTCTTGGTCAGGCCACGGACCTGAAAGACCGGTTCAATGGATCGGGCCGGCGCAGAAAATGGCTTTGGGGTCTCGGCGCGCGTCATTTTATCGACTTACATAAGCGGAAGCCGAATAGCGGGCGCAATGCACAAACCGGTTGCCCGCGGGACAGTCCCAGGTGGGCCGCGGAAACCAAGGCCAATCAACGCCGCCGTCTCAGGCCAATCATCGCGACGACAGTCATGCCAGTCAGCAGCAGAGCCCAGGTACTTGGTTCCGGAACAACGTTTGTTTGCACCGTGACGCCCGATAGTGAACCGGTGACGCCCATGGCGGTCAGCTGTGCACTGTTCAAAAACACCGAATTGGACCCGGTGGTGCCGTCTATCAGGTAAAGCTGCGTGCTGTAATCGGCCAGAAGGTAGTTGCCGTTGAAGTAATCGATGTCTTCGGAACCCAGGCCGCCCATGGCCGTGGAAGTAAGGAGTGTCGCCCCTTCGATGCCGGCAGTCGACACAAGGCGCACGCCGATCCCGGACGTATGGTAAAAAATTTCACCCGTGATTGGGTTGACCCCGAGGCTGTGTACGTGGCCGGAAAAGCCCGGGCCGGTAAGATTTTGGATCGCACCCGAGAAAGTGAAGGCCTGCAGGTTCTGGGCGCTTTCGTCGATGCCATAGACCAGTCCGTTGAGCACCGCGCCGCCCTGAAACGATACGCTGCCCGTGCTGAAGAGCACCGTGGCAACGCCAGTCATGGCGTCCATGGCGTAAACCTTGTACACACTGCGATCAAAGAGCAGCACCTGGTTGGCGGCGGGGTTATACGCTAAGCCGATCACCTGACCGGGTGTAAATCCCGAAGCCGCAAGGCTGCCCAAGGCGGTTCCGACGTTGGTGGAAGTATCATAACGGCCGACGTGACCGGCCTCATCCGAGACAAAAATAACCGAAGTCTGGGCCGACAACGTTGAGAATGTCAGCAACCCCAGCATGGCCAATAGACTGTACCACTTGTGCTGCATAATGGATCGCTCCGCCACCAGACTGTCCCGGCGGCGGATTGAAGGCAAATCTTACTTGGAGACGCGAAAGGCCCGGGTAATCAAGACTGCCGGCAATAGTTTTTGACCCTCGGCGGGTGCCTGCTGGATGGCACGAACAACATCAAGGCCCCGCACCACACGGCCAAAGGCGGCGAATCCCTGGCCGTCAGGATTGCGCCGGCCACCGAAGTCTAGCTCAGGCTGGCTATTTACACAGATAAAGAAATCTGATTTCGCCGTATCCGGCCCGTTTCGAGCCATTGAAATTGTGCCATCTTCATGCCTGAGGCCGGTGTCGCGGGTACGTTCAAGGGCGATGGCCGGTCCGTCTTCCTTGGCGCGTGCCGGATTGATGCCCCCTTGGATGACCTCGATCTTGATTTTATTCGCCGGCTGGTTGCCCAAGGTGACGGTTCGATGGAATACACCGCCGTCATAGAGTCCTTGATCCACATATCGCAAAAAATTGGCCGTAGTTAGAGGTGCACGAGCTGCATCGAGCTCCAATTCAATCTCACCCCGATTCGTCGTGAGCACGACATGCACGCGGGTGTTTTTATCACCACCTAGCGTGATGGTCGCCAGGCTGAGGGCAATGAACCAAAGCAAGCAGAGTCGGGAGGAAATCACTGGGCGATGGCGGATTGGAGCCGAAGTTGTCCGGCGGATTCCTCCAAGGGGAAAAAACGCGGATGTTCCGGCGGCGGGTCGTTGGGCTGATGCAGGGTGAGATAAGTGCGCCCGTCAAAGCCATGGAAGAGCATGGCGTGGCCACCGTCCTCGTTGAACAGCGGCATCGGATCGAAACTCCATGGGCCTTCCAACCGGCCTGAGACAGAACGAGCGATGCCCGTCGCATAGCCTTTGTCAGTCCAACTGGAAAACAGCAGGCAGAATTCGCCCTCTTTCGTCCGGAAGGGCCACGCGCCATCGGCAACATAGCAGGGAGACTGGCCCTGCGGACCGTGTTCCTTCTGCCAAGGAGGTGTGCGGACCCATGGGGCGGCGTTGACGGGGAAGAGGTCGATGGCGGTGCCGTCCGCGGCGCTCAAGTCCTCGCGCAACGGCACCGCCGAATAGCGTCCGATGATGACTTGCGGCCAGTCGCGGCTGAAGATCATCCAGGGGCGTCCATCCGCCGCCACATGCAGGGTGCCGTCGAGGCACTCGCAATCGGCGGGTGTCACTGGTCTGTCGCTATGCGGGACGAAGGGTCCGAGGGGATGATCGGCGACGAGAATTTGCGTGCCGCGATGCACCGTGGCCGACTTGAAACTGGCAAACATGTAATAGCGGCCGCGCCAAACGTGCACTTCCGGTGCCCAGAAGTGCTGCGTACCCCAGAAACCTGGCGGTGGACGGAAAGCCGGGAAGGGCCCTTCCCAATGGATCAAATCGCGACTGCGATAAGTATCGAAGCCGGTGCCGGGATGATCGCCCCAGGGGATTTCATCCGTCGTACCGTAGAGATAGTATAGCTGTTCGGACGCGACCGGCACCACGAACGGATCGCGGATTTTGATGTCGTTGGCGCGCATGGAGGGAACCCGCAAAGGGTACGTTCGCCTCTTTCTCGTTCCTCTTTATCTTTCTCTTTCGTCAGGGCGAAGGTTCTTTGCGCACCGCTGGGAGAAAGATTAAGTGAAAGAGGAAAAGAGAGACGATGGGCCTGCGCCTTACTCCACGTTTTCGCCGGTGACGGCCTCGCCGCCCTTAACGTTCACCTTCTCGAGGATGGCCTTGGAGATTTTCTCGGCGAGTTCGGGCTTGTCGCGCAGTGCCTGCTTGGCGGCGTCGCGGCCCTGGCCGACGAGGTTGCCCTCGTAGGCGATCCACGCGCCCTTTTTCTCGAGAATCTTGTGGTCGAGTCCGAGGTCGAGGATCGAGCCGAGCTTGGAGATGCCCTCGTCATACATGATGTCGAATTCGCATTCGGTGAACGGCGGGGCGACCTTGTTCTTCACGACCTTGATCTTGGTGCGGTTGCCCACGACCTTGCCCTCGGGGGTCTTGATCTGGTCCTTGCGGCGGATGTCGATGCGGACGGAGGCGAAAAATTTCAGCGCGCGGCCGCCGGAGGTCGTCTCGGGGTTGCCGAACATGACGCCGATCTTCTCACGAATCTGATTTGTGAAAATGCAGATGCAGTTCGTCTTGCTGACGACGGCGGTGAGCCGGCGCATGGCCTGGGACATCAGCCGGGCCTGGCTGCCCATGGTCATGTCGCCCATCTGGCCGTCGAGCTCGGCCTTGGTG
>CAZFHG010000087.1:10140-14317 GCA_964518665.1 uncultured Opitutaceae bacterium | reverse complement strand
TCCTCGCACGGGTGACCACCGGCTACGGGGTCTGCCTGTGGCCGGAGTTTCTCACAACTTCGTTTCCCACCAACCCGCTGGTACGCTACCTGCGAACCGACTGCCCGCCCATCGAGCTCCGCGCCGTCTGGCACCGGCGCGAGGATTCTCCGCTGCTGAAGCAATTTCTCACCATTCTCCGTCGCCGCATCGCCGGGGCCGTACCGGTGACGCAGCCACGAGCTTGAGCGTGAGGTTCGCCTTGTAGGGCCGGACTCGCCGGTGGCGAGCAAGCCCTTGTGAGCCTGTGGCGCGTTTGCCCGCGCCATGAATGGCAAATGACCTGTCCCTTGGACCAACCTCCTGGCCGCATCCACAAACAGCCGGCCCCTAGAGACCGGCCTCCCGGTTTTGGTGCTCCGGCCCAAATGTATGAGCGGCTTTACGTTGCGATAGCACGCTGCATCGCCGCGTAAAGCCGCTCCTGCAACATCCAGGATGCATTATTTGCCTGTCCCTAAAGCGGCTGCGCGACCTGTGCACCCCGTTCCCGGAAGAATAACCGGCATTGGAGCACGGCGGTCCTCACGTGGTTGTTTACGGTCGCTTCGCTCACACCCATGAGGTCCCCCGCTTCGCGCCCGCTCAACCCGGCGAAACGGGTCAGTTCGAGCGCGGTGCGCCGCCGCTCGGTCAGCGCCAGAAGCGCCTCGCCTAGGATCTGTTTTTCCTGCCGTCGCGCCGCCCGTTCCGGCACCAACTGCGCCTCGTCGGAAACGGACATGACGTGCTCGAAACTGACCTCTACGAATGGGCTGATCCGTTGGCGACGGATCACGTCCAGGGCCAGACGACGGGCGATGGTGTAGAGCAATTGCCGCGCGTGGTACACGGGGCGGCGCGCGTGCGCGCGCATGATCCGGATATAGGCGTCCTGGATCACGTCATCAACGTCGCGGACGCACGAGAACCTGCCGCGCAGATAACGGCGCAACCTGTGTTCGTGAGGCAGGACCTCGGCGGAGAGCCAGGCCGTGAGATCTGTGGCCGACGCGGGCATACGTCGCTTTTTCATATGGAAACTCCTGGCTCAAACCCTGATCAGCGGGCTGCCTCGGCTTGGTCTCCGGTCAGTCGGGCGATCCACGCTGCGGACCCTTGCTGCGGATTGTAACCGACCATGCGATTGAGTTCACGACCAGTCGCATCCGCGAGGATGACGGTGGGGTAGCCGGTGATGCCGTAGCGAGACTTGAGACCGTCGTTCTGGCGCTTTTCGGCCTCCGATTGGGTGCTCTGCTTGGGGTAGTCAAGACGGACGAGCACATAATCCGCCGCCAACCGCCGGAATTCCGCCGTCGGGAATACCTCCTGCTCAAGCTTGATGCAGAACGTGCACCAGTCGGAGCCAGTGAAATCCAGCAGGAGTTTACGTTCGGACCCGGCCGCGAGTACCTGCGCGGCGGCGAAGTCGGTGAACCAGTCCAGTTTCTCGGCCTGCTTCACTGCGCCCGCCGGCATCACGGCGGTGACGGTGTCCGTCCGGGTCAGGAGGCAGGTTTCATCCGTGCACGCCTGATAGGTCACTTCGACCGCCAGCTTGCTTTCGGGAGGTATCGCGGCGGTCGCTTCGAGCGGGAGGAGGAACTCGACCTTCCCCTCGTGCAACTGCACCTCGAGGCCAAAGGCGGCGCTCTGCTCCTTGTGCGGCTCGGGCGCCTTGATCGGGCCGGCCAGGCGGAAGGGCTGCTGCTGCGGAATCCCAATCGCCGTGGGGACCGGTCCGCCCTCGGGCTGCGTGAGCGACGAGATGTGCCAGCCGGGCTCCATCCTGACCTCCAGCCGTGCCTCGAAGCGCGCACCGGGTGCAAGCGGACCGGATGCGTTCAGGGTCAGCGAAACGCTGACTTGTGCCGCCAACGAAGTGGCCCAGCCGCAAGTCAGCAGGATCAACAGAGTACGAAGGGGCATGCGGTGCATAGGTTCGGCTGCCATGGCACGCCCGCAGGACACGCGGGCCAACGGCCGCGCATGGTATTTTAATACCAGCTCGATCGAAACGATGCAGTTGAACCCAGTTTCCTACGGTCACGCCGAGGTTCATAATCTGTGCCCATCTGTGCAATCTGTGGTTAAAACAGCCTTACTTCGGTTGCGGCAGAGCCGCTCCAGGTTCACGCGTGGTTTCCACTGCATGGATCTAGCTCAGTCGGGTGCGGAAGGCGTCGGGCCTGTGCCGGCACTTGCTTGCATCTGCTGAAAAACCGTATCCTGAATGCGTCGTGGAAATCGTCGTCATCGAAGATCATGTGATGGTGCGCGGGTTTGTGACGCGCTCCAGCCGGGAGACGTTTCCCGGTGCCTCGGTCCACGAGGCGAGCGATGGCGCGCACGGTCTGGCCCTGTGTCGTCAGCTCAAACCCGATCTGGTCCTGCTCGACCTCGATCTGCCCGACGCCGATGGGCTGGACCTCGCCATCCAGATTCGCGAAGCCGCCTCCTCCACCCGCATCCTCGTGCTCTCCTCGCACGCCGATCCCTACGTGGTCTATCGGCTCCAGTCCGCGGGCATCACGAGCTTCGTCGACAAAAACGAGCAGTCACCGGAGATGCTCGGCACCGCGATGCGCGCCGTCGTCGAGGGCCGACGCTACGTGAGCCCGCTCGTCGAACGCGTGCACCTCGCGCTCCGCACCGACGCGAAAGCCTTCTCGAAGGTGCTTTCCGCCCGCGAGATCGAACTTCTCAGGGTTTTCGGCCGCGGATTGACCAACGACGAGGCCGCCACCGAGCTCAAGCTCACCGCCTTCACCGTCCGCAATCATCGCCACAACATCATGGCGAAGCTCGGCATTCAGAGCACACCCGCCCTGATTCGCTACGCCATCGAGAACGGCTTTACGCGGATTCGCCAGAAGACCGTCTGAACGCCTCGATGCGCGTGCGCAGGACCCCGGCGAGGTTCGCCACCTCTGCCTGCAGCGCGGTCAGCTCCATCGGACCGGCGGTCGCCGCCTGCACCTCCAGCGCATGGGCCGCAGCGCCCAGCTCCTTCGCCCGGATGACGTTGGCGTGGGCCAGCAACCGGTGGGCGAAATGCGCGATTTGCCTCCGGTCGCCTTGCTGGATGCACCGCTCCAGGTCGGCCAGGTTCTGGCCCAGTAACTCCAGGTACTGCGCGACCGCCTGCGCCGATTTCACCGGATCGTCGTAGGCCACATAGCGGAACATGCCAAGATTCAGCTCCCCGCTCGTTCCTGCCTGCGCCTTCCGTCGCTGCCGCACCTCGGCCAATGCCGCCGCCACGATCGCCTCGTCGAAGGGTTTCAGCAGAAAGCCGTCCATGCCCGCATCCCGGCATTTGCCGCGGATCTCGTCGCTGTCGTGCGCCGTGGCGGCAAAGAGGATCGCCTCCTGTCCGCGCTCCGTGGTGCGGATGCGCCGCGCCAGATCACTGCCCGTCATGCCGGGCAGATCCCAATCCAGGAATATAACCTCAAACGGAGCCTCCCCCAACCGCGCCAAGGCGCTTGTCGCGTCCGGCGCCACCACCGGCATGAATCCCAGCCGCTGCGTCAGCCGGCGGATGACGATCTGGTTGTATTCCTGGTCCTCGACGATCAGCGCCCGCCCGCTTTCCTTCCCCAGCCACGCTTCCTCGCCCGGTTCGCCCATCCCGGGCACGGACTTTTTCACCGCACCTGCATCCGCCGCCCGCAACTGCAAGTGCAGATAGAACGTCGCTCCGCCCCGTTGCCCGTTCGCCAGGCGCACGGCCGGGCTCTCGACGCTCACGCCTCCACCCATCAGTTCCGCCAACGCGCGGCAGGTCGCCAGCCCCAGCCCCGCCCCCGGCTCCCGGCGCACCTCTGCCGCGTGCCCGCGCACAAACTTCCGGAAGATCAGCTCCTGCTCATCCGCCGGAATACCCGGGCCGTGGTCGGTTACGAACAAACAAAGCGTAAACCCCGCCGGCTCCGTCCCGTCGGACTCTTCCTCCGCCTCGTTCCTCTCCAGGGTGGCCCCGATCTCCACCACGCTCCCCGGTGCGTACTTCAGCGCATTGCCCAGGAAATTCCCCGCGATGGTCTTGATCTTCTCCTCGTCGCCCACCAGCGCCCGGTCCGCCTCCGGCAGCACCACCTTCACCTTATTGCCCCGCTGCTCGGCCGTCGTTGCGAACACCCGCGCCACCTCG
>CAZFHG010000087.1:0-10130 GCA_964518665.1 uncultured Opitutaceae bacterium | reverse complement strand
GCACCGCCCCCACCAGGAAGGTCCGCGGTTGCACCTTCACCTGCCCGTACTCGAGTTTCGAAAACCCCAGCACCTCGTCGAAGACCCGTGTCAGCGACCGCACGCAGGCCCCGAGCGACCGCGCCAGCTCCTTTTCCTCCCCGGGCAGTTTCGCCCGGCCGAGGATGTTCACGAGTCCCACGATCCCGTTCAGCGGGTTCCGGATCTCATGTGAGATGTTGGCCAGGAACTCGCTCTTCGCCGTGTTCGCCATCGCCAGTTCCCGGGTTCGCTCCTCCACCAGCCGGTTCAGCCGCTCGTTCTGTCGCCGCAGCCGGCGGATGCGCCACCGCAGGTAACCGACCACCAGCCCGACGCCCGCCAGCGCAAAGCCGGCATACGCGTACCTGGTCGCCCACCACGGGGGCAGCACGAAAAAGGCATAACCCGCCGGCTCGCTCATCCGCCCCCAGCGGTCCACCGCCCGCACCTGGAACCGGTAGGCCCCGGGGGCCAGACCCGAGAAATCCCGCTCGGCAGCCCGCCCCGGCGGCGTCCACGCGGCTTCCGTGCCGTTGCGCGCCAGCGCCGTCTGGTAGAGCGCATCGCTTTCGCCCGACCACTCGAATCGCAACCCTGCGACTCCCGTGGGCAGCCGCGGCAGGTCGCCCGCCAGTTGCAGGCGCACCGCCGCACCTTCCTCGTCCTCGACCTGCGGGCGGCTCATCGTAACCGCCCGCAATTGGACCCGTGGCGGATTCGCCATCCGCGCCAGCGCCGCGGCACCGGTCCGCAGCACGCCGAGCGTTCCGCCGATCCAGAGTTCGTCACCGACCCAGTCCAGGCGGGTGACCTGCCCCACGGTCTCGATGCCGTCCAGGGCGACCGGGTCGAACCGGGTTCCGTCGCCGGTCACGCGCACCAGTGCGACCCGGCCGTCGCTCGGGTCGCTTCGCTCCACCGCCCAATAGGAGGGCCGCCGCGGATCCTTCGTTGCCGCGATTCCCACCAGACCGCGAAAGGCCTCCGCCGGCGCGAACCCGCGCCTGGAAGTCATCGGCGCGAGGATGCCCTGCTTCGCAAAGAGGAACAGCCTATCTCCCACCGGCGCCAGCCGGCTCGCTTCCATGGCGCGCGGCAGGCCGGCACCGTCGCGGTCGAACGTCACGACCTTGAGTTCCGGCGTGCGGCCCTCCGCCTCCTCGAGCCTCATCCGCCACACGCCGCTCGCCGGTGTCACGACCCAAAGGTCTCCCGCCGCATCCTCGAAGAGGTCGCTCGGCGCCCCGCGGAGGTTCACGCCGAAACTCCGGGTCGCCCAGCCGCGCTCCGTATTGACGAGCGCCTTGGGGGCAAAGCCTTCCACAAACCAGAGCCACTCCGCCTTGCGGTGGGATGCCGTGAGTTTGTGCACCTCCGCCGAAACATAGTGTTCATGCTCCCAACCGCTCCGCGGGTCATGCCGCCACAGCCCGCCATATCCCCCCACCCAGATCGTGTCACCCTGTACCGTGGCGTCACGCAGGAGGCCTTCGACCGGCGGCAGCGAGGCCAGCTGGTTCTTTTCGATCCGGAGCGCGGCGCGGTCGGTGACCACCACCACTCCGTCCGGAAGGCTCAAGCTCGCGAGCACCGGCCCGCCTTCCAGGCCGGTGCGCTCATCGAGCACCGCCATCCGGCCCGGCTGGACGATGCGCGCCCAACCGCCCGCCGTCCCCACCCAGAGAGTATGGTCCTGGTTGGCCCGCAGGGTGTGGATGCTGTCGTCCTTGAGCCCGGATTTCCGATCAATCGTCGCCACCACGCGATCTTCACCGGGTGAAAAAAGCACGACTCCGTTCAGGAAGGTGCCCACGGCGATCTCGTCGTTGCCCAACTGCACGGCGCCGATGGCCAGCTTGCCGGCTAGGGCCGCGGAGGCGTTCGGCAGCTTCGTCCACGTCGCGCCGCTGCGACGGAACGCGCCCTCGATCGTTCCGATCAGTAGCCGGCCCTGCGCGCCGCCTACGGCCCAGAGCACCGCGCCCGGCAGTTCCCGCTCCGGCCAGATGAGGAGTGGCCCCGTGTCCTCCATCTGCAGGAGGCCGACTCCGTCCTGATAGAGCCAGAGCTCATCCCCCATGGAAAATGCCAGAAGCCGCTGCGTGCACGGGAGCGACCACGTGGTGAAGCGCACGCCATCCCACCGCATCACCACTTGGGCGGCGACGAATACCGCCCCGTCCGGCGTCGGGTGCACGTGCCATATTTCCCCGGGCGGCGAGCCCGCCCGCGGCAGTTGCGCCTGCAGCGAGATGAATTGCATGCCGCCCGTTGGGTCCTGAGCCAGGTACCCGAGATTGTCAGCGGCCCCGACCCAGATGCGGCCATCCTTCGCCGCCAAAGCCCGGATCTGACGTCCGCCGGGAACTTCGATCCGATGGACTCGGCCGCTGTCGAGGACGAGCACTTGGTCCGCCCCAAGATAAACCCTGCCCGTCCCGTCCAGAGCAATCGCCCACACTGGTCCCTGGGCGCGCAGTTCGGTGGTGCGTTTCACCTGCACCACCGCCATCCCAACATCCTAGCTCCGGGCGGTGATCGCAGCGATCAGGAGCCAAAGGCAAAGTTGCGCCAGTCGCGTCATGGGGTGGGGTAGCTTGGAATCCAGCTTGGTCCGGCATTCGAACGATGGCGACCGTGAAGGTTCCGTGATCCAGCGATTGGGCCGGCCGTGCCGTGTGGAGTGAGGGAGAGGCATGGTGAAGCAAGGCCAGGCGGGCTCAGCTCCCGGCCGCCTCCGCTCAGGCCCTGGAGCGGTGGCAGTGCAGAAGTGCGGTATTCTGCGATTTTCTTCCATGCGGGACGCTGGTATAAAAATACCACCCCACGGCCATGGTCGCCGTCACGACAGGGTAATTATCCGGCGAAACTTCGGTTACCCCGGAACCTTATACCCTAATGCAACCTACACCTACCCCACGTGCCTTGAACTCGGTGTTGCGGCCCTGCCGCTGCACGCTGCGTCTGCCCGCGCTGTCGCTATTGCTTTCCACCCTCTGTGTCGTCGGGACTGCGCTCACGCCCGCGGCGGCCTACGCCCAGGCCGCGCTCGCCACTGATCCCCGCGCCGGCCAGCCCGGGACCGTCACCGGCTCTCTTTCCCGTATGGATTCCAACAAACCCGCGGCGAACGTCACCGTGACGATACGCGAAACAGGCCAGACTACGATCACGGATGAAAAGGGCCGCTATTCATTTCCAAGCGTCTTGCCGGGCACATACACCTTGATCGCGATGGGCGAGGGCTACGGCCGCACCCGGATCACCGATGTGGTGGTCCGGCCGGGACACGAGCTCAGCCTCAGCCGGGAGGCGATTGTGTCCCGCTCGTCGAATCAGGAGCCAGTTGAGCTCGAAGACTACATCGTCAGTGCCAAAAAAAATGATGGGGTGACTGAACTGGATATCTACGAGGTGCGTGATCGCCGAATCACCCCATTCAGCACCGCTAATCTCGACCTGATGCGTGCACGTGACGATGTGCTGCCGTTTAATACCTTTTCAGAAAGGGATATCGAGGTCTCGGGCGCGACAGATCTCGCCGATTTTCTGCGCACTCGGATACCGCAAAATTTCGCGCAACAGCTCTCGCCTCAGGAAACAGTGCAAGCGTTTGGCGCACCCCCCTCAACCGGCACACCCCAAGCGACGACGCTATTGCGCGGAATCGACCTCCGCCGCTGGGGACAAAAGGAAACTGTCATTCTCGTCAACGGCCTCCGCTTGCCTCTTCGCTACTCGGGTGACGCGCTCGATTCGCCGACGAGTTCCAATTTCGCGGGCGACTATGCCAATATTCCACTCGCGTCGATCGAACGCATCGAGCTTCTCAGCTCAGCGGCCAGCGCCATTTATGGGGCCAATGCCACTGGCGGTGTGATCAACATCATCACGAAACAAAACTACGCAGGCGGGCAGGTGGCCGTGAACTATTCGGATTATCAGAAGGCTTCTGCACCCAGCCGATCCGTCAATTTGAACTATGGTCGGCCCCTGGGCCGGGGATTTCAGCTTACGGTCTCGGCTAGTTACAGCGAGGCAGCGGCAATGACGACCGAGGATGTCGCCGATGTGACCATCTTGCGGTGGCGCCGGCTTTTGCAAGAGCGAGAGCCGGCACGCCTGACCCGTTTTGCCGTCTTGGGCGCGACCCCGAATATCAGCGGATATGGACTTTGGACTCCGGGTGTGACTGGACGCACGTCGGTGCCAGATGGTTACCGGGGCAGCGCCACCGGAGACATCACCCCGTTCCTTACCCGCAAGGAGCTGGTGAATTTTGATCTACCTGAGGGTAGTAGCACCTTTCGTATCAGCAAAAAGGCCCCACTCGGTCTCGACACCAGGGCAACCACCTACTCGGTGGGAGTAAGCAAGGCGTTTCGTGATGATTGGCGATTCTCGACGGAAGTGCAGTCCATGCGCAGCGAGGGATGGATGGCCTCCCCTTCCTACCTTGGAGGAATCTTTGTTCCGGCTAATGTACCGACGAATCCATTCGGCATCGGTGTCAGCGTTTCCTTTGACGATCCCCGGCTCAGTGTTCCGGGGCTAGGTGCCAGATACGTTCGTCGGAGCGATCGGTTGGATCTCAGTTTGCGCGGTAAAATCGCCGCATGGCAGACGGTTCTCGCGTTCAATCTCACTCGGGACATCGAAGAAAACTCGAAGGGCAGCTACGCCGCCCCTGTCGGTGGTTTCCGCAATGCGCTTCTAGCGGGAACCTACAATCCTTTTGTGGATATGCGTGCGGTTTCGCCAGGTGCCCCCGGGTTTTATGATGAGGCCAACATTCAACATCGAGACTCTGGCAGCAAGGCACGCGGAGCACTGGTGACCTTGCGTGCCTCCGGCCCGATCTGGACGCTCCCGGCTGGGGATATTCTGCTGACCACCGGTTTGGAGCATAATTACGCCAACCTCCACCATACCTATGTCATCAATACCGTGACGAACAATCGCACGGGGGCGCGCTACGACATGCAGCCGGGTGATTTCGGATACTCATTCGGCTCGGGCTGGAATTCGACAATCGATTCGCCTGGTACAATCTATAATTTTGATAATCAATCGGCCTACGCCGAAGTGTCGGTTCCGCTGCTAAACCAGGCGCAGCGTGTGCCACTGATTAACAAACTCGAGGTGCACGGTTCGGGCCGCCTTTCTCGGTTTAAGCGCAAAAGCTACCGCGCGTATACAGAGCCGCGTGTGCCGATATACGAAAAATCTCCGGTGACAGACAATTATTCGGCCGGAATTCGCTACGATGTTACCCCAAACATAGCGTTTCGGGCTTCCCGCAGCATCGGCTATGTCTATCCGCAACTTGGTACTTTCAGTAACGACACAGTGCAGTTCCCGTTCCCGGTGAATGATCGCCGGCGTAATGACGAGTTCGTGATGCTGACGCCGGACATGTTTTCTATTGGCGGCAACCCCGACATCAAGCCGGAGACCACGACTTCGACCAACTTCGGCGTGATCCTGACTCCGCAATGGATGAAAGGACTGCGCGTCTCGATCGATTACTTGAGCAACATTCGCGATGACGCGATCGAGCTCCTCTTTCCCCAGACCTATCTCGATTATGAAACGATTGATCCGCGGATGGGAGCGCGAATTTCACGTGGCACACCGGAGCCGGGCGCGCCCAATGGCGTGGGGCCGATCACATTCGTGGACGCCCGCTACATCAATCTATTCCAGATCACCAACCGGGCTGCCGATTTTCGTATAGAATACACTCGGGAAGATGTGCAGAACGGCCGCCTTATCATCGCCTTGGAAGGGACCAAGAATATCTCGTTCAAGCGCCAGACGTCGGCCGGTGTGCCGGCGATCGAACTGCTCAACGATCCAACGTTAAGTGATGGCGTCCGTTGGGGCGGCAATCTCCAGCTGCGCTGGGAGGGCCGGCGCTGGACTTTTGGCTGGGCGGCTCGCTACCTCGATAGCTTGCTCGTAAATCCGGTGGATTTTGTTGCGCAGGGCGCGCAATCCACGGACTCGGCAATCGATCATGACGCCTATGCAAATTGGCGCCTGCCGGATCCCATGGATTCGGCCCGGTTCTCCTGGCTGCTTTCCGACATGTCGCTGAGTTTCGGTGTGAAAAACGTCTTCGACCGCACCCCGCGATTCTGGGCAGCAATGGCCGACCGTGGAGTTGTGCCCTACGACAGTGTGATGGGGCGCAGCTTTTGGATCCAAATTCGTAAAAAGCTATAATCCGTCAGCGCGACAACGGGTCCGCAAAGCCAGCTGCGATCCCGTTGCTCGGCAACTTTTGCCAAGCAAGTTCACTTCGCAGTCATAATATTCCGCATAAATTCCTATGTTTCATTCCAGGAAGATATTTCTCCTTTCCCTTTCACTGACCTTAAGTGGTTCGGTCGTATCTCTTGCCCAAGGTGAGGATGCTACCTTGTCCGCCAAGTTTGCGAAGTCCGAAGCCGATGCACTCTGGGACCGCATTCAAGCGTGCCTCGATTATGAGGGTTGGCGGAAGGCGCCGGACGAAACGGCACGTTTGCGCCAGAGGGATGCCGACATGCGCCGGCATCAGGCGCTCGGCTTGGAGTTTTACGAAAAATACCCAACCGACGCGCGTCGCTGGGAGTGGCTTGAGGAGGCTGCCAAGTCGGCCGACTTCTATGCCGACCCTGCGCAAGCCGCCCAGGCGATTTTCTTCCGCAAGCCGGAATGGATCAAACCCGACACGGAGGCCCAACAGAAATGGGCGCGCGTTTATGAAACCGAATTGAAACCCGCCTTTATAGCCGCGGCCGATGTCAGCGACCAGCGCCGGGCTAGGTTGTTGCTCAATGACTGCATGCGCAAATTGCATTCGGTCAAAAATGCCGTGCTCCGTGGTGAATCAATTTTGGAGCCAAGTCCGTTGCCGGAACTCGTCCGCTCTTTCGCGGAATATGGCGCTCAGCCGGAGTTCTCCGAGGGCCAACTCGGGCAATTGGCCGGCGGGCTGCTCTATGAACTGGACCTGCTGCTGCCCCAGGAGCAACGGGATCCAGTTCGGGCGCAGGTGCTAGCCCTTCTGAAAGAATCGGGTAATCCCCAGATGCAGCAGATGGCATCTGGTCAGGAGCTGCTCGCCTCTTTTCAGCTTAAGCCGTTCACCTTGCGTGGCAAAGCCTTGGACGGGCGCGAAGTGGATCTCGCCGCCATGCGAGACAAGATCGTGCTGGTCGACATGTGGTCGACCACTTGTAGCGGTTGCATCGCCGCTATGCCGCACCTCAAGGAAATCTACGAGAAGTATCGTGGTCACGGGTTTGAAGTCGTCGGCGTGTGCTTCAACAGCGAGGAAGACCGGCCCGAGATCGAGGGACTCATGGCTAATATGTCCATTCCCTGGCCGCAGTTATTACAGGGACGCGCACACGGACCCAACAAGAGCAAACTGTGGACCGACTTGGGTCTCTCCTATATGCCGGTGCTCCTTCTGCTCGGGCACGACGGCAAGGTCATCACCAATGACCTGTATCCCAGCCAGGAGAAGGTCGAACCCGCGGTGCGCCGAGCCCTCGGCCTGCCACCTTTGCCCTGAATTTAGCCACTTGTGGCCCATGATTCGCCGGGCTGGGCGGCCCGTCACCGCAGATGTCTGCTCAAAGAGCGGACAATCGATCAACCATGAAAGGCCACACCCACCCATCCTGAACATTATCCCGTTAACTCCCTGAACAACCTACTCGAATGACAATGCTCGCTGCCCCCACCGTCTATCCGCTCCGTCGTCCCCGCCGGTGGGGATTTGCCCTCGCATGCCTTTTATTTTTAGCCGGAATTCTTCCTGCATCGGCCGCGCCTCAAGCAGCGCTGCAGTTCGCGCATGAGGAGAGTGATTTGGCGCCCGATTCCGCCGCCCGATTCGGCAAACTGCCGAACGGCCTGCGTTACGTCGTGCGCTCGAACGGCGAGCCCCGCAACCGCGCATCTCTCCGTCTGGTTGTTTTGGCCGGCTCTTTCATGGAGATGGAATATCAGCGCGGACTGGCGCATTTTCTCGAACACTTGGCGTTCAACGGCAGCCGACATTATCCCAAAGGTACTCTCGTCGCAACTCTTCAACGCCTCGGCATGAGCTTCGGTGCCGACACGAATGCCTACACTGGATTTGACCGGACCGTCTACCAGCTCGAACTCCCCGACACGAGGGCGGCGACCCTGACAGAGGGCTTCCGAATCTTCGGTGATTATGCCGCGGCCCTGGACCTCTCCCCCGACATGATCGAAAAAGAACGGGGCATAGTCTTGGCGGAAAAACGCGCGGCGGATTCGGTTTCCTTTCGCACCTTGTTGGCTGAGATGAGCTTTGCGCTCGGCGGCACGCTCATCCCTGACCGCTTACCGATCGGTTCGGAGGAGGTAATCAAGCATGCGCCGCGGGCGGCTATTCTGGACTACTACCAAACATGGTATCGGCCGGATAGGATGGCGGTGGTCGCGGTCGGTGATTTCGACACCGCGAAAGTGGAACAGCAGATCATTGAGTGCTTTTCCTCCCTCGAACCCCGTGGACCGGAGCGGGCCAATCCAGATTTGGGCAATCTGCTGGTTCCGGACGGAGTGCGTGTGAAACATCACTTCGAGCCTGAAGCTGGCTCGACTCGGGTTTCTCTGTCGACCATCTCCCCGGTTTCGTTCGAACCAGACAACTCGGCCAACCGACTCAAGAACCTGCCCCGCACTCTGGCCATCGCGATGCTCAACCGCCGGTTCGCCATACTCGCCCGCAAGGAAGGAGCACCGATTTCCAGTGCCCAAGCAGCAGTCGTGCGACAGTACGATCTCTATCGGCAGGCTTCAATGGAGGCATTTTGCAACCCGGAAAAGTGGAAGGATGCCCTCTGCGCCATCGAACAGGAACTGCGCCGTGCTCTTGAACACGGTTTTTTGCCGGCGGAATTGAAGGAAGCCAAAGCGATATTCCAAAACAACCTAGAGGAGGTGGTCGCGAGTGCCTCAACCCGCGGTTCTGGCGCGCTCGCCGACCAGATCACCGGCGCTATCGTTGCCCGCGAGGTCTTCACGACGCCTGCGGCTGTTCTCGCCCCATACAAGCCGGCCTTGGAGCATTTGACCGTCGAGGATTGTGCCGCGGCGCTACGGGCGCTCTGGAACGTACCTGGACGCAATATATTCGTAAGCGGGAATCTCCCTCTATCCACCGACGCCATCGCCATCATCACTGACACTTATGCTCGTTCCTGCAGCATGGCTGTAACGGCTCCGGTTAATGCGGTTGAACAGAGTTTCGCTTACGGGGACTTTGGCCCGCCGGGCAATGTCGTTTGGCGCCAGGAGATGGCCGACCTCGGCGTGACCCTGATCAAATTTTCCAACGGGGTGCGCTTAAACGTGAAGAAAACCGACTTCGAAAAGCATCGGGTTTACATCAACGTCCGTTTTGGCGCCGGCCATCTTTCTGAGCCACGGGGCAAGTCCGGACTTAACGTCTTGACCAGTGCTATCTTCACAGCCGGCGGACTCGGCAAGCACAGTGTAGACGAGCTTCAGCCCATCCTAGCTGGCAAGACTGTGAGCCTGAGCTTCGGCGTCGGCCCTGACGCCTTCAATATTCAAGGTTACACCAATAGGGATGATCTGCTCATCGAATGCCAGTTCCTCACCGCCTTTCTGGCTGATCCCGGTTTCCGCCCTGAGGCGTTGCGCCAAGCCACCCAAGGCTTCGAGCAGAAATATGCCCAGTTGGAACACTCGCTTGACGAGCCGGTAATGACAATCATCGCCCGGCGTCTGGCTGGCGACGATTCCCGCTTCGGCTTGCCGACGAAAGAAGTCCAATTGAGCCGGACGGTCGAGGAGGTAAAAGAGTGGCTTGCCCCCCAACTCGCCAGCGGCGCTATCGAAGTTTCCGTCGTCGGTGATTTGGACATCAATGCCACCATCGCCATCATTGCCCGGACCTTTGGAGCCTTGCCCGAAAGGGAACCCAAACCAGCATTCACGGCTGAACGGCTGATTAAATTACCCCAAAGACCCATCACGGAGGAATACCGCGTCGACACTCGTATTCCCAAGGGACTCACGAAGCTTTACTGGCCGGCGACCGATGCCTTCGACGC
>CAZFHG010000086.1:0-14515 GCA_964518665.1 uncultured Opitutaceae bacterium | reverse complement strand
TAGAATAGTCAGCCTCTATTTCAGCTACCGGTTCCAATGGTGTTGGCGTAGGCTTCGTGGCCACCTCCGCCTCGTTCAGAAGACTAAGCATCGTGATATACATGTCGGCGTATTTCTCCTTCATCATCTGCTCCTGCTTCTTATCCATACAGCAGACTGGGTTCCTGTTGAGCTAGTCCGTCAATCTAGGACAGAGACATATAAGACGCTGCTTCCTTCTAAGCCGCCAACGGCCGCTGCATCCGGTTCTGTTCCCAGTAGGCCAGCAGGTCGCGTAACTACGACCCTCACTAGGGCTGTTCCTAGCCCGTTTGCGGGCATTGTGTCGATCAGGCAGGGGGTGGGCTTGCCAGAGTCGCCCCTGCCCTTCTATGGCAGCGCAGACCCTCTGTTTTCATGTTGAGTATGTCTGCCACAAGTATACGAGTGACATCATGACTAAAGAGCGTGCGAAATACTACTCTGAGCGCAGCAAGCGGATCGTTAGCTTCGTCCTTGAAGACGAGGAACTGAAACAGCGTCTTAAAGAGGCCGCTGACGCAGATGGGCGAACAGTCAACGGCTGGATTACCCACCACATCCTACCTAAAATGCTCGCTGAGGCAGAGGCTCAAACCAAGAAAAGCCCCCGCAAGAAATAGTCCCAAACTAGCCCGCATAGGCCACCGACTTCGGGGCATCCAGTGAACGCGCGTAGTGACGGTCAGTAACTGCTTGTGTGCTGTGGCCCAGCGCATCCCGGGCCTGACGCGGGCCCTGTTCGGTGTAGACAACGCTACCATAGAGCCTGCGGGTGCTGTGGAGGGGCTTCTTCTCGGGAAATCCCATCGCCTGTAGCATGTCCGGCAGTTCCCGGTTAACCACACGGTTGCGGTTAGGCCCGACAAGGTAAACAGGGTCATCAGATAGCATCAGCAACTCAGCTACTCGTGTTGGCAGCGCTACAACACGCCACTTGCGGCTCTTCGTGTTGAATTGGTCAGTCCTGCCACCGATATAAAGCAATTCACCGTCTAGCCAGTCACGGCGGGCTTCTTTGATCTCTCCAGCCCGTAGACCCGCATAGCGAGCCAGCAGGAAGGCACGGTAGTGTTCTGGATGTGCAGGCAGGTCCGTATGGGCCTTGGCAGCTGCGGCCTCACTAGGTAGCTCACGGCGCGGTTCGGCCTCTCGCAACGCAGGAACCTTGAACATGTTTCGCACGACATCCTCCGGCACCTTCAGGTCGACGTCATAGCTCACCAGTGCACGCTTGGAGAACATGGAACGGGCACACCTGACGCGTCCGTTGCAGGTGACAACGGCGCTCTCATTGTTCCGAGAACGAGCAACGCACTTCTGCTGGTAGCGTACAATCGTCTGTGCGCTAAGCCGGTCAATGGAGTCGCTCCCGCTCAGACCGTTTGCAGCCATGATAGCCCGCATAGCGTTTGTATTGGTCTGGCGGGTCTTTAGTGCCGGACTAGGCAACAACAGATAGGCGTCAATCAGTTCATCAAAGGTGGCGACAGTGCTGTATGCGTTCATCCGGTCGACCAGACCGAACGCTCCGGCGATCACATGCTCGTGGTAATTCTTGCCCCGTTTACGGGCCAGCCACAATTCGTCGGTCTTGGTGCACCAGAGGTAGGTCTTTGATCGAACCTTAAAGCGGACGTAGTAATTGGCGCCACGGCTTGCAGAGCGTTTAAACGGCGTAAGTGACTTCATATGTTTATATGTGATGTCACTTGTTATCACTGTCAACAGAATTGATGCACTCCCTGATGCACTCGTAATTGTGTAACTATGTGCCTTAATCCACGACCGTCTCCTCTGAGAGCAGAATACGGACGCGTTGTGTCAACTCACCTCACTCGTGGCTGCAACGGACTCAAAATCTACCGGAGAAATCCTTGTGGGTTCGACCCCCACCCCGGGCACCACCTCCATAGGTGCGCTAATTTCAGGGAACGTATAGGGAACTGAACTGCAGCCTTTGAAGGCAAAACCTTACCGCCGTGCATCAAGGGACGGCGGAACTCTTGTCATGAGTTAAACACTGTGAATCAGTATCCGGGAGTGGTGGAGTGAGACCCGTCTCAGCGTCGACGAGTGGGCCGGCCGTTGGGTGGTGCTGGAGGGTCTTTAAGTCGGGTGAGTTCGGCGCGGGCGAGGGTGTGCTCGGTGTAGGCGGACTGGTTGGTCGCAACAGCCTCCAGGAAGGCGTTACGGGCGCTGCTTGTATCGCCGGTCAGCAGGTGTAGTGATCCGATGTAGAAATACGCTTCGCAGAAACGTCCGGCACGGGCCTCAGCGGGGAGCAGATTTTGCGCGCCGAGGAGCAGAGCATCCTCCGTGACTTCGCCGCTAAGGTATCGGTTTATGTGCACCAGCCAGTCGTAGTGGGGATTTGTGGGTGAGATATCCGCGGCGGGCGAGGCCGGGAGACCGAGCCGGCGTTCGGTGAGATGCAGGGCGAATCGGGCGTAGACAGAGTTTGCGGGATCGAGAGAAATCGTACGCTGAAATGCGGCGGACGCTTCGGGATATTCACCCGCGGCGTAGTACGCGTAGCCAAGCGCCCGTGCCACCAAGGGAGAACCAGCGGTGAGTGTTGCGGCCTTAGCGAAAGCGCGTGAAGATTCGGCGAATTCCATGAGGCGAAAATGCGCAAGTCCGAGCTTGTAGTAGGCGTCCGGTTCTTGGGGCGCGAATTCGGCGGCACTTGCGAAGTCAGCCATGGCTGCGGCAACATCGCCACGCGCCAGGAGGACATCGCCGCGGCCGATCAGTGCGGTAACGCTCTTCGGCTGGGATTGAAGCACTTGGGAGAAGTCGGCGAGTGCGGCATCGTACCGACCCTGTGCAGTGCGAGCCCGGCCACGCACAAGAAGCGCCTCGTGGTCGTCCGGACTGCCTTTAAGTACGGTGTCGGCATCAGCGATCGCGCCTGTCATGTCACCGAGCAACAGGCAAACGTTGGCGCGGAACACGAAGCCCACTGCGGCCATTGGCGTTAGTGCGAGGTAGGCTGATAGGTCGGCCTTGGCGCCGGCATAGTTCTGTTGGTTGAAGCGGGCAAGAGCACGGTTGTAGTAAGTGGCGGGAGTGTTGCGGTCCCCTTTAAGTTGGAGCGTGAACGCCGCCTCGGCGGCTGCGTAGTCACCCTCGGTGAATAGTTGGGGACCAAGGTTTTCCTCTTGCGACCGGGATTGTGCAAGGAGCCCGACAGCGCCACCAACAAGAAGCAGAATGACTAGGTGGGGCCAACAATAGGAGGGGCGGCGCATGAGAGGAAGACGCCCGGGTCTTCAAGGGACCGCAAGCCCTGAGGAACCGGCGCGTACAGTTGAGAGAAGCAATGGTAGCGGCGATAAGTTGATCTCAATAACGACAGAAATTATAGGATAAGAGAAACTGAACGGCAAATGCACGGCCGTGACTATCCGCGAAGCAGGACCAAGCTTTCTTTACCACGAATCAATAATTCAATACTCAAATGAATATAAGAATGATGTCCAGTGACCCAAATGCCCCCTATCGCGTGATCGCCGAGCTTGGCCGGGCGATGTCGAGCCCGCAGCGGGTACGCCTTATCCATCTGCTCTGTCAATGCGACCGGACAGTCGAAGATCTGGCGACGACGATGAGTGAGACGGTCGCCAACGTCTCACATCACCTTCAGCTTCTGAAGAAAGCCCAGTTGGTCACTGCTACTCGCCTCGACCGGCGTATTGCCTATGGCCTCGCCGATGAGACAGTTAAGGTATTCTGGGAGCGTTATCGCAATTTTGCGGCTGCCCGTCTGCCAGAGATGCGGGTGATCACCGGCGAATTGGCCGAGCAACGGCGGCGCAACGGCGGTACGGTGACACGGGCCGAACTCTCCAAGTTGCTAAAGAAGGATGCCGTCGTCCTGATCGACGTGCGGCCACGCGAAGAATTCGAGGCCGGACACATCGCCGGCGCCCGGTCGTTCCCGCTCGATGAACTGATGCAACGCATCAAGGAACTGCCCCGGAGCAAGACGGTAGTGCTCTACTGTCGTGGTCCCTATTGCCTGATTGGCGATGCGGCCCAGGAGAAGCTGGCTAACAAGTCGATCGAGGTGCTGCGCCTCGAAGACGGCATCATCGACTGGCAGGGTGCCGGTTTGCCGGTCAAACGCGCCATTGGGTACAAACCCCTCATTAAACGCCAAGAACCATGAATGACCTCTCGCGTCGACGCTTCTTGAAAATATCCGCAGGCACGATGGCCGCACTCGGCATGGCCCGCAGTGGAGTGTCGGCCTTGGCGAGCGGGGTCAACAAGGCGGTGGAACAGGGAGTGCGCCAAGTCGCCACTTTCTGCGATATCTGCTTTTGGAAGTGCGGCGCGATCGCGTCGGTGAAGGACGGCCAGCTTTGGAAGATCGAAGGCAACCCGCTAGATCCTCTCAGTCGCGGCCGGCTCTGCCCGCGGGGTAGCGGCGGCATCGGCGCCCACTTTGACCCCGACCGTCTGCGCAGCCCGCTCATCCGTGTGAACGAACGCGGTGAGGAGAAGTGGAAGGAAGTCACCTGGGACGAGGCGCTTGATTACGTCGCCGTGCGCATGAACCAGATCAAGACCGAGCACGGGCCAGAATCGATCGCTCTCTTTAGCCATGGTATCGGCGGTAACTTCTTCAAGCACACGCTCAAGGCTTTCGGCTCACCCAACTCGGCCGCACCGTCTTTCGCCCAGTGTCGCGGTCCGCGTGACACTGGTTTCGAGCTCACATTTGGTGACGGGATTGGTTCTCCAGAACGCACTGATATCGAGAACGCACGCTGCATCGTGCTGATCGGCTCCCACCTCGGTGAAAACATGCACAACACCCAGGTGCAGGAGTTCGCCGCCGCGGTAAACAAGGGTGCGACGGTGATCGTGGTTGACCCGCGCTTTTCTGTAGCGGCGAGCAAGGCCAAGCACTACCTGCCGATCAAACCGGGCACTGACCTCGCGCTGGTGCTGGCGTGGATGCACACGTTGGTGAAGGAAGAGCTCTATGACGTGGACTACGTCAATGAGCACGGGCATGGATTCGAGCAGTTTTGCGCTGCGCTCGAGAAGTGTACGCCCGAGTGGGCGGCGGCCGAGACCGGCCTGGCGCCGGAGAGCATTCGAGAGACCGTGCGCGAGATGGCGCGGCACCGTCCGGCGACGCTCGTGCACCCGGGCCGGCGTGTGAACTGGTATGGCGATGATGCACAACGCAGCCGCGCCATCGCGCTGCTCAACGCCCTGCTCGGCAGCTGGGGTCGGAAGGGCGGCTTCTATACACCCTCGATCTACGCGATGCCGGATTATCCATATCCCGATTATCCCGAGCCGAAGCGGCCCAAAGTCGATAACCCAAACCACAAGTATCCTTTTGCCAAGGAGGCCATTACCACCGGCATCCGCGAGGCGACGCTCTCGGGCAAGCCCTACCCGATTAAGGGCTGGTTTGTCTACGCGACGAACCTGATGCAATGCCTCCCGAGCCAGGAGGAAACGATCCGGGCAATCAAAAAACTCGACCTACTCGTCGTGGTCGACGTCGTACCGAGCGAGATCGCAGGCTGGGCAGACGTCGTCCTGCCTGAGTCGATCTACCTTGAGCGATTCGACGATCTCAATGTGGGACCGTTCAAACAGCCCTTTGTCGGCCTTCGCCAGCCCGTGGTTGAAGCCCCGCATGACCAGAAACCGAATTGGTGGATCGCCAAGCGGCTTGCGGAGAAACTCGGACTCGGGATCTACTACCCGTGGGCTGATATCGAGGAGTTCCTTGCCTGGCGCGTAAAGGAAGCCGGGCTGGATTTCGCCGAACTGAAGTCCAAGGGTATCGCGCTCGGCGAGCCGGAGCCGCTCTACTTCGAGGATGGTGTTCCAGCAGAATTCGATACTCCATCCGGCAAGATCGAATTCTATTCCGAACAGCTTGCCGAGGCAGGCTTCGATCCCGTGCCGCGCTATACACCGCCGAAGCAGGGTCCGGAGGGCTCGTTCCGGCTGCTTTTTGGGCGTGCGCCGGTCCATACGTTCAGTCGCACACAGACCAACCCGTTGCTCATGCAGGTTATGAACGAGAATGAGGTCTGGCTGAACACCGCAGAAGCCGAACGCCGCAAACTCGGGAACGGTGACCGGGTCCGATTGCGCAATCAGGATGGCGTCCTGAGTAATCCGGTGAAGGTTAAGGCCACCGATCGCATCCGCCCTGATTGTGTCTACATGGCACACGGATTTGGCCATACGGCCAAGGGCATGCGCCGTGCGTTGGGCAAGGGCGCCAGCACCTCGCAACTCGTCACAAACTACACCGTCGATCCGCTCATGGGCGGCACGGCGATGAACGTCAATTTTGTCACTCTCGAGAAGGAGACTTAAGTCATGCGCTACGCTATGGTCATCGATACGCGGCTTTGCGTCGGCTGCATGAACTGTGTGGTCGCCTGCAAGACCGAGAACAACGTGCCCTTTGGTTTCTGCCGCGACTGGATTACCGAGACGTTGCAGGGCAGGTTTCCGGATGTGCGGCTCGAAATTCGTTCCGAGCGTTGCAATCACTGCGATAACCCGCCTTGCGTCTACTCCTGCCCGACCGGCGCGAGCCACCGGCGCGAAGGCGGTTTCGTCGCCGTGTCGAAGGAGAAATGCATCGGCTGCAAAGCCTGCATGGCGGCCTGCCCCTATGATGCGCGCTTCGTGCACCCCGAGGGGTACGTGAGCAAGTGCACTTTCTGCGCCCACCGTGTGGAAAAGGGCCAGGATCCGGCCTGCGTTTCGGTCTGCCCAACCCACTGCATGTTCTTTGGTGATCTCGATGACCCGGCGAGTGATGTCAGCCGGTTCCTCGCCACGCGTGCACATCACACGCTACTCACGATGGCCGGCACCAAGCCGCACGTGTTCTACCTTTCCTGATCTGGAGGCTCCATGACTCAGTATAGTAACTACCGCAACAATCCCGAGATCGATCCGAACCTGCATCTGTGGGGCTGGGAGATTCCGGTTTATCTCTATCTCGGCGGCCTTGTGGCCGGCCTCATGATCCTGTCGGGCTACCATATTCTACGGGCGCGGTGGGACGACCGCACGCGTGGTCATTATGTGACAGCCCCGCTTCTCAGCATCGCCCTGCTCACCCTTGGCATGCTCGTGCTCTTCCTCGACCTGAAGCACAAGCTCTACGTCTGGCGCCTCTACCTGACCTTTCAAGTGACCTCACCAATGTCTTGGGGGTCGTGGATTTTGCTTTGTGTGTACCCTGCACTGGGCGCTTCGGCCCTGGTCACGTTGCCAAGTGCGCTGCCTCGTCTTGTCCGGCTTGTGCCGGCGCTTGGCCATGTGGCTAAGTGGATGAACGATCGGTCGAGTGTGGTACATGCGACCGGATTTGCCAACCTGTTCCTAGGGGTCACTCTTGGCGTGTATACTGGCGTGTTACTCAGTGCGATGGTGGCTCGCCCGTTGTGGAATAGTGCCCTGTTAGGGCCGCTGTTTCTCTTTTCGGGGCTTTCCACTGGCGCAGCCGCAATGCACGTTCTCACCCATTTCCGTCCGCCCCCTGAGCGCGACAATGGCGCGTTTACCGACGCGGTCATTTCAGCGCTCGTACACTGGATCCGGCCGCCGGACGATAAATCCGATGGGCACCTGAAGCTTGCTCATGCGGACAACGGCTTCCTCACCGTCGAACTTGTGCTCATAGCCCTTTACCTCGTCGGTCTCGCCTCCTCGACCGCTGTGCATCAATATGCCGCCCAAATGATTGTAAGTGGTCCGTGGGCTATCGCCTTTTGGGCCTTTATAGTGGGGGGCGTACTTTTGCCGATGTTTCTCCAATTTCTCCAAACCCAGGGTTGGTTTCGCGCGTCCTCGTTGGTGCCGGCTCTGTTGGTGTTGGCCGGAGGATTGATGCTGCGCGTGATCCTCGTTTCCGCCGGTCAGGCGAGCGGCTGGGAGATAGCGCTACGTTAGGCTAGAAGCCCAAACGACACTTCCATCGGCAATAGGCGGTTCTGGGCAAACACCGCGGGCTCAGCTATGTGCACGCGGTCAAGGCGACGGCTCGCTTGCAGCTGATCGATGGGTGTGGGCCAGTTTTTGCTACGCAAGCAGAGTGCACTGACGGGAGCGCATCGCCATTTTTGCTATTAGCAAAACGCGGCCTCAAGCAGGCGTAACATTAGAGGATGTTTAGCCCGCTAATTCAGCGCATGATACATTCCTAGAGAGTGGCGGTTTCTATCGACTAACATTCTAACGATTATACGAGTGTTAGTTGTGGACATCCAATTTTCCTGCCGGTCCCCGGGAAAGTCATGGGTGCCTGCTAGCCTTCTCGACACTCGGGTGTCTGGGCTGCCTCAAACCCACGCGGGCCATCCTGCAAACCCTCAGATGAAACTAACATCCAGCAAACGTGCTGCGCTCACCTGCCTCACCGGGCTGATGGTCGTCGCCACGGCGCAAGCCGATATTTTGGAGGCTAACATGGTTAGCCTCCGCGTGCAGTTGCGGGGGCAACTGCTCGCTGAAGCCACCGACTACGGCAGCGGGGCCGACCGCTTGGACGACCGCACCGATCTGCGCTTTGCACGCTTCCGCCTGACCATCACGGGAATGCTCGACGAGAATTACGGATTCCAGATCAACACTCAGAGCACGGCTGGCACGACCAAAGGTGGCATCACCGGATACACAGTGTCATCAGCGGATACGGATAACAATGACGCCAATATTCGCCTGCATGACGCTTACTTCATCGCCAACTACAGCGACCTCTTGAACTTCAAGATTGGCCTCACCAAGATTCCGGTGACGCGTGGCAATCTTGACGGCTGCTTTGACCCGCTTGGTATCGATCGATCGATGTGGTCTTTCGTTGGTTACGGCACGACTCCGATTAAGGCCAGCCGTGACATAGGCGTGACCGCTTGGGGCAAGCTGTTTGAAGGCCGCTCTGTCTACCAAGTCGGCGTGTTCCAGGGTCGCGAAGGCTTTACCCGTACCACCCATCCCTTCAGCGGCGCTACTGTCACGTCCAGCATGACTCCGTCCGAGAACCTCATGTACACGGGACGAATCCACTATTCATTCTGGGATCAAGAGGCCAGCACCGGCTACGAAGGTTCCTACCTCGGAGACCTCAAGATCCTGACCTTCGGCATCGGTGGCGTATATGAGGCCGCCGCAGTCTACCAAAACGTTACTTCCGCCGGCGTCGTGCAGAACGAACAGACGGTCGACTACACCTACTTCACCGCCGACATGATGCTTGAATACCCGACCACTTTCGGCACCTACACGCTGACTTCGGCCTACATCAAGTCCGACTTTGAGGACGTCCATTACACCAATCTGAATCCCGGAGACCGCCTCACCAATTACGGCGGCGTGAACGGACAGCGCGAAGGTTGGTATGTGCGCGGAGCCTATCTCCTCCCTCAGACTTTCGGCAAAGAAGGCCGGCTCCAGCCTTACTGCTATTACGAAAAGTTTGATGTCGCTGCACTCGCTGGCGTTACCGATCAGACCGTCACGCAGAAGGCCATTGGTCTGAACTGGTATATCCGTGGCCAGAATGTCCGACTCACCTTTGAGTATCTCAAGAACGAGTTCGCCAAGCCCACGGGCATGGTCGGCGGCCTGGTCAATGCCAGCAATCAGCCGATCACCTTCTACACTGAGAACAACAACATCCGCACCATGTGCCAGGTCGCCTTTTGAGGCACCGCCACTGCAATCCTCAACAAAGATCCCTCCATGTTAAAAAAACTCCTGCTCTCCATCATCCTGCTCGCCTTTGGTTTTGTCTATGCGCAAGCCGCCGACGAAGCTGCGCTGACCGGGAAAGTTGCCACTATCGAAGGCAACACCGTTAAAATCGAAGTCTCCGGAGAAATGCCGGCCTGGGCCAAGAAAGGCGGCTACCTCCGCGCCACGACTGGCGAAGGCAAGCTCCTGTTACGTGGTGCTAAAATCACCGGTGCAGAAGCCAGCGTCATCATCATTTCGACCGCTAAGGCCAAGGAAATGAAAGTTGGCGACGTCTACACGCTTGCCAAGGGCAAGGCGTCGGCTGGCTGCTGAGCCGACCCCGCGATTTGGGGAGGGCGGCCATCAATAGGCGCCTTCCCCTTTGGGGTGGTTTGTCCGCATTTGGCCCCCGGGACTTTCGGCTTCTTGCCGAACGGTTCCGTAGTCACCAAGGTGCGCAAGGAACAAAACGCGCATTTCGCATTGGGCGAGTAACCATGTCCGTCGCCTTCTTCCCGGGGACCTTCGTGACCGCCAAAGGTATTATGCGACCAGTTCGTAAGCATGATCGACTCTCCAGTGGCAAGGTCACCGCTGGTTGTCAGTGAGTTCATAACAGTGGTTAGATTCAGTACCGGAGCGGAGCCTTTAAGGCTCCGCTCCCTTTTTTCGCACAACACTGTTCCCGCTATAAGACGAGGCGTGTTGAATCCCGTCTCGGGTACCAATTCCTTAGGCAAGTGATTTACTGGGTACGGATAGGGAACATCACCGCTAACCCAAATCCATGAGTAACACCGTCTATAAACTCCCGACCCATCTCTCGACTTGGGCATGCCGACGTCCTTCTCCGTGATATTCCCCGGCCTGAAGGATGTTGATACCCATGGCCTGAAGCGCGGAGCCAAAGACATTGTTGGCGAGCGCCTTGCCCGAATGGAACATGGCAGTCCCGGCGCTGCGCCCAAGGCCCTTGAACACAATGGGGAAATCCGCCAGCGACAGGACGTTCCACAAGCCGGACTTCGGCTGGTTGAGAACCATCGCCATGTTCAACTGCATCAGTTCCAGCAGCACGCGTGCGTCCCCGAATGCCCCTGCCTGCGAGCCGCCAAAATACTTTGCCATCTCAGACTTCCAGCCTTCCAAGCGCAGCGGCTGGACTCGGACATTGATTCCGGTGCCGGGACCGTGAACGGCAAGACCTCAGCGCCCTTGTGTTACTTCGTGGGCGATACCCTCTACACCACTCAGGGGGTCTAAGACCTTATGCTCTTCACTGATCCCCAATCATCTCTGTCCGGTTCTCCTGCACCGGTTGCGCAGCCGCAGGATTTATGTCAGTAAACTTTACGCTTTCAGTTAGTTATGTGAATTACGGCTTCGAACCGGCAGGTTTTATAACCGCGCAATCTACTGTCGATAAATGATATACGGGTTATCCCAATCTATGTCATAGGAGTGGCACGTATACGGCTCATGCCATGGTTCCTCCACAACCATCACATCATGAAATATTACGGCTTACGTGCTCTTCTGGTCATCACCGCGTTGGGTTTCGTTTCCGCGGCTCAGGCAATCACCATTGAATACTCGGTCGCCGGCTGGGGGCCGGTCACCCTGGCGGATAATAACACGCCCGGCGATACGATCTCGCTGCAGGATTACAGCAACCTGCTGATGCTTGACGCCAACACGCCGACGGTCGCGCAGATCAACACGCTGGTCTTCGATGTGAACTATACCGATCCCTCCGGCACGTTCCCGCTGAACTTCAATCGCAGCATGACGGTCAACCTCGTGGTCGGTGGGATCGTCCAGAGCGGATTTTTCGACTCCTGGAATCTCTATTCTCCCTATGATGCGGTCGTGATGAATCCCGGTCCACCCTCACCTTCGACCTCGGCGCCAACGGCATGGTCTACGTCACGCCGCTCGCCGTGGAACTGATCGGCACGAACATCGAACAGTACACCGCGCCCGTGAACGCCACGTTCCTGTGGACCCCGGCGTCCGTGCCCGACGGCGGCGCCACGCTGATCCTGCTGGGAACCGCGCTGCTGGGCCTGGCCGGTTTTCGCCGGAAATTTGGCGCGTAGGATTTTCTTCGCCGACTGCGCACAAAGGACCGGAGCAATCCGGTCCTTTTTCATTTTCCCGCATGTGAGCCGGGATCCAAGGCAACGGCTTCCGAAAAAATCGGCCGGAAGAATCCGGCGCTGCCCGCGTCAGTTCAGGTCCTTGTCCTTCCAATATTTCGTGCCCTGCAAGGTGGCCTGGAGGGCGAGGCCGTTCTTGGTGATCTGGAAGACCTCGACTCCTTCCGCGAGATTGCCGGCGCCTGCTGCCGAGCCACCCTTCTCCCCGGACTTGGCGGCGGCATCTGCCTGGGCGCTGAAATCCCAGCCCTTGTCGGTGAAACTCTTCAACTTGGCCTTGTCGTAAAACACAAAGACGCCGCGGAAATCCTTCACGCCCAGTCCGAGGCCGAGGCCGGCCGATCCCATCTTCATGTAGGTCTCGGTGTCGCTGATCATGCCCTTCTCCACCACGATGCCGTGGCCACCGGCGAAACTGGCGATGACGAGGTTGATGCCCACGTTGGAAAACACGGCGTAGCCAACCGATTTTTTGATCTTCGACTTGGCACCGGGCTGCAGCTCGTAGAGTTCGTCCAACACCTCGTCGTGCATCTTCTGGATCGCGGCCCGCTGTTCATCGGGGCTCAGTTTCTTTCGCGCCTGGGCCGCCGGGGTGCAGAACGCGAATGCGGCGAGAATCAATGCGGGGAGGATGAAACGGGACAGGGATCTCATGGAGGGACGGATAGTCGGACGTTCCGGGGACTGAAGTCTCCCCCAGCGTACTGGCCTGCGATGGGCAGGCCAGAAGGAAAAACTCGCGGAGATTTACCCGAACCTCACATCTCCTGCGGGCGCCGGCGCGTCCGTACATGGGAGTCAACCGCCGTGCGCGGCTGCATCTGCCGCGCGCGCAGGCGCTGCCACTCCAATCCCGGGGCCAGATCCGCGCGCTTGTCGTGCTTTGCGGCCCATTGCGGAACATGGAATGAGGGAATGCTGTTGGCCGCCATGGCCAGCCTCTCGCTTGTGGTCTGCGTGCCCGCGGGAGGCGAAACGAACGTCATCGCTGCCTGACCAGATTTGTTTTTCATGACTGTCCCTGGTTGAGCTGCCCCCAGTGTAGCACTTTTCCCCAAGAATACTCCGCATATCTTGTCCCGCCCTCCATTCGATGCAGCCACGCCGCGAAGGTCTCCTGCCAGTTCCAGTTATCTGCCATCTGCGGCAGATCGGGGCGCGCCAACGAAATAGTCATGAGGTGCAGCCACTTAGTGCACAGGGTGGACGCATCGGCCGGAATTTGACAGCCGAGGTGCCACCAGAGGCGTTGCCGTCTGCGCGCGTCCGGACGGGAAACTGACCCGTGCGCTTAGAAGACATTCGTTGGCAATAAATGATGGCCTTAAGGACCAAAAGATTGTTATTATTTCGACGCAGAAACACATTGCCACAGGTGACCCAGTCACATCGACGTCCAGTGCATCACGCCCACAATTCACGAGTTGATCTGAACGGCCTGTTAAAAAAGGCCGTCGTGATGCTGGCATGCATATTACTGGCCTCGGCCGTACTTTCCCCGGTCGCCCACGCCGCCACCATCGTTTGGGCCAATGTCGGCACCACCTTCAGCACAGGAGCCAATTGGGTCGGGGGCACCGCCCCGGCCAACAGTATCGCGACGGATATTGGTTCATTTCAGGCCGCCACGGTCACCTCCAACCCGAACTTCACGGCCAGCCGTTCGATCAACGGACTCGAATTCACGTCGGGTACCGCGGGATGGACCTTCACCGGCTCGGGCTTCACCCGGACCCTCACCCTGGGCAGCGGCGGCATTGTCAGCAATGCGTCCACCACCCAAACCTTCAACAACTCCCTGCTCGGGATCACCCTCGGTGCGGCCACGACCTTCACCAGCAACAGCACCGGGGCGCTCTTCTTCGGCAGCAGCATGGCCGCCTTCGCCAACGGCGGGTTCCTCCTGACCCTGTCCGGAACCAGCACCAACACCGGCAACGTGATCGCCAAGGCCATCACCGGCACCGGCGGTCTCACCAAGATCGACACGGGCACCTGGACCATTTCGGGGGCCAATTCCTACGGCGGTACCACCAACATCGGCACCTCAGGCGGCACCTCGGGTGGTACCCTCATCCTCGGCGCCAGCAACGTGCTGCCGAGCACCGTCGTCAACATCTACGTCGGCACCCTGGACATCAACACCCGCACCGACACCATCGGCGCGCTCAATCTTGGCGGCGGCGCCGCCGGCACCACGGCCAACATCACCGGCACCACCGGCACGCTCACCCTCGGCGGCAATGTCACCTACGTCGCCACCAACAATCCCAACGGCGCCACGATTGCCGGTAATCTCAACCTCGGCACCGCCGCGCGCACCTTCACGGTCAATGACAGCTCGGGCGCCGCCACCGATCTCACGATCAGCGGTAACATAGGCGCCACCAATCTCGGTATGACTGTCACCGGCGCCGGTAACACGCTCATCAGCGGCAATATCACCACCGGCACCGGCGGACTGACCAAGCAGGGCGCCGGCACGCTGACCCTTTCGGGCACCAATACCTACACGGGCGTCACGACCTTCACCGCCGGCACGGTTTCGGTCGCGACCATCGGCAACGGCGGCGTCGCCGGCAACCTCGGCCAGGCCG
>CAZFHG010000085.1:0-14536 GCA_964518665.1 uncultured Opitutaceae bacterium | reverse complement strand
GGGTTGCTGGTGTGGTGGTCCGTCGGTGGCACGACGGTGCGGGCCGTCGGCTGGACGCCCGGCTGGATCGAACACCCGGCGACCGTCGGGCGGGAGGTTTCCCCCGCGGAAAGGGCCCAAGCCCGGCAACTGGGCGCCGCGATTGAAACCCTGGAAACTGCCCGGGCGGCCATCCGCGCCTGGGAGACAATCGCCGCCGCGCAACCGGACGATCCTGAGGCCTGGATCGAACTTGGCAGCCTGCATCTCTTGGAAGGGGCGGCCTTCCGGCATCGGGCCAAAGACCGGCTCAAGTGCTACATCGCCGGACTCCAGGCCTGCGAACGGGCGATGGCGACCAACCCGGACTTTCTCCGGCGGATCGGCCAGGGGCAGACAGTTTGGGCAGCGGTGGTGGCCCTCGGGCCGCGCGAGATGGGTGCCATGCATTTTTGGACCACGGGAGTTTTCTACATCTTCCGCGACTGCCTCGGGTTCTTCGGCCGCATCATCAACTTCCGGCTGATGGAGCGCGCGAAAATCATGCTGGAACGCATGGACGCCGTCGACCCGCAGTGGGAGGAGTCCACGAGCGTGTTTTCGTGGGGCATCTATTACCTTGCGATGCCCTCGTCGCGCGGGGGCGACAAGGCCCGGGCGCGCGAATGCTTCGATCGGGCGGTGGTGCTGGGCGAGCACCGGACGCTGCCGCGCTGGGGCCGGGGCAAGTATTTTTACGCGGCGGTGCGCGAACCCGCGGCGGCCCGGGCGGATTTGTCGGCGGTGGCGGGGCGCGCCCTCGACGAACTGGGCGGCAACCGGTCCTGGAACCGCTATTTCCAAACCGAGGCGCTCAGGATGCTCGCCGAATGACGGCAACGGCTCGGTGGCGATGCGGGGCGGCATTCATCCTGGCCATTTGCAGCTTTTCCCGGGGAGTCGTCAGGCGAAGTCCTCAAGGTGCCGGCGGTCGCCTTCTCACCCCATGTCGGCGGTCCGTCGCTCGATCAATATTCCACCTTCGCCCAGCCTGCGGCGTGATAAGAACAGGCTACTGCTTGGGCAGGCCGGTGCTTCAATCGCCTGCGCCGCCGAAGGCCGGGAGCGGTCCGGGGGGCGGACCGGCGTCGGGACCGGGGATGAAGGAAATGCTGCCTTCGCCGACCTTGTGACTGACGGTGACCGGCCCGACGCCCGCCGAGGTCTTGAGTTCGGCCTTGCCGCCAAAGTCGCGCACCCCTTCCTTGCCCGCCGTGATGTAGAGGCCCTCCTTGGCGCTGCCAACGTTGCTGGCGCTGACCTTGGGTCCGGCGAAGACGGTCATGGTCCCGGAGGTATCAATCCCCACCTCGGCGGACAGGCCCACGAAAGGCGGAATCACCGGCGCTTCCACCTCGAGCGAGACGCTGTTGCACGACAGCTCCACGCCGACTACGTGCAGATCCACGCTCACGGACCACTTGGCGTCGTCATCGGTGCAACCCGGCCCCTCGCCATTTTCGCCATCCTCCGGTTTGACCGCCGTGGCCTCCTCCGGGGCGCCGATCGCATGCGCGAGATTGATGACGGCGCTGAGCTGGTAAAGCTGCAGGGTTTGGCGCTCGGCCTCGGCTTCGGCCAGCAGCGCGGTGCGGAGGGCCGGCGCGCCGATGTGGGCCAGCATGCCGTACATGTAGCTGCTCCGCAGGTTGAATTCACGGTCGAGGGCATGGTGATAGCTCTCCAGCAGCCGCGAGGTGCGTTCGAGCACCACCTGCGTGCTGGCGTTGAGCTCGGCATATTGCTGGCGCAGCTCGGCCGGGGTCGGATGGCCGGGGCGGTTGTTCAACTCGGCGTGCCGGCGCTGGATCGGTTCGCGTGCGGTCATCGCCAGGTCGACTTCGTCCTCGGTGAGGCGGTCGAGCTGCTCGCGCAGATAATCGGATTCGTAAGCAGCCCGGTCGAGTTCGGGCACGGCGCCGATGCGCAGGGTCGCGCGGTTGTACAGCGCGGTCATGCGACGGTGATAGGCCCGCGGGACCCCGGCCGCATCCCAGGCGGCGAGCGCGGAACCGGCGACGTCGTTGTGCTGGTGGGCGGCGGCACTCATGCAGTTGAGCATGCTCTCGGTGTAGGGGCTGATCATCGCCATCAGTTCGAGCGGAGTCTGCGGCCGCTTGATCACGGGGAGCCGGCCGGGCGAGGCGCGGGATACGTCAAAGAGACTCGTCATCGAGGGTGAGATGGACTCGCCCTCGGTGAACGGATCCCGTTCCCGCCTGGCCTCCGCCTCGCTCGCCGGCTTTTCCACGTCGCGCACAACCAGCTTGCCGCGCTGCCGCCACACGCCCTGCAGGAAGGCCTTCCGCGGGTTTTCACCGAGCTTGGACTCGACGAGGGCCAGCGTGAGCGCGGCCTCCTTCAGGTTGGGCTCGGCTGCGACGACGCGGAGCAGGAGCGGGTGGGCCGCGCGGTATTCGCCGCGGAGCATGAACGCATAACCGCGCAGATAATCGGCGAGCAGGCTACCCGACATGCCCCAGGCGCCGGCGGGGAGTTCGCCGGCCTTCGCGGCCTCGGCGATGAGGGCGAGGGCCTCGTTGGCCTGGCGGAACATGAGGGCCGCGGAGGCGAGGTTGACCAGGGCGGAGGGATTCTGCGGCGCCTTCTCGACCGCCACCATGAGACAGCCTAGCGCCTCGGCGCTGCGGCTCCGGGTGAAGAATCCCATCGCGGCCGCATTGAGCGCATCCACGCTCTGCAACTTGGGCGAATCCTTGACGGCCTGGAGGAAGGGGCGGTTCTGGTCGCCGTCGAGGAGGGCCCGCAGATTCCGGCGCGCGGCGTCGATCGTGAGCGTGGCCGGGCTGACGCTGCCGGGAAGGTCCGCGTTGAGTTCGATGAACTCCTGCAGGCTTTCCGTAACGTTATCGATTCCGCGGTAGTCGTAGATGGATAAGACTTTTGCGGCGGGCGCCGTGAAGGCATTGCCGCCCCCGCCGGAAGCGGCGGTGACCGCGAACGGAACCTGGGCGTGGCCGGACGGGCAACAGAAGAGGACTGCGACGCTCGCGAACAGGAGGCGGATTGAGCGCGGGGTTGGACTCATGCGCCAAGCGAGGACGAAACCGCTGCTACTGACAACTCATTGAATCGTGTCCCGCAACGATCACACTCTTTTGCCGAACCGCTACGTGGCCGAATCGGAAGGCAGCGGGGCGGGATGCACCGCGCGCGGGGCGCCGTGCAGGCGGCCGGCGTGGCGGGAAAATTGGAACGTGGCCAGGGCCATGATGACAGCGGCCACGCCGACCGCGGCCCGCGGACCGGCGGAAGCGGCGATCATGCCGGCGAACACGGCGCCGACGGGAAACAGGCCCTGGCCCATGGCGAAGAGGCCCATCACGCGGCTGCGCTTGTCGTCCGCCACCTGGGCCTGGATCAGGGTGTTGCAGCCCGCCATGCAGAGCACGGCGCCAAAGCCGTTGAGGGCGAGGCAGACGAGCGCGAGCGACAGGACGGGACTGAGGGCAAAGGCGGCGTGCGCGACCGACACCGCGATCCCACCGGCCACCACCCAGCGAGCCAGACCATCAGAGGTTTTCCGACTGGCGAGGAGCAGGGCGCTGACCAGCGCGCCGGCCCCGACGGCGGAGTACATGTGGCCGAGGGTGATGCTGCTGCCGTGAAAAATGTCCCGGGCGAAGACCGGTGCGAGCGTGCCCGCGGTGAATCCGGCGAAGGCCACCACCGGCACGAGGAGCAGGGGCGGGCGGAGCAACGCGGAGGCGCGCACGTAGTCGAGGCCCGCGCGGAGTTCGGTCAGCGGATGCGCGGAGGACGCGGGCGGACGCTGGGGCAGGTTCCGCATGATCATCAACGAAGCGAGAATCCCGGCATAGCTCACTGCATCGAGGGCGTAGCAAACCTCCGGACCTTTCGTGGCGATCAGCCAGCCCGCCATGGCGGGTCCGATCAGCCGGGTGACATTGAACAGCGAGGAGTTGAGCGCGATGGCGTTGGGCAGCCCGGCCTTGTCGCCGACGAGATCCACGATGAAGGACTGCCGGGTCGGGAATTCGACGGCATTGATCAGTCCGCGCAGGGCCGACAGCGCCAGCAGCCAGCCCACCGTGATGTGGCCGGTGTAGGCAAACAGCGCCAGCGTGAGCGACTGCGCGGCGCACAGCACGTTGAGCCACCACATCAGGCGCTGCCGGTTCACCCGGTCGCCCCAGATGCCGCCCAGGGGCGCGAGGAGCAGAATCGGGATCTGGTGCGCAAACGCCAGCAGGCCGACCAGGAACGGGCTGTTCGACAGTTCGTAGATGAGCCAGGCCGAGGCCGTCACGGTCATCCAGTTGCCCAGCAGCGACAGGCCCTGGCCCGCGAAAAACAACCGGTAGTTGCGGGAGTTCAGGGCGTGAAGGACGGCAGGATAGCGCACGGCAAAGGTTTATCGGACACGGCCCGCGCGCCGGCGTCAAACCTGCGGTCGCAAGCGGCTCCATGGACAAGGTAGCGCCCGGCCTCCGGACGGGCGTATCGCAGACGGACATTTCAACGCCCGCCCGGAGGTCGGGCGCTACCCACGAACGCAACGGCAGGCCAGCCCGCTCGCGGGCGCTTTGATATTCAAGGTAGGAACCTGCTCTTGTCGCGCCGAAGGCTCGGCGAAGGCGGATGCAGGCGATTTGTAGGGGCGCAGCTTGACTGCGCCCGATTGATTGGCGTTGGCAACATGATCGGGCGCACACGAGGTGCGCCCCTACATATACATCGCCCTCAGGCATGCATGTCGCCCAGAACTACGGGTAGAACAAGGCAGTCCCTTGACCGACCGGCGCAAACCGTCGAAGCACTAGGCAGCAGCCGCCCCTTTCCCCCATGTCTCAATCACCTGATTCCGGCGTTCGGTCTGACGGTTCATTTCCGGCCTTCACGCCTCCGACCGTGGATGGCTTCCATGGCGTGTGGTACGGGTACACCGACGGCACCTACTATGCCGGCGGGCTTGGGACGTTTCCGCAGCAGATTCACCCGATGGCCTACTACGCCGCCAAGGCCGGCGAGCGTGGCCGGACGTTCTTCGTCTATGGCGGCGCGAAGGCAGGCGTGCCCGGCAACCTGCTGACCACGATTTCCTACTTTGACCACGCCACCGGCCAGGTGGCGCGTCCGCGGGCCCTGAACGACCGGCAGACCAACGACGGCCACGACAACCCCTCGATGATGCTCGATCGCGAAGGGCACATCTACGTGTTCTCCAATGCCCATGGCACACTGCGCGATGCGTTCATCTATCGCAGCACGCGGCCCTACGAGATCGACGAATTTCAGACGGTGCTGGCCTTGGATAAATCCGCGAACTTCTCCTACGCGCAGCCCTGGTACATCGACGGACAGGGTTTCCTGCTCCTGCATTCGTTCTACGGATTCCGCGATCCCATCCGGCGGCTATATGTCAACACGAGCAGGGATGGCCTCATTTGGGATCACGCCTGGAGTCTCGAAGGTCCGAATGCCCGCCCGGCCTTTGCGTTGATTCCCGGCGGCAATTACCAGGTGAGCAAGGCGCAGGGCCGGACCGTCGGCACGATGTTTGACTACAACGTCGATCGGGTGGGCCGCACCAATCTCTACTACGTCCAGACCTCCGACTTTGGTCAGACCTGGCGAACGGCGGAAGGTGCACCCGTCGCCCTGCCATTCACGACGGTCAAAAATCCCGCCCTCGTCCATGATTACGAGGCCGAGCTCCTCTACGTCTTCATGAAGGAGATGGACTTTGATGCGAAAGGTCAGCCGGTGCTGATGTATCTCACCACGCCCACCGAGGCCAACGACACCACGACGCCGCGACAGTGGCACACGGCGCATTACAGCGCTGCGATGAAGCGGTGGGTCATTCGCGACGCCTTTGTCTCCGACAACAACTACGATCACGGCACCTTCAGCATCGAGGCCGACGGTCTCTGGCGGGTCATCGCGCCGACCGCACCGGGACCGCAACCCGGCCGAACCGGCGGGGACATGGAGCTGTGGACCAGTCGCGACGAGGGCGCCACATGGCAGCGGCGTTCGCGACTGACCCACGGGGGAGCTTTCAACCACACCTATGCCCGCCAGCCGGTTCACGCGCACGACGATTTTTATGCTTTCTGGGCCGACGGGGACGTGAACGGGGAGTCTGCGTCGGCGCTGTATTTTACCGACAGGCAAGGCGCCGCCGTGTGGCGGTTGCCGCAGGCGATGAGCGGGGACTTTGCGAAACCGGAACCGGCCTTCACACCGATCAAGGAGGCGGAGATCGGATGAAACGTTTGGTAGGCCAGCCCGCGGGCGGGCACGGATCGGCGCGCGCGAGCGCGCTGACCTACATTTAGTGACACGCTCCGCCCGTTGAATACGATAACCTACAAGTGCACCTTGTCCGTCCTACTCTCCAGTTGATGATTGCCCAAATCAGTGACTCCGGACCCGGATTATTGCCTTCGAAGGTAGGGCCCGGCCTCCGGACGGGCCGTGTTTTGCCTGCGCGCGCCGAACCGTCCGTCCTGAGGCCGGGCGCTACCCATGTCATCATTGCTTGTTTGAGGTAATTCCACCCGCGCATTACCTGCATTACCCATGACCACCCCGGCAAAATTGGACGTCGCCAGCGCGGCGAGGATTCATGCAACGGATTGGGGCGACTTCACCCGCATCGACCTGAACATGCTCGGCGCTTCGCTGGGTGCCGAACCGGCCGGCGGGTGGGTCGCGTGGTCGCACGAGCAGAATCGCCGGCTGTGCGATTTCATGGCGACCGAGTTGGCGAAGCGGGGCGGGGGTTTTGATTCGATCGCCGAGTGGACCGTGGCGGTCAACCGGCACTATGACTTGCAGGACATGCGGAACGTGCGGACCGGACGGTGGAGCAGGGGCTTCGGCTCCGCCATCACAACCCTGCCGTGGGCCAATCCCGCTTCGACCCGCAGTGTTTCAATCCAGACCGTGGCCTACGTGCCCAAGCATGCGCAGGCACCGTTCGCCTTGAAAGCCTGGCAGCCTGAATGCCTCTACAATTGCGACTTCCTGGGTCTGGCACCGGCGGTCGTCGCAGAGGTTGGCAGCGCCCGGATGATCTATCTCTCCGGCGTGGTGGCGTGGGACAAGGCGATCCAGCCGCTCGCCGGCGACGATCCCCGCGCACAGGTGCGACTGGTGCTGCAAAAAATCCAGGAGGTTTTCGTCGAAGCCGGCGGCTCGCCAGCCGATGTGGTGCGGCTGCGTCCATTCACGGCCAACCCTGCCGTGGCACGCCTGATCCGCGAGGAGTGCGCCAACCTGTGGACGAAACAGGGACATCCGGCCCCCGTGCTGTTGATGGCGGAGGAATCCAGTTTCTGGGGCGCGCCCTCGCTTTTCACCGAAATTCAGGTGATGGGCATTGTCGGCCGGGCCGGCAAATCTGTCGGACAGGAGGAAGGCCGCATCGCGGGGCTGGCGGACGAGGCGACCCGGGTGCGCCGCACCTGTACTGCGCATTGGGATATGGTGCACATCGGTGAACTGCGTGCGCCGGCAGGAACGAGCGAGCAAGCCGAGGCGGTGGCGGTGGGCCGCCAGGTATCTCAGGTCTTAAGTGAACTGGCGCTGGCTCCCGCCGACGTGTGTCTGGCGGTAGCCTATGTGAGTTCGGCGAGCGTCATGGCCCGCCTCGATGCGGTGCTCGGAGACATCCTCGGGACCGCGGCGCTGCATCTCGTGTTCAGCCCGGCCATGTCCGAACTTAACGGCCGCAAGGTGAAACTCGAGCTGACCGCGCGGAAATTGAAATGAAACGTGTGAATCCATGAATCCAGTCACCGACCTGCTCCAACGCTCCCTGCAGTTTGCCCGCGGACTCTCCGAGCCCGACGGCCGCATGCGCGATCCGTACGAGACGGAATACGGCGAGAATTATTCGCCTGCATGCTTCAGCGTCGTGGCTGCGGCCGCCTGGCGTTTGCACAAACGGCCGGAGGACCGCGAGTGGGCTTTCCGCTGGGGGCACCGCGCTGCCGCCATCATGCGCGAGTCGCCGTACCTGCGCGAGTACATGCTGGGCTACACGGCCTTGGTGTTCACACTGCTCGATCCGAGTCCGGAACTGGAGCGGCTGCGGCAGGATTTTGTCGCGTCGAGCCAGCCCGAGGAGGCGCTGAGTCCGCTCGGCCACATATTGGCATTGCAGCTTGTCGGTGACGTTCTGTGTCCGCGCAACTCGGCGTCGTCGGAGCGGGCGGAGCAAATACTGACCCTGCTGGAGGAACTCTGGACGCCGGCGGGTTTTCCCGAGGATCGCAAGGAGCGCGACGATGGCTCCATTCCGCATGCGTATCTCACTGTCTCGTGCCTGATCATTTTCCTTCTCGCGAAACCGGCCTCGGAATCCGCCCGGAAACTGCAGCCGCGGATTGAGGCGCTCATCCGCCGGGCCTGCGACTGGTTTTACCAAGCCAACGGTCCGGCCATGTTCGCCGTGCAGGCCAACCGCAGCTACAACCAGCTCTGGACCTACCCGCTCTACGCCCTCCTGGCGTACGTGCATCGCGGCGCGCAGGCCGCACCCGTGATTGAGCAATGCCTGGCCGTCGTCACTCGCACCACCGGCAATCTCGCCCGGCCGAATTTCCTGCCCACTGCGCTGTCACCGTATGCCAGCGCGGGCAATGAACCCTACAACCGGGTGAACAACGACATCGGCGCCGGCGGTGTCGGTTGGGCGTTGCTGGCCGTGCTGCAGGCCAGCGGTTTCAAGGGTCTGGCCCCGCAGGCACCCGCGCCCAAGCCTGTCTTCATGGATGCGGACGCCGGGTATGCGTTTTTCCACAGCGAGAAAAACGGCACGGCCCTGGTGCTCCGCCAGCACAAGTGGCATTACCATCTGCCGCTGCAGCCAACATGGTTGGTGCTGGACGGCGCGACCATGCCCTTCGTCGGCGCCAAGCGCGCCGGTGTGAACCATCCCCTGACCGCCCTCATTTCGGAACCGGCGCGCATCAACCCGTGGCTCGAACCGTATTTTGGCGTGCTGGCGGCAACGAAGGCCGGAATTTATCATCGCATGGCTGAACCGGTGAACTCGCTGCCGGAAAATGTCTTCCAAGCAGCGTTGCAACCCGCGGGTGCGGCGACGGCGCTTGCAGCGCTGGTTTCAGTGCAGGTTGTGCCTGAGGCCGACGGCATTGTGTTCACCTATCGCCTGAGCGGCGAGCCCATCGAGGAGATGTGGCTGTCAATCCCGGCATTGCTTTGGGATGGAGCCCACGAACTCGGTTATCGCATCAAGGGTGCGACGGTCGAATTGGCGTGGGCCGGGCACAAGTATGCACTCACGGCGGAAGCGTTGGCGGATGCTGCGGGTGGCAATTCGGGTTCGGCCGGGTTGATGCAGGCGTGGCTGCTGCGTCGGGAGCGTTTCAACCACACGGGCTTCGGCGTCACGGGCAATTTTGCCCTGGCCCTCGGCCAGGTCCGCGCCGTCCGCGTCAAAATCCGCAAACATTCTCCATGAAAAACAATTCACTGGGTATCGGTCTGATCGGGTGCGGCGGCTACGCCCGCTTGAATCTCGAGGCGCTGGTTCGCGCCAAGGGACTGCACCTCGCGGTGGCCTTCGATCTCGAGGCCGCGCGGGCGCGCGAGACCTGCGAGAAATACGGCGGGAAGCCGGTGGCGAGCCTGGATGAGTTGCTTCGCTCCGCCGAGGTGGATGCCGTGATCGTCTCCACGCCCAACCGCCAGCATTGCCAGGATGCGCTGGCCGCGCTGGATGCCGGCAAGCACGTTTTCGTCAACATTCCGGTGACCCTATCGAGCGACGAGGCGCGGCGCATGATCGAGCGGGCGCGGGCGCGCGACCGCGTGCTCATGGCGGGCGCCAATCACCGCAAGAATCCTGCCGTGCTGGCCTTGCAGGCCGCGCTCAAGTCCGGGGTCATCGGCGTGCCGCACCAGTTGCAGGCCAGCGTGTCCTCGCCGACCGCCTACAAGCTGCCGCCCGGCAGTTGGCGAGCCGCCGCGAAGGAGGCGCCGTTGCTGCCGTTCTCGCAGATGGGCATCATCGCGTTGGAAGTGGCGCTCATGCTGTGGGGTCCGCCCGCGACGGTCTCGGCCTTCATCGCCAAGCGGGATGCGCCGACGGCCACGCCCGATATCGGCACAGTGATCGCGAAGTACGCCGACGGCCGGATATTCTCCCTGGCCTGCTCCTATGTCGCGTACAAGAGCTACTGGGTCACTTTCGCCGGACCGCTCGGCACGGCCACCTGGGATCGCATTGACGCCAACAGCCTGCGCGTCGTCACCGATGCCGGCGAGATCAGGACGCCCTATGAGTCCAAGGACGAGCAACTGGATGAACTGCACGACCTCCGCGACTGCATCCTGAATCATCGCGAACCCGACGCCGGTGCGGAATGCATCTACAGCCTGGCTGAGTTTTACCGCACCATCGGCGAATCAATCGAAACAGGCGCCGCGGTGCGATTCATCTCCTGGGCCGGTCCGTAGCCACTCGCTCACACTCGCGGCTACGTTACGACCAGCGTCCGATATTCTTCCGGCCGCTGTAACTGAGAGCGAACCGACATGTAATTTGGCCTGACCGCCAAAGCCGCCTTGTCACGTATTACGTGACAAGGCGGCTTGGCCGGCTGGGGACTTGCCCCGTGGGCGCATTGTTCGCACCCTGCGGCCACTACCCCATGAATCCATTCAATGTCGGCATCATCGGTTACGGCTGGGCGGCGACGGCGCATATTGACGCCATCAACCAGGGCACGGGTGGGCGCGTGACCGCGGTGTGTTCCTCGCGGCCTTTGGATGCGGCTGCCATGACCGCCCGGCATGGTGCGCCGTTCAAGCTCTACCACAAGGTGTCCGACCTGCTGGCGGATCCGGATATTCAGGTGGTGGATATCACGGGGTATCCGTGGGAGCACGCCGACCAGGCCGTGGCGGCGGCGCAGGCTGGCAAGCACATCATCCTGGAGAAGCCGATGGCTCTCTCGCTCCCGGACTTGCGGCGGATCGAGGCGGCGGTGCGCACCGCCGGCGTGCAGTTTTGCATCTGTTTCGAATGCCGGTGGGCGAGCCAGTTCCTCGGCATCAAGGCCCTGCTCGACCGCGGCGAAATCGGCCGGGTGCATTACGGCGAGGTGGATTACTTCCACGGCTCCGGTCCCTGGTACGGCCAATATCGTTGGAACATCACGCGCCGCGGCGGTGGCTCGAGTCTGCTGTCGGCAGGCTGTCACGCCCTCGATGCGCTGCGCCTGTGCATGGGCGGCGAGGTGGAGGAGGTGACGGCCTACGCCACGCAGTCCGCGCACCCGGATTTCGCGAAATACGAATACCCCACGACCAGTGTCGCCCTGCTGAAGTTTCGCGACGGCCGTTTGGGCAAGTGCGCCTCGGTGATTGATTGTCTGCAGCCCTATTACTTTCACACGCATCTCGTCGGCAGCGAAGGTTCGATCCTTGACCAGAAATTCTCCGTGCACCGGCCCGGCTTCGACCGGAACCGCTGGCAGACAACGGACATGAAACCGATCGATTCCGGCGATGTGGCCGATCACCCGTACCGGTCCCAGTTTGATGCGTTCTTTGCCGCGCTGGCGGACAGCCGGCCGATGCCCCTGAGCGGCCTGGCCGAGGCGGTGGCGACTCACGAGGTGATCTTTGCGGCCGACCGTTCCATCGCCGAGAAAAGGCCGGTCAAGGTGGCGGAGATACGAGGGTAGGATGGGGAACGCGACCGCCCTCGGTCGCAATTGTCCGCAAGCATTGAAACGGGCGAAGCTTGGTCATGGGTGGCCGTACAAACGACAGCCTCGGAGCGCGGGCCGCCGACCCGCAGGCTTGGTCTGGCGGGCGGGCCGCCCGCGCTCCCAGGATGCCACCACACGCCTATTGATCAGGGCCTCAACTTCGCTCACTTTCCCGCCATGCAAGCCGCCGAATTCTTCACCCTGCCGCCCTCGCTGTCCCACTTTGCCACCTTCTTTCGGGCCGAGGCGGCGCCGTGGGAGTGGCTGAAGCAGATCGCGCCGGCGCTCAAGGCGCACCGGTTTGACGCAAAACCACCCAAGGTGCCGGCGGGCGTGCACTTGGAAGGTTTCGTGCATCTGGATCCGACGGTAAAACTGCCGCCCTATGCGACCATCATCGGTCCGGTGTGGATCGGCGCGCGCACGGAAATCCGCCCGGGGGCCTACATTCGTGGGAACGTGATCGTCGGCGAGGACGGCGTGCTCGGCAATGCTTGTGAATTCAAGAACTGCCTGCTGATGGATCGCGTGCAGGTGCCGCATTTCAGCTACGTGGGTGATTCCATTCTCGGCAACGGCGCCCATCTCGGGGCCGGTGTCGTCTGCTCCAACCTGCGCCTGGACCAGCACGAGATCACCGTGCGCCTGCCCTCGGGCAATGAGCCCACGGGGTTGCGCAAGTTCGGGGCGATCCTCGGCGACCAGGCCGAGGTGGGCTGCAACGCCGTGCTCCAGCCGGGAACCCTGCTCGGCAAGCGCGCCCTGGTGATGCCCCTCACCGCCTTTTCGGGGTACCTGCCGCCGGCGACCGTGGCGAACCACCGCCAGGCCATCACCACCTCGCCCCGGCGGGACTGAGGCAAAAATCTTTCTCGTTCTCTTAATCTTTCTCGTTCTCTCTTCTCGGTCCATCCGAGAACGAGAACGATTAAGAGAACGAGTACGATTACATACCGACCATGCCCAGAATCCTCACCGGCATCACGCCCTCCGGCACCCTGCACATCGGCAACTATTTCGGGGCGATGCGCCCGGCCATCGAGTTGCAGGCCGGCGGCGATGCGTATTATTTCATCGCGGATTACCACTCGATGACCGCGCTCACGGACGCGGCCGAGCGGCGCGCCTACACCCGGGGCATCGCCCTCGACTGGCTGGCATGCGGACTCGACCCGGCCAAGGCGGTTTTCTGGCGCCAGAGCGACGTGCCCGAGGTCTGCGAACTCACCTGGCTGATCGGCACGCTGACCCCCATGGGGCTGCTGGAGCGCGCCCACAGTTACAAGGACAAGACTGCCCGGGGCATCGCGCCCAACTTCGGCCTGTTTGCCTACCCGGTCCTGATGGCGGCGGACATCCTGCTCTACGACACCCACGTGGTGCCCGTCGGCAAGGACCAGAAGCAGCACTTGGAAATGACCCGCGACATCGCGATCAAGTTCAACCAGACGTACGGCGAGACGTTCGTCGTGCCGGAGTCCGAGATCCGCGAGGACGTGGCCGTAGTGCCTGGGCTCGACGGCCAGAAGATGAGCAAGAGCTACGGCAACACCATCGATCTCTTCGGCGACGAGAAGGCCACGCGGAAGAAGATCATGGGGATCGTGATGGACTCGCGCACCACGCAGGAACCCAAGCCGGATGCCGACCGCAATCTCGCGATCCAGTTCCTCCGTCTGGTCGCCGCCAAGGAGGTCGCGGTCGAGGCGGAGAACCGTCTCCGCGAAGGCGGGTATGGCTACGGGGATCTGAAAAAGCTCCTGTTCGAGCAGACGTGGGAGCACTTCGCCCCATACCGCGCCCGGCGGGCGGAGTTCGCGGCCAATCTCGACCATGTCCAAGCGATCCTTCGTGAGGGCGCGGAGAAGGCCCGAGGGACCGCCTCCGCCGTGCTCGCGCGGGCGCGTTTGGCCTCCGGCCTGGGTTGATTTTAGCGCCGCGCCGCGCTCGCGCGCGCACGGTGCGTCCCGCTTCCGCGTCGCGCCTCAGAGGACCGGCGCGCGCGGCTCCGATAGCGACGCGATCGCCGCCATGATGCGCTCGCTCACCCGCTGGTAGCGATCCTTGCCCGCACCCGGTGGATCGTAATCCGTCGGAGCAAGCACGCGTCCAAACACCACGGACACGGGCGTGCCGAAGTGCACGCCGCCACCTCGCCCGAACGCCCGGTGCGAGTTGAAGATCCGCACCGGCAGCACCGGCACCTGCGTGCGGCAGGCGATCAGGCCCACGCCCGGCTTCGCCGACTGCAGGTTGCCGTCAGGCGAACGCGTGCCCTCGGGAAACAGGATCAGCGCCTTGCCCGACTGCAGGGTCTGCAGCACGCGCTTGATCGCCCCGACGTCGGAGCCGCCGTCGCGGTCCACCGGAATGGTGCCCACGCCATTGAGCCACCACTGGGCCAGGCCCGGCTTCCAGAGGGTCTTGCGCGCGAAGAAGGCCACCTGCCGCGACACCAGCGAGCCGATGATCGGTGGGTCGAGGTGACTGGCATGGTTGCAGGCGATAATGAAGGGGCCGCGCCGCGGGATGTTGCTCAGCCCAGTCACCTCGCCGCGGAAGCAGACGTCGTAGGCCGTGAGCGCGAGGTAGTGGGAAATCCCGTACAGGAAATCCATCTCCGGATGTTGGTAGCGCCGGGCGGTCATGGTGCGGTAGCCATGCGGGCGTTGACCAAGGAGGCGATGCGCGCCACCACGTCCTCGAGCGACAGGTGGGTGCTGTTGATGTCGACGGCGCCGGTCGGGCAGGTGAGCGGGGCGTGCTGGCGCGAGGAGTCG
>CAZFHG010000084.1:0-14570 GCA_964518665.1 uncultured Opitutaceae bacterium | reverse complement strand
CTTCGCCAGGCCACGGATGGCAGGCACATAAGTCACAGGTGAAAGGCCCGTCCTTTAACAGGAGGGAAGATAGGAAGCGGAGGTATTGATTCCAGAACTCTGCTCCCTCCGTTACCTCCTGTAAAATGACTGAATTCATAGGCACCTTCTGTGCCTCATGTGGTCTTCCTCTGATCCGTGAAATCCATGTGATCCGTGGATAAAAACACCTTAGTATAAAAGTCCCTTGCACCGGGGCGGGGGCCGGTTTCACTCGGCCATTCCATGGCTTACGACTGGTTAAAAGGTGCGGCGGATGAGTACGACGTGATCGTCATTGGCAGCGGCTTGGGCGGATTGACCGGCGCCAACTACCTCGCCAAAGCAGGCCACAAGGTTCTGTTGCTTGAACACCATTATCAGTTCGGCGGCCTGGCCACTTGGTTCACGCGCAAGGGCGGGCACATCTTTGACATCTCCCTGCACGGATTCCCCAGCGGCATGATCAAGAGCTGCCGCAAGTACTGGACCAAAGAGATCGCCGACTCGATCGTGCAACTGAAGGACATCCGGTTCGTGAATCCGCAGATGGATGTGTGGACCACGTTCACCCGCGAGGACTACACCCGGGTGCTGGTCGAGCAGTTCAAACTGGATCCGGCGGTGGTGGAGAAGTTCTACGACCACCTGCGGGCGATGAACTTCTACGACAACAACCCCGAGACCACGGGGCAGATGTTCGAACGATTTTTTCCGGGCCGGCCGGACGTGCACCGGTTGCTGATGGAGCCGATCACCTACGCCAACGGTTCCACGCCCGAGGACCCGGCGATCACGTATGGCATCGTGTTTTCCAACTTCATGGGTGCCGGCGTGTTCACCTTTCGCGGCGGTTCGGACCTGTTGATCGAGAAGATGATCGCCGAGTTGAAGAAAAATGGCGTCGAAGTGCGCAAGAAAGTGCTGGTCGAGAAAATCCTCGTCGAGGAGCGCGACGGCCGGAAGGTCGCGGCCGGCATCGTGGCCAAGGGCGGACGGGTGATCCGGGCCAAGGCGGTCCTGTCGAATGCGAACATCAAAAATACCGTGTTCCGCCTGGCGGGAGCGGAGAATTTTCCCGCGGACTACGTCGCCGCGGCTGAGGCCGTGCGCATCAACACGAGTTCGTGCCAGGTGTATTTCGGCATCCGCAAGGGTGAGAGCATCCCGCATATTGGCGACCTCGTGTTCACGTCGGCCTCGCCACATTACAGCAGCGAGGAACTCGTTGATTTCCATACGACCAGCCGCACGTTTTCGGTCTATTACCCGGACACTCGTCCGGGCTCCGACCGTTATACCGTAGTGGTGTCCTTGAACGGACGTTATCCGGACTGGAAGAACCTGTCGGATGAGGACTACGAAAAGCACAAGCAGCGCCTCATCGAGGAGTCGCTCGTGGCGCTGGAGAAATTCATCCCCGATGTTCGGGGCAAGATTGATTGGAAAGAGGCGGCCACGCCGCGGACGATCGAGTACTACACGACCCATTTGAATGGCACGTCGTTCGGCACGAAGTTCGAAGGATTGAAGGTTTCGATGGACCTGCCCGAAAAGCTTCCCGGGCTCTATCACGCCGGCAGCGTGGGCATCATCATGTCCGGCTGGCTCGGCACCATCAACTACGGCGTGATCACCGCCAACAAGATCGACAAACGCCTTTATGAGTCGAAAGCCGCAAAATGAGCTGACTCCAAACATTAACCACGGATCACACGGATTGCACAGATATAGATAGGGCATGGTTTCAATTTATCTGTGTGAATCCGTGTTCATCTGTGGTTTAACCCCGTCGATCTCATGTCCTCTGTCACCGACCTCATCCCGCACCGGCCTCCGTTTTTGTTTGTGGACAGCATCGTGAGCGACGGGCCTGACGGATTGGTGGCGCAGCGGACTTGGCGGGCGGACGAGGATTTTTACCGCGGTCACTATCCGAATGCACCGATCACGCCGGGCGTGCTCCTGTGTGAATCAGTGTTCCAGACCGGCGCGCTGTTCATGGCGAAGCAGGCGCTGGCGGCAGGCGCCAAGCCGGGGGAAGGGGTACCGCTGCTGGCGAAGATCAGCGACGTGCGTTTCCGCAACCCGGTCTACCCGGGCGACATCACCCTGATCGAGGTGAAGAAGAAGGAGGCCATGGGCGGCTTCACCATGATGAGCGGGGCCGTCCGCAAGGCCGACGGCACGCGCGTGCTGACTGTGGATTTCGCCGTGGCCTGGAAAGCCCCCGAAGGACAGAAGACTGGAGCTTAACCACGGATGACGCGGACTTGGTTCAAACAATCAATGGATGTCCGCACAAGGCTCAAAACACTCATAAGGACCAGATCATCGATATACTCTTGTGACTTCTGAGCCTTGTGTGGCCAATCAACTCGAGCGTACTATTTAATCAAATCCGTGCGACCCGTGAAATCCGTGGTTAACAATTTCTGAGCCATTTCATCATGCCCGATTTTCTCCAACTCACCGGCAAAACCTTCGTGGTATTTGGCGTGGCCAACCGGAAAAGCGTGGCCTGGTTCATCGCGAAGGAACTCGAGGAGCAGGGGGCCAAGGTCATCTACAGCGTACGGTCAGAGGCGCGGCGGAAATCGCTCGAGGCACAACTCGCCGGCCGGCCGGTCTTCATTTGCGATGTGGAGCACGACGGCGCGGCCGAGCAACTGGCAAAGGCCGTTGCCGCAGCGGGCCATCGGGAGATTCACGGGCTGGTGCATTCCATCGCGTTCGCGAACTACAGCGAGGGCTTCAAGCCCTTCCATGAAACGAAACGTGCCGACTTCCTGCAGGCCACAGCGGTCTCATCCTTCTCGCTGGTCGAGGTGGCGCGGGCTTTCAAGCCGCTGCTGGCCAGCCATGCATCGGTGGTGACGATCGGAATCTCGTCGCTGACCGTGACACCTGACAATTACGGCTACATGGGGCCCATCAAGGCGGCGTTGGAGTCAACGAGCCGCTTTCTTGCGAAATCGTTCAGCGCGGACAGCGAAGTGCGCTTCAATGTGGTGGGCGCTGGTCCGCTCAAGACCAGTGCGTCGGCGGGGATTCCGGGCTATTTGGAGAGCTATTTGTATACGGAAAAACTCACGTTCCGGAAACGGAATCTGTCCACGGATGAGGTCGCCAATGCGGCGCTGTTTCTGCTGAGTCCGCGCAGCAGCGGCCTGAATGGAACTACGCTCGTGGTGGACGCCGGGCTGGGCAGCAATTTCTACGACAAGGATATCATCCGGCTCGCGATGCGCATGGAGCAGGGGAAATGAGCATGGAGGACTCAAGATTGCGGGTAGGGCCCGGCCTCCGGACGGGCCGGTTTGCCATGATTACAAGCCACGCCCGGCCGGAGGCCGGGCGCTACCCATGAAATTCATCCATACCTGCATCGAGTCCCTGGCGGTTGCGCTGCCGGATGAGATCCTGACTTCGGTCGAGATCGAGGCCCGGCTGCGTCCGCTGTACGAGCGGCTCAAACTGCCGGAAGGGCGCCTCGAACTCATGACCGGTATCCGCGAGCGGCGCGTGTGGCCGGCAGGCACGAGGCCCTCGGATGCAAGCGCGGCCGCGGGCCGGGCGGTGCTGGCAAAGTCCGGGCTGAAAGCTGAGCAGGTGGAACTCTTCATCCACAGCGCGGTGAGCCGCGACATGCTCGAGCCGGCGACGGCGTCGTTTGCGCACAGGAAGATCGGACTCCCGGCGACGACGCAGATCTTTGACGTATCGAACGCGTGCCTCGGTTTTCTGAATTCACTGACCGTGGCGGCGGGCTTGATCGAGTCGGGCCAGATCCGCTGCGCGCTGGTCGTGGCCGGGGAGAACAGCCGTCCGCTGGTGGACCAGACGCTCAGGACCCTGCTGGAGCAGCCACTGGATCGCAACGGCATCAAACCGTACTTCGCCAATCTCACCATCGGTTCGGGTGCGGTCGGGGCGGTGGTCTGCCATCGCGACCTGGTGAAGGGTCAACCGCATCGCCTGCTGGGCGGCGTGGCACGGGCCGCGACGGCGCACAGCGAACTCTGCCAGGGCGACACGCACGGCAGCGAATCACTGGCCATGCAGACGGACTCCGAGGCGTTGTTGATCGCAGGCCTGGCCCTGGCGCGGGAGAACTGGCGCGATTTTGTCGGAGTCACCGGCTGGAATGCGGCGAGTGTGGATCGTTTCATTTGTCACCAGGTCGGCAGCACGCACCGGCGGAAGCTTTACGAGGCGCTCGGTTTGGATCTCGCGAAGGATTTCTCGACCTTTGAGACATTGGGCAACACCGGCTCGGTGGCCTTGCCGGCCACGCTGTGCGCGGCGATTGATGCCGGCGCAGTGCAGGCGGGCAGCAAGGTAGGATTGCTTGGGATAGGGAGCGGTTTGAATTGTCTGATGCTCGCATTGGAATGGTGACGCCAAACACAACCGATCATGCGGGCGGGCCGCCCGCGCTCCCGGGATGGCTCAAGCCCCTGTATCCTTTCGCACCGCGGGATTTCACGACGCCGCGAGGTGCCCGCATGAGTTATTTGGATGAAGGGCAGGGGACCGAGGCGGTACTCATGCTGCACGGCAACCCCACGTGGTCGTTTTACTACCGGGAGCTCGTGCAGGCGGTGGCGCCACGGTTGCGGTGCATCGTGCCGGATCACATCGGCATGGGGCTGTCGGAGAAACCGCAGGATTACCCGTACACGCTGGCCACGCGCATTGCTGATGTCGCGGCCCTGGTGAAATCGCTGGCACTCACGAAGGTGCATCTGGTGGTGCACGATTGGGGCGGGGCGATCGGTTTTGGGTTTGCGGTGCGCCATCCGGAATTGATCGGACGGTTGGTGATCCTGAACACGGCGGCATTTCCGTCGCCGCACATTCCCTGGCGCATCGCGCTCTGCAAATGGGGCGGGCTGGGCACGGCGATCGTGCGCGGTGCGAATGGATTCGCCGGACCGGCCGTCTGGATGTCGATGCATCGGCGGAGCCTGAGTGCCGATGAAAAGCGGGCATTGTTGCTGCCATATGATTCGTGGACCAATCGCGTGGCAGTAAACGCCTTTGTGCAGGACATACCGATGAGTGCCGCTCATCCGACATGGGCAACGCTCAGTGCGGCGTCAGAAGGACTGGGCCGTTTCACGCAGAATCCCGCGCTGATTGTGTGGGGCGGGAAGGATTTCTGTTTCAACGACCACTTCTACGCAGAGTGGCGCCGGCGTTTGCCAAAGGCGGAGACGGTGTATCTCAAGGACGCGGGGCATTACGTGCTCGCGGATGCGAATGATGAAGTCGTGCCGCGGATCGCGGAGTTTCTTTCAATGTAGGTCAGCCCGCTTGCAGGCGCTGGCCTACATAAGATGGGAGACCCTCACACTCGTCCGTACAGCGCGCCGAGTTCCTTCAAATAGGCGGCACTGGCGCGGTGCAAGGCGGCGAGTTGCTCGGCATTGTAGCGCCACTGCCAGTTGCCGGCGGGCTGGCCGGGGGTGTTGAAACGGGCGACGCTGCCAAGGCTCAGCAGATCCTGTAGCGGGAAGACGGCCAGATTGCTGACGGCGGCATAGCCGGTGCGCACGAAATCCCAGGCGATTTCCTGACCACTGATGCGGAGGTAGCGGCGGACGTGGTCGCGGGTTTTCTCAGCGGTGGACTGATACCAGCCGGCAGTGGTGTCGTTGTCGTGGGTGCCGGGATAGACGACACTGTTGGCGCGGAGATTATGTGGCAGGTAGGTGTTGTCGCTTTCACCACCGAACGCGAATTGCAGGATGGCCATGCCGGGCAGGCCGGTGGCGTTGCGCAAGGTATGGACAGAAGGCATGGGCTCGCCGAGATCCTCGGCGATAAGCCGGCAACCGGGCAGGGCGCGCTGGACTACGTTGAAAAAGTTGAGGCCGGGGCCGTTTTCCCAACGGCCGGTCTTGGCGGTCACGGCATCGGCGGGGATGGACCAGTAGGTGTCGAAACCCCGGAAATGGTCGATGCGCACAATGTCGCACAGGTTGAAATTGGCGCGCAGGCGGTCCAGCCACCACGCGTAGCCGTCGGCGACATGGCGGTCCCAGGCGTAGAGCGGATTGCCCCAGAGTTGCCCGTCGGCGGAGAAGTAATCGGGCGGCACGCCGGCCACGGCGAGGGGTTGGCCGGTGCGCTGGTCAATTTGGAACAGTTCCGGATGCGACCAGATGTCGGCGCTGTCGAGGGCGACAAAGATCGGGGCATCACCGATGATCGAGATGCCCAGGGCCTTGGCTTTGGCGCGGACTTGCCGCCATTGCCCAAAAAAGAGGTATTGGAAGAACGCGTGGGCCTCGGCGCGGCCTTTGACCGTCTTCGCCAGGGGTGATTTGGCGGCGGCGGCGTGAAAGCGGACAGCCGGGGGCCATTCCCACCAGGGCCGGCCCTTGAAATGGTCCTTGAGGGCCAGGAACAGCGTATACGGCTCAAGCCAGGATTTCTCCGCATTACAGAAGGCTGCAAAGTCCCCGTAAGGCAGCTTGGTACCGCGATTGCGTTGGAAATTCTCGAAAGCGCGGAAAAGAACCGGCCACTTGGTCACGTAGAGCCAGCCGTAATCAATGGCGTGGGCAGGCAGGGCCCGCAGTGGAGCGATGTCGGTTTCGGTCAGAAGTCCGGCGCGCTGCAGCGCGGCGACGTCGATCAGGTAGGGATTGCCGGCGAAGGCGGAAAAACATTGGTAGGGCGAGTCGCCGTAACCGTTCGGGCCAAGCGGGCAGACCTGCCAATTGCTGATGCCAGCGTCTTTCAGGAAATGCAGCAGGGCATCCACCGATTCATCCAACACACCGATACCTTGATTATTGGGCAGACAGGTAGGGTGAAGCAGCACGCCGGCAGTGCGGCGATCCAGCCAGTTCCAAAGCGGGGCGACTCCGGAATTGGCGGTGGTCATAGCTTTTCGTCTGCAACAATACTATACATAATATCTATTGTGCCGCTTTACTGATATTTAACGCGCTGGTCCCCAGTGCTTTGTAAACGGGTAATAGATGAACAAAGGCCGTCCAATGGCGTCTTTCGCCGGCACGTAACCCCAGTAGCGTCCATCCTGGCTGTTGGCGGAGTTATCACCGAGTGCCAAAAAGCTCTCCGACGGGACCTTCATAGTGCGACCCTTCGCAAGACCCAATTCGTTGCGATAGCCAACGTAATTGCCGGATCGCGCAGCGTTCGCGGCGAATGCATCAGCGCCAGTGATCGGCACACCGTTGCGGTAGAGTCCGTAATTCTGGATTTCCAATTCGTCACCCGGAACGCCGACGAGCCGTTTGATGTAATACTGATCCTGGCCAATACCCGTGATCTGGCGGGTGCGAAAGACGAACCCCTGCCCGACCGACGGCCGGGTGAAATGATAACTCATGCGGTCAACGAAGAGCTGGTCGCCAGTCAGGATATCGAAAGCCAAGGCGCGTTCCCCGGCCTTGATCTGTCGGCCGGTCTTCAGGAAACGCACGCGTCCAGTGCCGTCGCGGAGAACTTCAGTCTGCCGGCCCAGCAACCGGGCCAGATCCACGCCGGCGGGTTCATGATTGGCTTTGGCTTCCGGGAAAAACGCATCGCGGACCGTCCATTCAAAGTCGAAATCGACCGGCACCCGGACGGTGACCGGATCGTCGCCCACGAGCAGCGTGTATTCCTTCTGGGTAGCCGGGAAGATCAGCCAACTGCGGCCGGCGACATTGCGGTAAGGAATGATGACCCGCTCGTTGTTGCCGATGAGCGGAATGAATATTTCGCCCGCGGTCTTGGTGTCGACCCGCTTGGGCCGGGCACCGAAGGCCGCGAGTCGCACTGCCTGACTAATATAGCCGGGTTCGTCGCTGCGCTGGCGGAATACCTCCGGGGTCATGCCATTGTAGGTCGGCCACATCGAGTTGGTCGGAATCTTGAAGGGCTGCACGAAGTACGTGCGAAACCCCAGAATGACGATCGCGGCCACGAGGAAGAATTCCACGTTCTCGACCAGCGAACTCTTCGGGTAATGCATGCCGCCGGTGCGACGCAGGACTTCCTCCAGCGACTCGACGGCGAGCTTGAGCTTCATCGTCTCGGCTTTGTCCTTCAACAGGCGGCGCAGCGCCGCGGTCTGACCCTGAAACTCGGCCAACTGTGCGTGGGCCAGGACATCCCGGCGGTAGAGATAAACCTTGTCGGCAAGCTCTAGCCAGTGGGCGGCGTTTTCGCGCATCTTGCGCGCCGGGGAGGCAAAGATTCCGAACACGGGTGGGATCCTTTTAGTCTGGCTGGCAGGTGTGGGTGGCGTCCGGCTTCCGGACGGGCGGTTTGGCGTGCGTCTGACAAACAAGGCCCGTCCGGAGGTCGGGCCCTACCTTGGCAACAGGCTTCATGCGTCAGTTTGTCTTCAATACTTTGATGAAGGCATCAGATGGGATCGAAACACGACCGAATTGTTTCATCTTCTTTTTGCCCTCCTTCTGCTTGTCGAGGAGCTTACGTTTGCGGCTGATGTCACCGCCATAACATTTTGCGGTCACGTCCTTGCGCATTTCCTTCACATTGTCGCGGGCGATGATCTTGCCGCCGATGGCGGCCTGGATAGCGACCTTGAACATCTGCGGCGGAATGATGTCGGCGAGCTTCTCGCAGAGTTCGCGACCCTTGCCCTCGGCCTTGTCGCGGTGGACGATGCTGGCAAACGCGTCAACGGGATCACTGTTGATGAGGATTTCCATCTTCACGAGGTCCGAGGTGCGGTACTCGTCCAGCTCGTAATCCATGGACCCGTAGCCATGGGTGATGCTCTTCAGGCGGTCGTTGAAATCGACGAGGATTTCATTGAGCGGCAGAATGCAGGTCAGCATGACGCGATTGGCGTCCAGGGTATCCGTGTGATCAACCGAGCCGCGCTTTTCCATGACGAGCGCGAGAATGTCGCCCATCGAGTCGTTCGGGATGTGGATGGCGGCCTTGATGGTGGGTTCGCGCAGTTCCAGGATCGTGCCGGGGTCCGGAAGGTTCACAGGATTGTCCACCTCGATCATTTCGCCGCCCTGTTTGATGATGTGGTAAACCACGCTCGGATAGGTCGAAATGATATCGACGTCGTGCTCGCGGCGGATGCGCTCCTGGATGATCTCCATGTGCAGGAGCCCGAGGAAGCCGCAGCGGAAACCGAAGCCGAGGGCGACGGAGCTTTCCGATGAGTACACGAAGGCGGAGTCGTTCAGCCGGAGCCGGCCGAGGGCGGCCTTGAGCTTTTCGTAGTCGGAGGTGTCGACCGGATAGAGTCCGCAAAACACCATCGGACGGACCTCCTTGTAACCCGGCAGCATGTCGGTGGCGGGCTTGTTCGAGAGCGTGATCGTGTCGCCGGTCTTGATCTCGGCGGGATCCTTGATGTTGGACACGATGTATCCGACGTCGCCCGCGCCGAGTGACGCGCACTTCGTCATCTTGGGCATGAAGACGCCGACTTCCTTGACCTCGGATTTCACGTTGTTGCTCAGCAGCAGCATGAAATCGCCGGCCTTGATGGTGCCGGAGAAAACGCGCACGTAGGAAATCACACCACGGTAGGAATCGTAGAGGGAATCGAAAACCAGCGCGCGCAACTGCGGGTAATCGGTCCAGCGCGGCGGCGGCACGCGCGATACGACGGCTTCAAGGATGTCCTCAATGCCGATGCCGGCCTTGCCGCTGGCCAAAATGGCCTCCTCGGCGGGAATCGTCAGGATGTCCTCGAGCTGCTTGAGGCAGAGTTCGAGATTGGCGCTGGGCAGGTCGATCTTGTTGATGACCGGAATGACCTTGAGCTTCTGGCCGAAGGCCAGATGGGCGTTGGCCACGGTCTGGGCCTCGACGCCCTGGGCGGCGTCAATGAGCAGCACGGCGCCTTCGCAAGCCGCGAGGCTCCGGGAAACCTCGTAGGAGAAATCCACGTGCCCGGGCGTGTCCATCAGGTTGAGCTTGTAGAGATGCCCGTCCTTGGCCCGGTAGGTCATCGTGACCGGATGCGACTTGATGGTGATGCCGCGTTCCTTCTCGAGATCCATCGAGTCCAGATGCTGGTCCGTCATCACCCGCTGCACGACTGTGTTCGTGTACTCGAGCAGCCGGTCGGACAGCGTGGTCTTGCCGTGGTCGACGTGCGCGATGATGCAGAAGTTGCGGGTTGAACGTGAAGTCATGATCAGGCGTTCAAATCCGCGAATTCCGCGAAGCTCTTCACCACCCAGGCCTTGTCGGTGCGCTTGGCGAGCCCGGCCAGAACGGCGCCCGGCCCGAGTTCCCAGAATATCGTGGCGCCTGCCGCGGCGGCGCTGCGCATGCAGTCCTCCCACAGCACCGAGGAAACGACCTGGCGCACCAGGGCGGTCTTGATGTCCGCGGGCGCGGCCACGCTCTGGCCGGTCGTGTTGGTGAAAATCGTGAATCGGGGCGCGGCAAACGTTACAGTGTCGAGATACGCCGCGAAGGCGGCGCGCGCGGGCTCCATCAGGCGGCTGTGATAGGCGCCGGCGACGTTGAGCGGGATGATCTTTTTGATGCCCCGGTCCTTCGCGGCAGCGACGGCGGCGCCGACCTTGGACTTTTCGCCGGAGACGATGATCTGGCCGGGCGCATTGAAATTGGCGGCCTCAATGTCGAATTCGCGGCAGAGTTCCTGCACCTTGGCGCGTTCTTCGCCGATGATGGCGGCCATGCCGCCCGTGGTCTGCTCGCAGGCCTGCTGCATAAGCCGGCCGCGTTCGGCGACCACCTTCAGGCCCGTGGCAAAATCAAAGACCCCGGCCGCCGTGCAGGCGGTGATCTCGCCGAGGCTCAAGCCGAGGGCATAATTCACCTCAGGCAGCTTCCCCTGCTCTTTCAAGGCGGCAAGCAACGCCAGGCCATGCACATACAGGGCCGGCTGGCAGATCTTGGTCTGCGTCAGCTCGGCCTCCGGACCCTCGAAGCAAAGCTTGGCCAAGTCCCAGCCCAGCACACGGTTGGCCTCTTCGAACACCGCCCGTGCCGCCGGTGAATGTTCGTGAAGGGTCCGGCCCATGCCGACCTTTTGTGCTCCCTGACCCGAAAAAATTAATGCCAATGCCATGATGTAAACGGACAAGAGAATCGCCCGGCGGCGCAAAACCAAGCCCTAAAAACGCTTCAACTGGGGGAAGTACTTCGTATCCTGCGCCGGCTTCGACAAATCGATCGGGGCCGGCGGCCGTTTGGCCTCGTTGGGGTTCACAGGCGGCGGCAGGAACTGCAGGGAGCGTTCGGTCGCGTTGGGCAGCGAATTGGGCATTGCTGAGGGGGTCGAGTCCCTCGCGGGCACAGGAACCGAAGTCAGGTTTTCCAGGAAGGGATTATTCTCCGGACGCTGGACCGGTGCGACCGCATTGTCCGGACGGATCCCAAAGTCGCCCTGGATCAAACCCGGTGTGGTTGCGCCAGCCGGACCCGAAGGGAGAAACGACTGGTTGCCGTCAAAGCCGGGCAAGGATGCCGGCTTCGGCAGCAGCAGGGACTGGTCGCGCTTGCTGATCCAATCGGTCATGTAAGGCATCAACGGATTATCTACGCTGGCCTTCAGTGTTGTCGGATCACGTTCCTCGGAGGCTTTCTGGGTGCTTGTATTCAGAAACGAATCCCTGGCACGGTTTTTTCCCGGTTCAGGCCAGGCGTCAGCGGGCTCCCGATCATCATCGCGCAGCCGTTTCCGGTCGTCCCGGCCGGCGGATTTGCGATCAGTTTCCTTTCGCATCGCATCCACCAGCCAGTTGCCGGAATTTTTGTCCGCTTCCTTTTCCTCGTTGGCCCGGCCCCCCAACGCCGCCGGAGGCGGAAGGGCTGTCAGGGTATCGGCGGAGGTGTCGGGCGCGGCGATGCTGGGCATCTTGAGCCGGCTCTGCTCGAGGTCGGCCTTGGTGGCGGGCAGCGTGCTCAGGTCTTTTTTGACCTGCTCGATGGTGGTCGCTTCCTGCGCCGCGGCCAGGAGCGGCAGCGTGAGGCAGAGGCACAGGGACCGGACAGGATTCATCAACACAATGGCGTCAGGACTTGAAGAAGATGCCCTTGAGATTCATCTCGAGCGCCTGCGGGTTCGGCGAGAACCGGAGGCCGTCGGCCTTGCTGATCTTGCCGGCCTTGATGAGGCGGTAGAGGTCCTTGTTGAACGAAAAGCTGCTCGAATCGCCGGAGCCTTCCATGATGCCCTGCAGCTTGTCGAACTGGCCCTCGAGGATGAGGTTCTTCACGACGGCGTCGGCATTGAGGATCTCATTGGTCGGCACGCGGCCGCCGCCTTCGAGGGCCGGAATCAGCTTCTGGCAGATGAAGCCGCGGATGGAACCGGCAATCTGCCGCCGGGCTTGGATCTGCTGTTCCGGCGGGAAAAACTCAAAGAGACGCGTGAGCGACTGCGCCACCGTCGCGGCGTGCATGGTCGAGAAGACCAGGTGGCCCGTTTCGGCGGCGGAGATGGCGGTTTCGAACGTCTCCTTGTCGCGCATTTCACCGATCAGGATGATGTCGGGGTTCTGGCGGAGCACGGATTTGATCGCCATCTCGAAGTTCGGCACGTCCAGACCGATTTCGCGCTGCTGGAAGAGCGATTTGTCATCCTGGAAGGTGTACTCGATGGGGTCCTCGATGGTGACGATGTGCTTGTCCATGTTCTGGTTGATCCAGCTCAGCATGGCGGCCATCGTGGAACTCTTGCCGGAACCGGTGGCGCCGCAGACCAGCAAAATGCCGTCCTTGGATTTGCACATGTTCAGCAGCGGCTCGGCCTGGATACCCAGTTCTTCGAACGTGGGCACTCGGCTCTTGATGTGACGCATGACAATGCTCACCAGGCCGCGTTGGTGGAAGCCGTTGACACGGAAGCGGCCGATACCCTCGCAGGCATAGGCATAGTCCACCTGACCGTCGTCCTCCCACTTGGGCAAAAACACCTTGGGACAATGCTCCTCGATGAAGGCCTGGGCCTCCGGGCTCGTGATGGGATCCATGTCCACCGGTTTCAACCGGCCGGAGAGCCGCACATAACCGGGCTTGTTGGACTTGATGACGATGTCGCTCGCGCCGCTCTCGACGGCCAGCTTGAGCAGATCGTTGATGATTTCAGTATGAGGAGTCATGGGTTGGTGCGGGTAAAAAAGCGTTGCGCAATCTGTAAATCGCCCTGCTCTTTTCAGCAAGGTTACTTTGCCTGACCGACACCATCATGAAACTCCGCAAGCTCACCGGCACCATCACGGCGCTCGTCACGCCGTTCCAGAATCAGGAGATCGCCTATGACGATCTCCGCCAACTCATCGAGTTTCAGATCAAAGGCGGCATCGATGGCCTGGTCCCTGTGGGCACGACGGGCGAATCCCCCACCCTCAGCCATGAGGAGCACATGGAGGTCGTCCGCGCCACCATCGCGGCCGTGCGGGGCCGGGTGCCGGTGATCGCGGGCACGGGGTCGAACTCGACCCGCGAGGCGGTTGACCTGACGAAACTGGCCCACGCAGCCGGCGCGGATGCGATGCTGGTGGTCGCACCCTATTACAACAAGCCCAGCCAGGAGGGTCTGTTCCGCCATTTTTCGGCCATCGCCGAGTCCACCGACCGTCACATCGTGCTCTACTCAATCCCCGGCCGTTGCGGGATCGAGATCAGTGTCGGCGTGGTGGAGCGTCTGCGGGCCCGCTACGCCAACGTCTGCCACATCAAGGAGGCCGGCGGCAGCGTGGATCGCGTGGACCAGTTGAAGCAGGCCATGGGTGATGACATCACCGTGCTGAGCGGCGACGATTCCCTGACGCTGCCCTTCATGGCCGTCGGAGCCGAGGGCGTGATCAGCGTCGCCTCGAATCTCCTCGTGAAGGAAGTCTCGAAATTGGTGCAGGCTGCGCTCGCCAACGACTTTGCGCGCGCCACTAAAATGCACCGGAAGCTCTACCCCATCTCCAAGGCGCTGTTCATCGAGCCCAACCCCGTGCCGATCAAGGCCGGACTCAAGCGGGCCGGCATCATCCGCTCCGATGAGGTACGCGCGCCGTTGTGCGAGATGAGTGCGGCCAACCGCCAGATTGTGCTGCAAACCCTCAAGGCGCTCGGCTACTGATTTTCCCATGACGATGCGCATTGCGATTGTGGGCGGCCTCGGCCGCATGGGCCGCGCGATCGCCGCGGCGGCGAAGGAAAACGGCATCACCGTCGGTGCGTCCCTGGATGCCGGCGACGACCTCGATGCCGGCCTGAAGCTCGGCGACGTGATCATTGATTTCAGTTCGCACCAGGCGACGGGCGACGTGATCCGCCGGGCCAGGGACCTGGGCAAGCCGCTCGTGATCGGCACCACCGGCCACACCGCCAGTGAGAAAATCCACCTGCGCAAGGAGGCCGCCGCCGTTCCCTGCGTCTGGTCGGGCAATTATTCCGTCGGCGTGAATCTGCTCTTCTCCCTCACCCAGCAGGCGGCGCGCATCCTCGACTCCAGCTACGATGCCGAGGTCGTGGAGATGCACCACCGCTTCAAGAAGGACGCCCCCAGCGGCACGGCGGCGCGCCTGCTCGAGATCATTTTGGAGGAGCGCAAGCTC
>CAZFHG010000083.1:0-14600 GCA_964518665.1 uncultured Opitutaceae bacterium | reverse complement strand
CAAGGCCAGCCTCGGGTACGTGAAGAAAGCCTACGGGGCGTTGCAGCGCTGAAGGGTCTGCGCGGGTTCGACTGTAGGGCCGGACCTTGGTCCGCGCCTGTTCGCGCTGCGGAGCCGTCAACGCCTTCGAGGCACGGAGCAAGCTCCGGCCCTACATCCGAACCACTCGCTCACGCTCGTAGCTACAAGCTGGGCTCGGTCAGACCTTGCGCAGGTGCAGCGCTATCGGTTGGCCCGAGGGCAGGGTGTAACGGCGCAGGCCGGCGGGGGTTTTGCCCTCGGCCGGGGCGAGATCGACACGTTCTCCTCGCGGGAGCAGCAGCTCGACACTGCAGCCATGGGGGATTTCAAGCGTGACCCGCCGGTCGCCGCGCCTGCCCTGCGCTTTGAAATGAATCGGACCCTGCACGGTGTGGGCGGTGAGGCTCAAGTCGGTCAGGTCCTCGAGTTGCGGACGGATCTCGGCGCGCGCAAATCCCGGGGCCAGCGGTCGGATGCCGGCGAGCGTGTGGTAGGTGATGTAGACCGGCACCACGGGGCAATGGCTCCATTGCTGGTTGGAATCGTGCCGGGCCTCCCAGTCCTCCTGCAGGGTGTTGTTCTCAATGACGGAGGTCATCGTTGACCAGCGGTGGCGCAGGTCGTGGACAATCACATCGGCCCGGCCACCCTTGGCCAGGGCCCACAGGCGCCAGCAGGCATTGGCGGGGTAGGACAGGCCCATCTCCGGCGGGCAATCCGCGAGCATCTGCAGGGCAGCTTTCGTGCGCCCGGCTGGGAGTTGGTCGAACATCACCGCCGTGGCCAGGGAGCGGTCGCAGCAGCGAGGGGACATTTCCTCGGCGAGCCACGGCCGGTTGTTCACGAAGAGCTGGCGCTCCGGGTCCCAGAAGCGCGCGACGGCTTTGCGTCGAAGTGTGCGTCCGAACTTTCTCGCCGCGCTGGCGCGGTCCCGGTCACCCATCGCATCGCAGATCGGAGCGAGCGCGTGCTCCAGCATCGCGGCGGTGTAGAGGTTGAACGCGCACTGCTTGTGCCGTTGCTGCTGGTAGGCGATGTGGTCGATCCAGACCGAGGGGATGCCGAGATTTTCCACGGCCAGCAGGCCGTCGCGGTCGACGATGGTGGCCAGGTAATCCGCAAAGCGCAGCAGCCGCGGATACGGCTCGCGCAGGGCGTCGAGGTCGCCGGTGTAGAGGTAGTGGTGCCAGCAGTCGAAGTTGAACCCGACGCTGTGGTCGAGGATCGGACCCCAGCCGGTGAGGTCCAGTTGCCGTTCGACGAGGCGTGCCAGCCGGTCATAGCCCGGCCAGCAGTCGAGGAAGAAACCCTCCTTGGTCAGGCCCTGGCTGTAGGTGGCCAGGAAACGCGCCGGCAGCCGGGTCTCGCCGCAGGCCAGGTAGATCGCGTGCAACTGGTGGCCGCAGTCACCGCTGTATTGCTGGCGTTCGCGGGCCATGCCGTCCACGAGCGCCTCCTGGGCGCAGTTGTGGAGCGTGTTGACCGTGGCGTCCATCAGCCGCTGCAACGCGGGCTCGCCCACCTGCAGTCGTGGCGGATGTGGCCAGGGGAAGGTGCGGCGGCGCACGCCGATCCGGCTGAGCCGCACTCGGCCGCGGCCGCCGTGCACGTGAAACTGCAGCCAGCGCAGGCTCTCGAAATCAAACGGCTCAAAATGGTTGGTGCCCGCGCGGCAGGTGAAGCGCGTCCATGATTCGAAATGCGTGTTCAACACCGGCGGTCCGTCGGGGTGATGGGCCTCGTGCACGAGCATCTCCACGACCGTGCCGGCGGGCGCCTCAAGGGTGAACTGCGGCCAGCCCACGACCTGCTCGGCGAGTTCGAAGGTCAGCAGGGCGCCGCGATCCGGCGTGAGTTCGATCTCCCAGGCTGGTCCGTCGGCCGTGTTGATCGGTTGCGCCGCAGGGCCGGTCGCCTCGATCGTGCGATAGGCCTTGGGCGTGCGGCACTCGAAATATTCGCGCACCGGGCGCAGCCATTCCAGCCAGCGGCTGTCGGAGAGCTTGCTGATGCCGACATGCTCCTCGTGCAGCATCGGGATGCTCCGCGCCCGCAGCCGGGCGCCGGCCGGACCGCCCGGGGCCAGGTCCCAGGTGTATTCGGTGAAGCGGGTATTGAGCGCGGGTTGGTTGGGTGAACCCACCAGGTCCATGGCCGGCAGCCAGTCGGGGCCGGGGACAAACGCCGGCTCGCTCCAGCCGTAGGGATAGAGGTTCGCGTCAAATTCCTCCTGCAGCGCACGGATGTACCAGCGCTTGTAATGCCCCGGGGTCCACGCGCGGCAAAGGTGCGTGAGCCATGAGGTGTCGGAGCTGACAACCTGCACCGCGCCGGCGGCGTCCTCCAATTCGAGCCGACAGAGAAAGCCCGGCTTGCCCAGCGCCCAGGTGCCGTCGCCGTGCCCATAGTAGAGGACGGTGACGGCGAGGACATTTTCGCCGGTCCGCAGGTGGGCCGTGAGATCGAGCGGGTCGGCCTCGGGCCAGCGCGGATCGGACGGCGCCGGGCCCCATTGGATGCGCTGGCCGTTCACCTCGAGTCGGTACCGGCTGTCGGCGGCGATCCACCCCGTGGCGCGCCGGAGCGGAGCGGTGACAGTCACCGTCCGCCGGAAGAGCACGAACGTGCTGGGCAGGCAACGTTCGCACGGATACCAGATCCACTTTGCCGGTTCGAGGTCCGGCAGTTCCAAGGCAGCAGGCTGGATGGGCATGGTCACCTGATGACATCACATTTTGAGCGGGGCGGCCGCAATAATGGAATCGGTTGCATGGAGGGGCGGTCCACGGATGGTGCAGAGGCCTCGCGCCGTCTCCGACCATCAGGCGGGATCACGCATTGCCCGGCAGCGCGGCGATTGCCGCGGTCTCGACTGTCACCAACCGCATATCATGGGCGCCATCAGGCCGCGTGAATTCGTAGAAGAGCCGCCATGCGCCGCGCATGAACTTGGCGTCGAGGTAGCGCAGGGATTGTGAACCATGCGGACTCGTGAGGGCCGGTCCCTGACGTGAGCGCACATCCCAGATGCGCAGGTCATCAGACACGGCCAGGGCGCATTTCTCCTCGTAGTTTTCCAGGTGGCTGGCGCTGCCGTCGTAGAAGGCGAGGTACCGACCGGCCGCACCCGGCGGGAGCGGAACCACGGAATTCAATCTCCGGCAGTAGCGGTCCCAGCCGGATGTCTCCGGTGTCAGCACCAGCCCTTGCCATTCCCAGTGGTCCAGATCGTGGGAGAGCGCCAGCCCGGTGGCGGACTTGCATTCGCCGGTGTTGAAAATGTCCAGGGTCTCGTGCGATCCGCGGCCCGTTTGCGGCGTCGGCAAGGCCACGCTAAGGAACATGTGGTAGCTGCCGTCGGCTTCGATGATCCACGGGTCCTTCATGCCTTCCAGTCCGTGCGACGGACCCGCAAACAAGACCGTGCTCCTGGCCGGATCCAGCCCCGCCACGGTGTCTGCGCTCATCACGGCCGTGCACCAGCGTCCGTCGGCGGGATTCACGTAACTGGTGAAGTAGCGCCAGCGCCCATCCCGGCCGCGGTGCAGGCAACTGCGTTCGATGGAGGCGGATTGGTAACGGTCCTTGGTCACGGTCAGGACGTCCGTCCAGTGCACCAGATCGGTCGAGCGCGCGATCCGCGCTTCGCCGCCCCGGTCGGGGACCACGCCGCGGGGCCGGCGGATGCGATAGGTCAGGTAGCACGCTTCCTCGGCTTCGTCATAGTAGGCTCCCGGGCTTCCCACCCAATAACCCGCGCCTGGACCGACTGGATGGCGAATGATCTGACCGTTGGCAAAAAGATCGCTGGCGATTGGGTTGGTCACAAGGGAAAGGGACTGAAGGACGGCGCGTGAACGGGAGTCGAAGGTCAATTGGCCCCGGTGGTGATGAAGCGTTTCCAGTGCACGGGGACATCATTAGCCTGTTTCGGGCCCGGAGTGGAACGCCCGTCGCCGACCAATTGCTCCAACGCGGCGGAGAGTCTGGCGACAATCTCAGGTCGCTCGCCGGCCAGGTTCCGCGTTTCGCCAAGGTCCGCCGCAAGGTCGTAGAGCTGGATGGCGGAGGTGTGCGAATCCTCGAACCAGCCCGCGTTTTCGTAGCCGCCACCGTTGGCGCCGAAAATGATCTTCCAGCGACCGTCGCGCAAAGAAAACAGCCCGTTGCCCGATTGGCAGATGGCGAACTGCCGCACGGCCTGGGTCCCGCCCAGGAGCAAGGGGAGCAGGCTGAAACTGTCCTCGGCGGCATCGGGTGGCAGGGCTGCACCGAGGATCTCGGCGATGGTGGCCATGCAGTCGGTCTGCAGCACCAGTTGGTTGTTCTCGGTGCCGGGTTGGACGCGACCGGGCCAGCGCACGATGAAGGGTATGCGATGGCCGCCCTCCCAGGCATCGGCCTTGTAGCCGCGCAGCGGGCCGCTGGGGAAATGACCCTTGGCCGCCAATTCCTTCAATCCGACGTACGGTGCACAACCATTGTCACTGGTGAAGATCACCAGCGTGCGTTCGGCGATGCCGGATTGTTCCAGCGCCGCCAGCACCCTTCCCACCATGGCGTCGGTTTCCATCACGAGATCAGCGTAGGCATTCAGCCCGCTGCGGCCCTGCCATTCGCGGTTCACGGCGATCGGCGTGTGCGGGGACGTGAGCGGCAGATAGAGGAAGAAGGGCCGGGGCTCCTGCGCCCGGCGGGCAATGTAGGCGCAGGCTTGATCGGCCAGCCTGGGCAGGACGCCCTCGAGGCTCCAATCGGGCAGCGCGGGGCCGGGCAGGCTGGCGCGGTAGTTTTTCAAATTCTCGTCGGGCAGGAATTCACTCGGAGTGCCGACCGTGCGGTCATTCTCGATGAAACAATAGGGCGGCCAGTTGGGCACGTCGGTGCCGAAGTAATAGTCAAAGCCCCGGGTGGTCGGCCCGCCGGTTATCGGCCGGTTGAAGTATTCTTTCCAGACCGTCCGATTCTCGGGGGTCGCGACGGGCCGGGCTTTGAAGGCCGGAGCAAAGATGGGCCGCTGCGAACTCGGGATATTCCAGTCCCAGCCCAGGTGCCATTTGCCGATTGCGGCCGTATGATAGCCGGATTGCTGGAGGAAACCGGCTAGGGTCAGGCGATCCTGACTGATTAGCGGCGGTTCATATAGGCCCAGGATACTGGACTGCAGCCGCGTGCGCCAGTGGTAGCGCCCGGTGAGCAGTCCATAGCGTGAGGGAGAGCATACTCCACTGGTGGCATGCGCATCACTGAAACGCATCCCTTGGGCGGCGAGGCGGTCAATGTTGGGCGTGGGAATGCGGCCGCGGTTTGGATTGTAGCACTGCACGTCGCCATAGCCCAGGTCGTCGGCGAGGATGAGGACGATGTTCGGCTTGGGCGCGGGCGCCGGGGCGGCTTCGGCTATGCCGGCGGCCGACGCGGTCACGAGCAGGGCCAAGAGTTTGGAGTGCGCGACGAGGGGTGAAGGGGAGTTATGCAAGCAAGGGAGGGATTTCGTAAGTCGCGCGCTTGATTCAAACGGTGGCCGGTCTCAGGCACCGCTCAGTCTCCTTGTCGGCAGCCACTGGGCCCGGGGCAATCGCATAATCTCCGCGGGAGCCTGCTGCGCGGCGAGGAGCGCGGCCATGGTCCGCATGGGCGAGTCAATGTGGCTGAAGAACTTCTTGTAGCCTGCGCAGAGATAGTTGAGCCCGGGTTCGCCGTCCGGCGTGCGCAGAAACCGGTGCTTGGGGCACTCGCCGTGGCAGGCGAAGCGCACCGGGCATTCGCGGCAGAAGCGGGGCAGGGTGGCGGATTTGGCCCGGCCGAAGGCCTGCTGCTGCGGCGAATCCACCAGCGCCGCCAACGAGGTGTTCAGGAGATTCCCCAACTGGTAGCGCGGATAGACGTAGTGGTCGCAGCTGTAGACGTCGCCGTTGTGCTCGACCGCCACCGCCCGGCCGCAGTTTTCGGTGAACACGCACACGCCCGCGGGTTCGCCGGCCCAGTTGGCGAGGGCGGCGTCGAATTGCTGCACGTACACGCGGCCCACGTCGCGCCGCACCCACTCGTCGAAGATCGTGATCAGGAACTGCCCGTAATCGGCGGGTCGCACGCTCCACGGCGTCACCTGGGCATCTAGTGTCGCGGCGTCCGCATGGTCGGGTGGAGGGGCGAGCCACAGCCCGTCGGTGGTCGCGGGCGGTGCGTTGCGCTCCACGATGGGGATGAACTGCAGGTAGCCCGAGCCGGCTTCGCGCAGGAAACGGTAGACCTCCAGCGCGTGCGGCGAATTTTTCCGGTGCACGGTGGTCAGCGTGTTGAATTCGACGCCGTGCTTTTTCAGCACCTGCAGGCCGGCCATGACCCTGTCGAAAGTGGGCAGGCCGCCCTTGTCCACGCGGTAGGCGTCATGCAGGTGGGCCGGCCCGTCCACGCTCAGGCCGACCAGGAAATGGTGCCGGGACAGAAACTCGCCCCACGCGTCATCCAGGAGCACACCGTTGGTCTGGAGGGCGTTCTCGATGGTCCGGCCCTCGGCGTAGCGTTCCTGAAGGGCGATGACATTGCGGAAGTAATCGACGCCCAACAGCGTCGGCTCGCCGCCCTGCCAGGCGAAGTGGACCACCGGTCCGGGCTGGGCCGCGATGTAGTCGCGGATGTAGGCGGCCAGCACCTCCGGTTTCATCCGCATGCCGCCGGCGTCAGGGTAGAGTTTTTCCTTTTCGAGGTAGAAACAGTAGCTGCAGTCGAGGTTGCAGCGCGAGCCGATGGGCTTGGTCATCGCATGGAACGGCTCCCAGGCCGGAGTCGGAGCGGGCGGCGTTGGCGCAGGCGGCATGCGAGAGGCAAACGGGCGGGCGCGAGGCGAGGCAAGCGCGATTCAGCCAGTTCGAGAGTGGCGGTGAAATTCCGGCCGCACCGTATGTCTGCCTAACTCTGGGCGGAAGGCGGGGTGCCGACCGGCCACGGGTTGTCGAATGGGCTCCAGCCGCCATCGTAGCGGGCGAAATGGGTGAGGTGGATGCCCTGTCGGAGGTAATGCATCGTGCGGGCAAGCGGGATGTGTTCGGAGAGCTGGGTGATGCCGGCCGCGGTCGCATCTGCGGCGAATTCCTCAAGGAGCCGCGCGCGCCCCGGGGCATCCAGCGGCAGGGCGGCCAGTTGCGCGAAACGGATGGGCAGTCGCGCGCGTTTGATCCGGGCCAGCACAGCCTCGTCCTCCGCGAGTTTCTCAGCCTCGTCGAAGCAGGTGCCGGCCAAGGCCAGCAAATCAGGCGTGAGGTAGGCGCTGTCGGGCCGGTCGTAGATGCTCGCGTGCAGATTTTTCTCCCGCACGAGTTGCTGCAGGGCCTGGACGTAGCGGAGCAGGGGCGCGCCGCCGCGGCCGTAGACACCGGACAGGTACTCGGCGATCAGCGCATCGGCGTCCGCCTCGGGATTCCACAGCAGCCGCGCCAGCACCCACGCGCGCAGCCCGGCGAATTCACCGCCGCCGCCGGGCGGATTCGCACCCTGTTCGAAGACGCCCTTGACGTGGTGGCGCGCGAAGAGGCGGAGGTTGGCCGCGAGCACGCCAAGATTGGGGAAGGGGAGCACGTAGTTGGCGAAATTCGTCACGTAGTCCCAGATGTAAACGCGCTGGCAGATGCGGCCCCAGGCCGCGAGGTCCTCGGCGAGCGTGGCGCCGGTGCCGCGCTGTTGCTTGAGCAGCATTTTTTCACCGCAGGTTTCAAGCGGATGCGAGAAGCAGCATTCGATCGTGCAGAGTCGGACGATCACATTGGGCCGCGGACGGACACAACGCGGCGGCTTGCGCGTGTACTGATAGGCCAGCGTATCAATGGCGACGTGGGGATGGTCGGCTTCGATGGCCTCGGCGATCCGGTTTACAAACCGGATCAGGCTCCCGCTGTAATTGCCCTCCTCGGCATCCACGGCCCGGCAGGCCGCGCACTGGCAGGGGTTGTCCCAGTCGTTCTGCGACACCGACACGATGCTGACGCCGGGGTTCGCGGCGAGCCACTCGCGGATGCGGGCCACCGACAGGGCGAGGACCTCGGGGTGGGAGAGGCAGAGCTGCGTCTCATGTTTCACGCGGACGCCTTTCACCTCGGAGAAATACTCCGGATGCGCATCGAAGTGTTTTTCGACCGGCACCAGTTCATTGAACGTGTGGACGAACGGCAGGGCATAGCGCACGCCGCCGCCGTGCTGCGCCGCAAACGCGGGAAAGTGTCCGTTGCACTTGTTCCGCGCCGCCCAGTCGGGGTCCATGGCCTCGAACGCATACGGCTCGCGATATTCGAAGGCAGGCGTCTGCCGCAGATCAATCGGCCCGACTTCGATCCGCTCCTGCCGCGGAACGCGGCTGACGTCCGGCGTGTACCACCGGCAGTCCAGGTACCGTTCGAGGAATTCATACACCGCGTACAGCGTCCCCCGCCGGCCTTCACCCGCGATCAACAGGTGATCGATCCCTGTGCGGATGATGAACCCTTCCGCCCCGGGGGCGTTGCTGAGATTTTCGCGTTCAGGCGACCAGCGGTTGCTGGCACCGACCCAGATTTCACGCGGCTGCCGCGTATCGGCGTCAGTCACTAGCGGCAGGTCAGCGTTGCCGATCAGACGCAGATGCGACTGCAACTCCGCCGCGGCGTGCCGTTCGACGGGGGTGGCTGACGCGCCGACGATGATGCGCCAGGTGGATTTGCCGGCGGTAGCGAGGGTTAGGGGGGAGGGCATGGAGGTTATAGGTAGCGCCCGGCTTCCGGACGGGTGGTTTGGCGTGTGCCTGCCAAACGCGGCCCGTCCGGAGGCCGGGCCCTACCCAATGAAGGGTCAATTGCGGGCTTCATAACTCAACCGGATTCGTGCGCCGTTCTTCCGCGGCGTTGACGACGACCTGTGTGCCGCCATGCTCCGGGGCCACACCGAAGCAGGTCCACCCCTGGCCCGACGCTTCACCACACCCACCCCAAAAGGAGAACTCCTATGACCGCGCTCTGGTTGCCGATCCTGTTGTCCGCCGTGTTTGTCTTCGTGCTGAGTGGCATCCTCCACATGGCTCTGCCCTGGCATAAGAATGATTTCAAGAAGCTGCCCGATGAGGAAGGCGTCCGCGCCGCGCTGAAGCCGTTTCCCGTTCCGCCCGGCGATTACATGGTGCCGATGTGTCAGGACGGAAATTACAACTCTCCGGAGTACAAAAAGAAGCTCGAGGAGGGGCCGGTGCAGGTCATCACGGTCCTGCCGAACGAGAGCATGTCAATGGGCCCGACCTTCGTGCAGTGGTTCGTCTTCCTGCTCGTGATCAGCTTCTTCACGGCCTACGTGACGCTTCATGCCGTGCCGGCCGGCGCCCATTACCTGGCGGTATTCCGCATGGCCGGAGCGGTGGCGTTCCTCGCCTACGCCGGCGCCCAGTGGCCGCAGTCAATCTGGATGCGGAAGAGCTGGCTGGTCACGGTGAAGACCACGATCGACGGCCTGGCCTACGGCCTCGTCACCGCCGGCACCTTCGCCTGGCTCTGGCCGCGGTAGGCTATCCGAATAATCCCGGGCGCGGCTGGAGTTTGGCTCACCGGGCCTGGGAATCGAAGGTGTCAAGGAAGGCGTTGACGGCCGCGGCGGCCCGGCGGCCGGTTTCCTCCGGGGTCAGCTTGCCCAGGACCATGCGGTCCACCTCGGGCTGCACGACCTGCTGCATGATCTCAATGTAGTTCGGGTGGCGCGGGATGGGCAGGGAATACTCGAGTTGCCGGTAGACTGCGGCCAGGTTGTGCGGCCGGTCCGTGCGTGCGGGATCGTGCATCTGGGCCTCCGCGACCGAACGTCGCACGGACACGCCGCCCCGGGCCACAATGGCGGCAATGATGGCGGGCCGGGTGAGGAACTTCATCAGCTCCCAGGTGGCCTCGCGGTGCCGCGTGGTTTTGCTCAGGGCGTAGCCGGCAATCGCCACTTCGCCTCCACTGCGCCCCGCCGGTCCGGAAGGCAGCATCTGCACATCCCAGTCCAGCCCGGGCACCGCATTGTAATTGAGCCAGAAATTGAGGTGCCCGCCGATGTTCATCGCCACGCGCTCGTTGACGAAACTGTTGAGCGGCTCGAATCCGGCGGGTGCGCTGATGCGATGCTTGGTGGATTTCTCGAGGTAGAAGCGCAGGCCGGTGATCGCTGCCGGGGAATCCAGCGCGCAGCGCCGGCCATCGGGCGTGAAAACCGTGCCGCCCGCCTGCCGCACATAGATCAGCCATTCGCCCCACCAGCCTTCCATCCGTGAGCAACCCCAGACCCCGGGTTGGTCGCCACTGGCCGGCCGCGTCAGTCTCTGACCCGCGCGCACGATGTCATCCCAGGTCCAGTCCGCGGTCGGGGTCTCCACTCCCGCCTCCCGGAATAGGCGGCGGTTGAAATAGCAAAGCGAGATATTCATGTACTCGGGCAGCACAAAGTAGTGTCCCTCGTGCTGCATCGCGGCCCGGATTTCGGGGAAATAATCGTCCAGCCCGATCTCGGCGGCATCGCGTTCGACCAGAGGCGTGAGGTCGGCCATGAAGGGCCGCAGGTAGCTCAGCCATACGTCGCCCGAGTAGAACATGTCCGGAGTCTGCCCCGCGGCGGTGAGCGTCTTGAACTTCATGTGATACTCGCTCATCGGCACCCAGATGAAGCGCACCGTGGTGTCCGGGTGCAGCCGCTCGAATTCCGCGACCTGCTGCTCGTACAGATCGCGCAGCGGCGAGATGAAGATCATCCATGTGATCACCTTCCGCCCGTCCTGCGTGTCCGATTCGCGGGTGTGGCCGGCCCACCAGAATCCGGTCGCGACCAGCGCCAGGGTGGTCAGGCGGAACAGGATTGCGCGGATCACGGGGATCATCGGGCGCCAGCGTGGATTGCCGGCACCCCTTATTTTGTACCGCGCGCACCACCGTCGCAATCCCGCATGCTGGTCATATCTTGCGCAGCCCCGGAGCGACCTTTCAGCTTAACTTTCACTGACGAATCTCATTAACCTGACCGCAAGCAACGACTGCGTCAGAGGACAGGCCCCGCGCCGTCGATTGCCTCCAACGCACTACCGTTCCGCCAGCACCCGGGTCGATGAGCACGCATAACGTTGTTTTCAACATACAGCGGTTCTCCCTGCATGATGGTCCGGGAATTCGCACGACGGTATTCCTCAAGGGCTGCACCATGCAGTGCTTCTGGTGCCACAACCCCGAGGGCCAGCATCCCGCGCCGGAACTTCGCTACTACGCCGATCGCTGCATTGCCTGTGGCAACTGCGTTTCCGCCTGTCCCCATCACGCGCACGAACTCAACGACGGCATCCACACATTCATCCGGGAACGGTGCGAGCTCAGCGGCCGGTGTGTCGCCACCTGCTCCCCGCGCGCCCTTGAACTCGAAGGCCGCCGCATGACGGTGGAGGAGGTCATGGCTGAGATCCTGGCCGACAAGCTCTTCTATGAGCTTTCCGGCGGCGGCGTGACGCTCTCTGGTGGCGAACCGGCCTTGAGCCGGGATTTTGCCCGGGACATCCTGCGGCAGTGCAAGGAACACGGTCTGCACACGGCCGTGGAAACCTGCGGGGAGGCGCCTTGGGACGCACTGGAGGAGCTGCTGCCGTTCACCGATCTGGTGATGATGGATCTCAAGCTCGTCGATGAGGCGAAACACCGGGCGGCGACGCGGCAGTCAAACGGACGCATCCTCGAAAACGCCCGGCGTCTCGCCGCCTCAAGCACGCCCGTCAACTTCCGGACTCCCATCGTGCCCTCGGTGAATGATTCGGTGGAGGACATCAGCGCCATCGCGAACTTTGTCCGCGAGTTGAAGGAACAGCGAAGCCGGAATGGCGGGGCGAACGGGGCGACGGCCGCGGTCACGTACGAGATCATGCCCTTTCACCGGCTGGCCGCCGGCAAGTACGCCAGCCTTGGGCGGGAATACCCGGCCGCGGCCATTGATCCGCCCGCAAGGTCCAAAATGGCCGAACTGGCCGAGGCGGCGCGGCGGCAGGGCATCGCGACGCTGGATCATGGCAATGCGATGCGACTTTAACCTGGGAAACACCATGAACCACCCGACGGTAGCGCCCCTGACCTATCAAGACCGCATCGACCGGCTGCGCGCCACCAAGATGCGGCACACGCAGGAAAAATGGAGGGAGCTGGGATCCTCCGACATGGACGATCTGCCCGTTTTGCTGCCACCGGTTGAATCCAGGAAAATGACCCGCGTGGTGAGCGGGTCGGGCGTGTTGATCCTCGATGCGCTGTTCAAGGATTTCGTCGCGAAGAGCAACCACCCCAGCGGCGGCATTTTCGGCGCCCGGGCCTGCGGGGAGAATTTCCGGATGCTGATTGATCTGCATCCGCCGTATGTGGATCCGGTGAGCTCGCTGGCGGGCGCCTACATGGCTCACTTCACGGCGTACCGACAACCCGCCTGGAATCCGGATTACGACTACGCCCAGCTGCGCGGGAACCAGCAGAAGTACAAACTGCACCACGGGATCGGGGCCGTGCAGCATTTCTGCCAGGATGAGGCGATTGGCCTGACGCAAGGCTGGGGTGGCATCCTCGGGAGGATACGGCATTTCCGCACGGTGAACCGTGATGCGGAGGCGCAGGAACTGTACGACGGACTCGAACACTTTGTGCTTGGAGTGCAGCACTGGATCGGCCGCCACGCGGCCGCCGCCAGGAGCATGGTGGTCCATGAAGCCGATCCCCAACTGCGCCGGAACCTTGAGGAGATCGCCGACATCAATGCCCGGCTGGTCAATGAGCCCCCGCAGACATTTCGGGAGGCCTGCCAGTGGATGCTTTTCTACCAATTGGCCGGCAAGATGTACAACATGGGCGGCTCACTCGGGCGGATCGACCAGTTTCTCTTTCCCTTCTATGAGCGCGACCGGCAACGCGGTCTCCTGACGGATGAGGAAGCGATCTTTCACCTGGCTTGTCACTTCGTCATGGACACGAGCTACACCCAGCTCGGGGGACCCGATGCCAGTGGCAAGGACACGACCAACGCGCTTTCCCGCCTCGTGCTTGAAGCCGTGCACCGTCTCAGAATTCCGGTGAACGTGGGGGTGAGCGTCGGCCGGAACGTTGATCCGCAGCTCCTGCGACGAGGGGTCGAGATCCTTTTCGAGGACCGCACCGGAACCCCAAAATTCCTCGGCGTCGACAACACGAGCGCCGGCTTTGCGCAGAACGATTATCCCATCGAACTGGGCCGGCTGCGGGCCTACTCGGGTTGCCACTGGTGTGCGATTCCGGGGCGCGAATACACCCTCAACGACTGCGTCAAGGTCAACCTGGCCGCCGTGTTCGAAGTCGCCTTCAAGGACCTGCTGTCCGACCCGTCCATCAGGCCGAGTGTCGATTCGCTCTGGAACTGCTACGAGAAACATCTCCGTTGCAGCGTCGCTACCATCGTCCAGGGACTCGATTTCCACATGGACCACATGTACCGGGTCTTTCCGGAGCTGCACCTCGACCTGCTGTGCTACGGCCCGATCGAGAAAGGTCGCGACGCGTCCCATGGCGGCGTTGAGTTCTACAATCTGAGTGTGGATGCGGCCGGCCTCGCGACCGTCGCCGACTCGTTTGCGGCGGTGGAACAGCGAATCGAACGGGAGAGGCGGTTCACTTGGGATGACCTCAGCCGCCTGCTCGAGACGGATTGGGCCGGGGCCAATGGAGAACAGGCGCGCCTGATGATGAAGAGCGTGCCAAGGTATGGCTACGGCAGCACACGGGCGGATTTCTACGGCGTCAAGCTGGCCAGGACTTTCACCAGCCTCGTCAAGGAGAAGCCGACTCCGCACGGCTTCAACCTGATCCCCGGGATCTTCTCCTGGGCGGCGACGATCACCATGGGGAAGGAGGTGGGGGCCACGCCGAACGGCCGGCATGCCCAAGGTCCGATCTCCCATGGACCCAATCCCGATCCCGGATTCCGGCGGGATGCAGCCCCGACTGCCCTGGCGCAGACGGTGGCGGCGGTGCAGTGCGGGTTCGGCAACACCGCGCCGATGCAGATCGAGCTCGACCCCGGCCTGTCAAAATCGCGCGAGGGCATTGACGAGGTCATGGCTCTTATCCGCGGCCACTTCCTGATGGGCGGCACGCAGATCAACATGAACATCCTCGACAAGAAAACCATCCTCGAGGCCCACCAGGATCCGAGCACTCATCCTGATCTCGTGGTGCGGGTGACAGGTTTCAGCGCGTACTTCGCGAGCCTTACTCCCGAGATGCGCCAGATCATCGTCGACCGGATCATCACCCAGGAGTAAAAAAACCCGCGCAACACCATGGTTGCGCGGGTTTTAAATTGGCGGGATTGACGGGACTCGAACCCGCGACTTGATTTTAGTACCTCGTAAAAGCCTATTTACGACTGAGAAGCACGAGTAAAAACATCCGAAAACATTGCGGAACGCTGTAATTTTTGCTGTAACTACGCACATGGCCTACCTTCGTCGTTTACCAAACTCTCGATACTGGATCGCTGGATTCAATTTGCCGGATGGTCGCCGTACACAGCGCAGCACAAAGGAGAAGGACCGGAAGGCT
>CAZFHG010000082.1:0-14721 GCA_964518665.1 uncultured Opitutaceae bacterium | reverse complement strand
GTGCGCTTGATCTCCGAAGGCTTGATCAGCCGGAACGCCGGCTTGGTTTCCGCGACGGTGGTCTTTACCTCCCGGTCAATGATCGTCTTGCAGACATTGACGCACGAATCGCAGATGTAGACACCGGGACCGGCGATGATCTTTTTCACCTCCGCCTGCGATTTGCCGCAGAAGGAGCAGAGGGTCATGCGGGACGATTTGGCCATGATTGAGAGACGTCGTGGCGGCGGGGGTTGTCGAGCGGGATATGGTCCGCCGCCCGGTTAAGCCGCGCTCGGCACGACCAGCGACTGGGCCACTTTAGTCGAGTCAACCACATGGTCAACAATGCCATAGGCCTTGGCCTCGGTGGCGCTCAAATAGTAATCGCGGTCGGAATCCTTCTCCACCTGCTCGGCCGTCTTGCCGGTGTGCTTGGCAATCACTTCGTTGAGGGTCTTGCGCCAGCGGAGGATTTCCTTGGCGGCAATGGTGATGTCAGCCGCCTGGCCGCCGGCGCCGCCGGAGGGCTGGTGGATCATCACGCGGCTGTTCGGGAGCGCGAAACGCTTGCCCTTGGTGCCGGCCGCCAAGAGGACGGTCGCCATGCTGGCAGCCTGCCCGATGCAATAGGTGGAGACGTCGCACTGCAGGAAATTCATCGTGTCATAGATGGCCATGCCACCCGTCACGACACCGCCCGGGGAGTTGATGTAAACCTGGATGTCCTTCTTGGGATCCTCCATCTGCAGGAAGAACATCTGCGCGATGACCAGGTTAGCGACCATGTCATCTATCGGCGTGCCAATGAAGATGATGCGGTCCTTGAGGAGGCGGGAATAGATGTCCATCGACCGCTCGCCGCGGCCGGTATTTTCGAGAACAATTGGGACGTAATAGCTCACGGTGATGTCTTGGTTTAGGCCTTCGGTGTTTGTTCGGACACCGTAGCCTTGGAAACCAGGAAATCAACCGCCTTGTCGAATATGATGGACTGCTGCACCGAGCGGAGGGCGTCGCGGTTCTTCGCGAGATCGCGCGCCAGCTTGTCGGGCTTCTGGTTGGAGCGCATCGCCTCACGGTAGATGAAGCTGTCGATGTCCTTCTCCGAAACCTGGATCTTTTCCGCCTCGGCGATCTTCGCAAGGATCAGCTGCAGTTTGACGCGCTTGGAGGCGGCCTTGCCGGCGCTTTCGAAGAGTTCCTTCTTGTCCTTCTCAAACTGCTCCTGCGCCACGCCGCGGCGCATGTTCTCCTCGATGAACTGCCGCAGCACGCTCTGGGTCTCGCTCTCGACCAGCGATTCCGGCACGGCGAAATCCACGGCGGCCGCGAGGGCCTCCGTGATCTGGCGCCGCTGCTCGCCGCGGTTCTGGTATTCCTTCTGGAGTTTCAGATTGTTGCGCACACTGGCCTTCAACCCGTCGAGGTTGTCCACCTGCTGGGCCTTGAAGAAGGCCTCGTCCATCGCCGGGAGCACGCGCTCGCGGATTTCCTGCACCTCGACGGCGTAGCTGGCATGCTTGCCGGCCAGCGCGGGGGCGGCGGGAAACTCCGCGGGAAACTCGACCGTCACGGCCTTTTTCTCGCCGGTCTTCAATCCGGCCAGTTGGCGGCCGAGGCCGGGGATGACGCCTTCATTCTCCCCTTCAACCTCTTCCCAGGTCTGCGGGACCTTGCCGTAAATCTGCTTGTCGGGGACGAGGTCCGCGACGGGTTTGCTGTCGATGGATCCCTCGTAGGAAAGCTTCACATAATCGCCCTTCTGGGCGGCCCGGTCGGCCGCCTTGAATTCGGCGCGCTCGCTGCGCAGGCCCTCGATGACCTTGTCGACTTCCTCGTCGCTGGCGGCGGTGGAGCTCACGACGGTGGGAAGACCGGTGTACTCGGGCAGCTTGAACTCCGGGCGGATGTCGACCGTGAGGGTGACCGCGGCGGAAAGGCCCGGTTCGATGGGGCCCGGCTCGACCTTGACAATGTTGAGCACGTCCAGCTTCTGCTTTTCCAGGCCTTCGCGGTAGGCCTTGGTGATCACCTTCTGCTTGAACTCGTCGGCGATGTCCTTGGCGAAGCGCTTCAGCACCATCGCTGCGGGGGCTTTGCCGGGACGGAAACCGGGCAGGCGGGCCAGCTTGGTGAACTCGGCCACCACGGCTTGGTGCTCGGCGTCGACCTCGTTCTTGTCGAGGGTGACCACGAGGTTCTTACGGGTGTCGGAGATGGGATCTAGTTGGACGTTCACGGTGATGAATGGAGCGTTTGGCTTGAAGGAATTGGTCACGCTACGCCGGAGCATGGCACGGTCAATGCCGGATTCTGCACGCTTGCAGCCGCGTTTTTCCCCGCGTTTCGTCCAAGGCATGCCCAGCCTTCAAGAGCTCCGAGCCAGCCATGCGCCCCTGCTGCTGCTGGATGCCGCCTCCACCCGCATCCAGGTGGGCTGGCTGGGCCGGACGGCGGCCGAAGATCGCTGGGCCGAGGCCGAAACCGAAGCGGGCATCGGCCTCTTCACCGCCTGCCAGGCGCTCCAGCTCGATCCGGCGGTCATTCGCGCCTTTGTTTTTTGCGACGGGCCGGGCTCGATCCTCGGTATCCGCACGTCGGCGATGGCGTTGCGCACCTGGAATGTGCTTCAGCCACGCCCGATGTTCGGGTACTGCAGTCTCGCCGTGGTGGCCCATGCCCTCAACCGCCCAGATGCGCAGATCATCGCCGATGCCCGGCGCGAAACGTGGCACCGCTACGTCCTCGGCGGGCAACTGCAGCGAGTGCCCACCGCCGAACTCTCCGGACCGCTGGTCATGCCGGAGGGCTTCCGCCACTGGACCACGCCCCCACCCGGGGTAACTTCGACGCCCTACCGCCTGCCCGGCCTGCTGGCCGCGGCTGATCGCGCCGACCTCTTTACCCTGACCGACTCACCCGACGCCTTCCTGCACGAGGAACCGGGCTACAAGACCTGGACCCCCCAGATCCACCGCGCCCCATGAGCCAGACCTTCAGCCACATCCACCCCCACCGGTGCTGGGCCGAGATCGACCTCGCCGCCCTGGAGCGCAACCTGCGCCTCATCCGCGCCTCCCTGCCGGCCCACATCCGCTATGTCGCCGTGGTCAAGGCCGACGCTTACGGGCACGGCCTGCACCAGACCGCCGCCCGCCTGATGCATTCGGGGGCCGACCTCTTCGCCGTCGCCAACGTCACCGAGGCCGCCGCGCTCCGCGAACTCGGCCCCGGCTGGCCCATCTTGATCCTGAGCCCTTTGCTCCCGGAGGAGGACGGCTGCCTCGCTGAATACGACCTCGCTGCAACGGTTTCGTCAGTCGAGGAAGTCAACCGCTTCGACGCTGTCGGCCGCGCCAGTGGCCGGCCGGTGGCGGTGCACTTGAAAATCGACACCGGCATGGGCCGTCTGGGCGTCTGGCACGAGGAGGCGCCGGCACTTTGTGCGCGCATTCTTGCGGCGCCGCACCTGCGACTCGCCGGCATCTTCACCCACTTTGCCAGTCCGGATGATGATCCGACGTTTACCTCCGAGCAGCGCCGCCGGTTCCTCGCCGCCCTCGCCCGCTGTGAGAATATCCGGCCGGCGGAGATCTTCATCCATGCCGACAACAGCTCCGGCCTTGAGAGCATGCCCGGGGCGAGTCCGTTCAACGCCGTGCGCGTCGGGCTGCTGCAATTTGGCATACTGCCCCACCCCAACTCGATGCTCGCCCAGGTTCACACTGAGCCGGTCTTCAGTTTTCACACCCGGATCGGCCTCGTGAAGCAACTGCCGCGCGGCACCGGCATCAGCTATGGCCGTACCCACACGCTGGAGCGCGACTCCACCATTGCCATCCTCTGCGCCGGCTACGGTGACGGCATCCCGCGGGCCGCGAGCAACCGCGCCCATGTGCTCATCCACGGCCGCCGCTGCCCGGTGCTGGGACGCGTGACTATGGACCAGACCATCGTGGATGTCACCGATGTGCCGACGGTGAAATGCGGCGATGCCGCGGTGCTCGTCGGCCGGCAGGGCACCGAGGAAATCACCATCAGCGAATTCAGCCGCAACGCCGACACCATCCCGTGGGAAACGCTCTGCTCGGTGACCAAGCGCGTGCCGCGCCTTTACCGCACGTCGCTGGGAATGTAGGATATAGCCTTGGCCTCCTACCCCGCGCCCGCCAAGGATGGCCCTGCCGGAAACCCCATGCCGCCGCTTTCCATCACGCCCCGCGAGCCGGTCCCCACTGTAACCACCCGCCGCGAATTCATCAGTTGGTCCGGCAAGGCCATGGGTCTGCTGACCTTGGCTCATGTGGCCGCGGGGCCGTTAGACCTGTTGGCGCGGACACCCTCGGTGCTGGCCCCATCCCGACGAGTGCTGATGTTGATCCAGTTGGTCGGTGGCAATGACGGGCTCAACACCTTCATTCCCCTGGATGATGACAATTACCACCGGCTGCGCCCGACGCTAGGAATTGCCTCTTCACAGATCCTGCCACTGACCGAGCAATGCGGTTTTCATCCGTCCTGCCGCTCCATGCGCGACCTGTGCCTCGCCGGGAAAATGACCGTGGTGCAGAATGTCGGCTACACCCAGCCCAGCCGCAGCCACTTTCGTTCCTCGGAAATCTGGGCGGTCGGCGGACGTCAGCGTGAATCCGCCAACGCGGGCTGGCTCGGTCGCTATCTGGACCAGATGCCACTGGAAGACCGCGACCATGCTATGCCCCCCATGGCGGCCTATCTCACGGAGGAAACGCCCTACTGCCTCCGCACGGCCGCCGAGGCCAGCCGCAGCTTCCCCTTGATGCGCCGCAACGAGGGCTTTGCCGCGTCACTCCAGCGCATCGCCAACCATATCGGCTCGGACAGCTCCACGCAGATCTACGTGCTTTCGCTGGGTGGCTTCGACACCCACAGCCATCAGGCCCACGCCCACGCCAACCTGCTTCAAACGCTGTCCACCGGGCTGCAGTCCTTCCAACAGGCCCTCGAGGCCCGCGGACTCGAGCAGCAGGTGCTGACCATGACGGTCTCGGAATTTGGCCGCACTGCCGCCGAAAACGAGGCCCGGGGCACGGATCACGGCACCGCCGCGCCGATGTTCATCATGGGGCCGAACCTGCAGGGACCCGTCCTGGGAACTGCGCCCGGGCTGGATATTTCCCGGCACCAGGACCTAGTCCATTCCACTGATTTCCGTCAGGTTTACGCGGCGGTGTTGGAGGACTGGCTGGGCAGCACGGCCGAAAACGTCCTGGAAACGAACGTTGAGAAACTCTCGCTCTTCCAGATCGCGGAAGCAGTCGACGAGTAGGCCGGGAGTTTGCTCCCGCTCAGAGAGCGCTAGCAAGCTGGCGGCCTACCGGAAACACGTTCGGTTTTGACACCACCCATCCGCTTCAGCGCCTGCTGCGTCGTTCCGCCTCAGTCGTCCGGCTCACTTGCCGATGCCGAATGCCTTGAAGCCGATTTTGCGCAGGGCCGCGAGGTCCACGATGTTGCGGCCGTCAAAGAGGCACGCGGGTTTGGGCATCGCGGCGTGGATGCGGGCGTAATCGAGGGACTTGAATTCATCCCATTCGGTGACGATGGCAATGGCATGGGCCCCGTCGCAGGCCGCATACGCGTCCTTGGCGACCGTGAGCCGCGGGTTGGTGTTCCCCTTGCCCAGGGTGTCCGTGATGATGTCAGCCGCCGCCACCTTGGGATCATAGACACAAACGTTGGCATGCTCGGTCAGCAGGTCGCGGCAGACGTTGATCGCCGCCGATTCGCGCGTGTCGTTGGTGTCCTTCTTGAAGGCGAAACCAAGCACGGCGATTTTCTTGTCGGCCACGGTATTGAAAAGTTCCTGGACAATACGATTGGAGAACCGCTGCTTTTGCCAGTCGTTCATTCTGACCACCCCGGCCCAATACGCCGCCACTTCCGACAGGCCGAAGGACTCGCAAAGGTAGGTGAGATTCAGGATGTCCTTCTGAAAGCACGATCCACCGAAGCCGACCGAGGCCTTCAGGAATTTCGGGCCGATCCGGCTGTCCTTGCCGATGGCATTGGCCACCTCATCCACATCGGCCCCGGTCTCCTCACACAAAGCCGAGATCGAATTGATGGAGGAGATGCGCTGGGCGAGAAAGGCGTTGGCCACCAGCTTGGAAAGTTCGGAGGACCAGAGATTGGTCGTGATGATGCGGTCCCGCGGCACCCAGTGGGCGTAGACATCCACCAGTGTCTGCATGGCCTTTTCACCCTCAGGCGTCCGTTCGCCGCCGATGAGCACACGGTCGGGATTCTCCAGATCCCTGATCGCGGTGCCTTCCGCCAGAAACTCGGGATTGGATAGAACCTGGAACTTCAGGCCCTTGGAATTCGAACTGACGATCGTCTTGATGGACTCGGCCGTCTTCACCGGGATGGTGGATTTCTCGACGATGATTTTGCCGCTCTCCGCGTGCTCGGCGATCGTCCGGGCGACGGATTCGATGAAACGCAGGTCCGCGGCCCGGCCCGCACCCACGCCGTAGGTCTTGGTGGGCGTGTTGACCGCGACGAAAATGATGTCGGCCGACTTGATGTTGCCGGCCACATCCGTGGAGAAAAACAGGTTGCGGCCCTTGGCCTGCTGCACGACCTCCGCCAGGCCCGGTTCATAGATCGGCAGATCGCCCTTGTTCCAGGCCGCGATCCGGGCGGCATTCATGTCCACGACCGTCACCCGGATGCCGGGGGCTTTCAGGGCGATCATTGCCATGGTGGGCCCGCCGACATACCCGGCGCCAATGCAGCAAATATTCATAAGTTCATCCCAACGGGCCTCCCTTGCACTGCCAATCCAGAAAGTGCCGGGCACTAAAAAGGCGCGGCTGGGAGCCGCGCCTGCAAAGCTAGGGATTTCGGTTATCTCAGGCCGGTGACGGCTGGGGGGCCGTGCCATCCGTGGAAGTCGATTCCGGCGTGGCGGGCTTTTCCGTCGGCTTCTTGCCGGCATTCTTGTCGTCCTTCAAGGGCGGCGGCACGGCGATGATGGGCGAACGAATTTCGCCAAACTCGAGGATTTCGTACACATGCTTGCCGTCGAGGGTCTCATGCTCAAGCAGGGCCTCCGCGATCTTGTCGAGCGTGGTGCGCTTTTCCTTCAGGATGGCCGTGGCCCGCGTGTACTGCTCGTCGATGATGGCATGAATCTCCTGGTCGATCTTGCGGGCCGTTTCCTCCGAGACGTTCTCGTTGCGCGTGATCTCGCGGCCCAGGAACACGGTGTCCTGGTTGTCACCGAAGGCGATCGGACCCAGCGGGCTCATGCCCCAGTCGCAGACCATATGGCGCGCGATCTTGGTGATCTGCTTGATGTCGCCGGCCGCGCCACTGGAAATCTCCCCGAGCACGATCTCCTCGGCGATGCGACCGCCCAGGCCCATGGCAATCTGGTTGAGCATGCGCTTTTTCGCGTGCGTGAGAATATCCCGCTTCGGGATGAACATCGTGCTGCCGAGGCTGCGGCCGCGCGGAATGATGGTGACCTTGTGGACGGGCATGTGGCCGTCATCGAGCACGGCCTGCACGAGCGCATGACCCGCCTCGTGGTAGGCGGTCAGTTTCTTCTCCTCGTCATCCATCAGGCGGCGGCGCTCGCGGCCGAACTGCACCTTTTCGCGCGCATCATCGACGTCGATCATCTCGACCTTCTTCTTGTTGCGGCGGCTCGCGAGCAGGGCGGCCTCGTTCAGGAGGTTGGCCAGTTCGGCTCCGGAAAGGCCGGGCGTACCGCGGGCGATGACGGAAAGGTCGACGTTTTCGGCGAGGCTGATCTTGCGGGCATGGACCCGGAGAATCTGCTCGCGACCGTTGAGATCAGGCAGGTCGACGTAGATCTGGCGGTCGAAGCGGCCGGGACGCAGCAAGGCGCTGTCCAGCACGTCAGGACGGTTGGTCGCGGCGATGATGATGACGCCCTCGTTGGCATCGAATCCGTCCATTTCCACCAGCAGTGAATTGAGGGTCTGCTCGCGTTCGTCGTTGCCACCGCCGAGTCCGGCGCCGCGCTGGCGACCGACGGCATCGATTTCATCGATGAAGATCAGGCAGGGGGCGTTCTTGCGGCCCTGCTCGAACATGTCACGCACGCGGCTGGCGCCGACGCCGACGAACATCTCGACGAAATCCGATCCGGAAATGGAAAAGAAGGGCACGTCCGCCTCGCCGGCGACCGCCTTGGCGAGCAGCGTCTTGCCGGTACCCGGAGGCCCGACCATCAAAATGCCCTTGGGAATGCGTCCGCCCATCCGGGTGAACTTCTTGGGGTCCTTGAGGAACTCCACCACCTCGCTGACCTCCTCCTTGGCTTCGTCGCAGCCCGCGACATCCGAGAAAGTGATCTTGTCCCGGTCCCGCGTGAGCAGCTTGGCGCGGCTCTTGCCGAAGCTCATGGCGCCGCGGCCGGCCTGGCGCAATTGCCTCACGAACAGGAAATACAAGAGGCCGATGATCAGCAGGAAGGGAATCACCTGCGCGGCAATCTGCGTCCACATCGTGGTCGCAGGCTGCTCGGAAAAGACCTGGGCTTTCTGCAGGCGCTCCATGCTGGCATCGGTCAGACGGCCCGCGGCGCGGAATTTGAAAGTTTTCTCGGCATTGTCCGGTGCCACCGGCACCGCTTCCTTGAGTTCGCCGGTGACGACGGCCCAGTCGCGACCGCCGCTGGCATCGGGTCGAATCACGCCCTCCTTGATCTTGCCTTGCTCGGCCAGTTCAACGACTTGCTGCACTTTGAGAGTCGCAGGTGCGCTCAGCCGGCCTGGCGTCCAATAAAGCAGGGTAAACGCCGCAATGGCAATGGCCACCCAGATCAGCAATACCTTCGGTTGAAAGCGATCCGGAGGCAGATTCTTGAGCGGGCTGCGTTTCTTCTTGTTTTCGGGTTCAGGCATTTCTTGGGAGTGTGGACTGGGTGAATCAGAATGTTGTTCCGGGTCTATAAGTCAATTGAGCCCGCACTATAATCCCGCGGGTTTATTCCGGCGTTGGCGACGTGCGCGTTCGAATTTCAGGATCCCTTTGCGAATCACGGCAAAGCCCGCCGTGCCCACGCTTTGCCGGGTCGGCCGACCAATGATTACGGATTGTAACAGCGAATCGAAGGCCTGGCGCGAAAGCTCCCCGGCCTCACGCTGACGCATCAGCCAGCGGTGCAACGCGCGGCGCGCCAGCGCCCGGGGCCGGTCGTGCAGCTTCGTCAAATCCATCGCCCCACCCGCCTTGAACAGGGCCGCTGCATCAACCCAGGCTTCGAGCGCTGCGTCGTCCTCTTCCAACAGTTCGCGTGTCCGGGCCGCCCCGGCCAGCGCATCGCGGCCAGCGGCTAGGATCCAGGCGGGCAGAACCGAACCGCGAATGCGGTTGCGGAAATGACTGTCAGTGAGGTTGGTTGCATCCTCGCACCACGGGACCTGCGCTGCTTCGAGCATGGCCGTGAGTTCCTCATGCTTCAAAGTGAGGAGCGGCCGCAGATGCAACCGGCCACCCTGCACGACCTGCACAGGACGGGGCGCCGCCAAGCCACCCCCGCCGCTGCCGCGGGCGAGGCGCATGAGCATGCTTTCGGCGATGTCGTTCTGCTGGTGACCGAGCCAGAGGACCTTCGCCCCCTGCCGGGTCATCACCTTTTCAATATGTTCAAACCGCGCCGCCCGCGCGTCGCTTTCATTGCGCAGGATCTGTGCGTTCCGACGGCGGCCCACGTGAATCCGCACGCCCAGCGCGGCGCAGACCTGGCGGCAAAACCGCTCGTCGCGATCGGCCGCCGCTCCGCGCAGGCGATGATTGAAATGCACCGCCTGCAGACGCGTGCGGGCCTGCGGCCAATGAGCCCAGACGAGGAGCAGGAGCGCCACCGAGTCCGCCCCGCCGGACAACGCCACGAACCAGGGTCCGCGCAATCGGCCACCTTCCATTTTGGCCAGCACAGCCGGATGAAGACGGGCCTGCGGACAGGACGCGGCCAGCTGTTCGGCCCGCCGTTTCCACTCAGGCCTGCCCGCTTTCATGGCTGCCATCGCTGCTCCGTGCCGCCTAGTTGAAAGTCAGGTAGTCCTTGCCGAAGTACGGCTGGAGCACCGCCGGGATTTTCACGCGACCATCCGCCTGCAGATTGTTTTCCAGCAGGGCCGCCAACACGCGCGGCACGGCGAGACCGGAACCGTTCAAGGTGTGGACCAGCTCGGGCCGGCCGGTTTCCTTCGCGCGGAAACGGATCTGCGCCCGGCGCGCCTGGAACGCCTCGAAATTGCTGCAGCTCGACACCTCCAGCCAGCGCTTCTGGCCCGCAGCCCAGACTTCGAGGTCGTATTTTTTCGACTGCGCAAAACCCAGGTCGCCGCCGCACATCAGGAGCACGCGATACGGCAGCTCCAGTTTTTGCAGCAGGCGCTCGGCATCGGCCCGCAGGAGTTCCAGCTCCTGATAGCTCGTCGCCGGGTGCACCCATTTGAGCAGCTCAACCTTGTCGAATTGGTGCACGCGATTCAGTCCGCGCACATCCTTGCCGTAACTGCCCGCCTCGCGGCGGAAACAGGGCGTGTAGGCGCAGCGGCGGATTGGCAGCACGTCCTCCTCCACGATCTCGTCGCGGAAAAAGTTCGTCAGCGGCACCTCGGCCGTGGGCACGGCGTAGAGCTTGTCGGCCGTCTCATACATCTGCCCTTCCTTGTCCGGCAACTGGCCGGTGGCAGTCGCGCTGGCGGCGTTCACAAAGATCGGCGGGCTGACCTCCGTGTAGCCGGCCTTGGTGTCCTCATCCAAAAAGAACTGCAGCAGCGCCCGGGAGAGCTTGGCCCCCTCCCCGATGAGAAACGGGAAACCAGCGCCCGTGACCTTGGCGCCGCGGGCGAAATCGAACAGCTTGTCGAAACCGGGAATCTCCCAGTGCGCTTTGGCATGGGCCCCAACTGCCGCCGGTTCGCCATGTGTGGCGTAAACCACGTTCTCCTCCGGGGTGCGGCCTTCCGGCACGCTCGCGTGCGGCAAGTTCGGCAGGCTGAGCATGGCCTGTTTCCACTTTTCCTCGGTCTCCTTCAGCAGGACCTCCCGCTCCTTCACCGTGGCCGAAACCGCCTTCATTTCCTGCACCTTGGCGATGAACTCCGGCGAGCCCTTGGGCAGAGCGGCCATTTCCGCATTGGCCGACTTTTGCCGGCCGCGGAGTTGCTCGACCTCGCCGATCTGGGCGCGCCAGGCGGTGTCGAGGGCCAGCACGCCCTCGAGGTCAACCTCGAGGTGCTTCTTGGCAATGGCCGCCCGCACCAGCTGCGGCGATTCACGGAGCAATTTGGGATCGAGCATGGGAAAGGTTCAGCGCTTGCGGGCCAGTCTTTGCTCCGCCTTGTGGAAGCGGGTGTAGACTTCCTTCGCGGGCAGCAGCTTGAGTTCACCCGCGGGCGCCTGCACGACTAGGTTCGTCGGCGAGGTCAGCGGATAGGGACCGAACAGGCGCGGGTCGGTCGGGCCGAACACGGCGAGGGTCGGCACCCCCAGCGCGGCCGCAAGGTGCATGGGACCGCTGTCATTGGTGAACACCCACTCCGCCCGCTGGATGAGTGCAGGCAGCGAGACGAGGCTGGTGTTGCCGGTGAGATTGAGAAAACGTTCGGGCGGCAGCGTGCCCTTGTCGGGCTGGTAGTTGCTGCCCGCCCAGATGATCTTCCGGTCGGGATCGGACCGCAGCAGCATCTCGGTGAGCTGCTTGAAGCCGTTCCAGCACTTCTCCGCCCGGCGGCTGTCGGGAAACATGAGGATCGGCTTGAGACCACCGCGACCGGTGGCGAAGCTGAGCGTCAGCTTGTCCACTTCACGGAACTTCAGCCGGCCGCGCAGCTCCGGCTTGGCCCCGAGCACGGGACAGAACTGCAGCAGGATCTCCAAGGCGTGGCTGCGCCGGCCGTCGGGTGGCAGCGGCACCTTTTCATCGTAGAAAATACCCGACCACTCGCGCGCATCCGTCCGCCCGACCTTGCGCTTGGCCAGCGTGCGCGAGGTCATCAAGCCCGTGCGCAACAGACCCTGCATGTCGAAGACATAGTCGAACCTGACCTTGCGCACTTCCCGCATGAGGCGCAGGAATCCCTTGGTGCCGGCATTCCGCTCAAACACATACACCTGGTCCACGGCCTCGCAGGCGCGCACGATCGGGGCGAAGATGTCGCGGACGATCCACGAAATGCGCAAACCCTCGCATTGGGCCTTCAGCGAGGTTGCCACCTGCAGGCCGTGCACGATGTCCCCGAGGGACGAGGGTTTGATGATGAGGAGCTCGGTCATGGATAGTCGCGGCGGCAAAATCTGCTTTTGACCGCGCGGAACTAACGTTTCATGGCTTTTCTGCGCTGAAATCAAACGCTAATCCGCCTCCCGCGTGCTAAAATTGCTCCTGCATACCCTTGGCTGGCTCCTCGCCCGCACGCCGGAACCGCTGCTGCACGGGCTGGCCGTCGTCCTGGGCGAGCTGACGCTGTGGTGCTATCCGCGCCGGCGCCGGCTGGTTTTTTCCAACCTGCACCACGCTTTTCCCGACCGTAAACCAGCCTGGCGGCGACAGATTGCGCGCACCAGTTCCCGCCGGCTTTTCGAGACCGCCCTGCTGTCGCTCGCCATGCCCTGCCTGGGCGAAAAGCGGCTGCGGCGCGTGATTTCCGCCTCGCCCGGCACCCTGGCATTCTTCGCCTCCCACCAGCGCGCGCCGTTCCCGGCGGTCATTGCCGCGCCGCACATGGCCTATTGGGAGGTGCAGACCGCCCTGCCGCTGATCATACCCGGCGCGTTCCCTGAGTTCGGCGTGATCTTCCGTCCGCTGGACAACGACGCCGCCAACGCCTTTGTGCAGCGCGCCCGCGAACGCTTCGGCCTGAAGCTGCTCTCGCGGAAGCAGGGCTTCCAGGAAGCGCTCAAAATCCTCCGTCGCCAGGGGATCGTCGGATTGCTGTTCGACCAGAATGCGGGCCTGCAGGGTGCTTTGACCCTGCTGTTCGACCGGGTCTGCTCCACGAGCGAACTGCCCGGGCTGATGGCCGAGAAATTCGCGGCCCAGGTCTGGACCCTGCACTCCCGCCGCCTTGGCTTCTGGCGGGTCGAGCTGCATCTGGAGCAAATTACCTGCGCCCCGGGCACCGCCCCTGTCACCCTCGCCCTCAATCGCTGGCTGGAAGCAAGAATGTCGGCCGACGACAATCTCTGCGCCTCCTGGCTCTGGGTGCACGACCGCTGGCGCAATCAGGACATGCCCCACTTGCGCTACCGACTGGAGGCGAAGCGCAATCTGCTCGCCGAGGAGCTGGCCGCGCGGGGCACAAACGTCCTGCCGCGCCGCACCAGGATATATGTCCGGCTGCCCAATTGGCTGGGCGATGTCGTCATGGCTGCACCGCTGCTGCGTGCATTGCGTGTCTCCCGCCCCGACGCAGAACTCACCTTCATCGCCAAGGCCCCATTCCTGCCGCTTTTGCGCGCGTGGGGTCTGGCCGATGAATTGATCGCCCTGCCTCCCCGCGGGTTGGGTGCGCTGCGGTTCTTTCATCAGCTGCGTCATCGTTACCCGGACAATTACCTGGTCTTCACGAATTCAATTCGCGGCGACCTTGAGGCTTGGCTGACCGGCTGCCGGCAGCGATTCGGCCTGCTCCGTCCGGGCAAGCACCGCCCGCTCCTGACCCGTGCCTACCGTCCGCCGGCTGATCGTGACATCCGCCGTCAGCACCAGATGGAGCTGTGGACGGACTTCCTGCGCCACTTCGGCCTTCAGGGTGATATCGACCTTTCCCCGCTGGCCGCGCATCGGCCTGTGGCCGCACCCGTCCTTGGCCTGATCGCCGGCTCCGAGAACAATCCCGAAAAGCGCTGGCCCGTCGCGCACTGGCGTGAGCTCATCGCGCAATTGCCCGATACGCTGCCCATTGTCCTGTTCGGCACGGCCAACGATCTGCCCATCACCACGGCGATTGCCGAGGGTTTCGGCTCCCGGGTCGAGAATCTCGCCGGGCGCACCAATCTCACCGACTATTCCGCCCGGCTTGCGGCCTGCCGCCTGCTCATCACGAATGACACGGGCGGCATGCATCTCGCCAACGCCCTCGGCGTGCCGCTGATCGCCCTGTTCGGTCCGACCAACCCCGTCCGCACGCGACCGGTCTTCAACGCCCCCGTGCACATCCTCCAGCCGCCGGACTGCCCGGATATTGGCGGCGGCTCGCTCGCCAATCTCTCGCCCGCGCAGGTGCTCGCCGCCATGCGGGCGCAGGCCCCGGACCTCGTGGCGGTAAATTAGCGTTGCCCGTTTGCGGCGCCGCTTACCTCCTACAGCGTCATCCGCATGCCGTTGCTCTCCGTCCAGGATCTCCGCACCTACTTTCACACGCGCAACGGCGTGTACCGGGCCGTGGACGGAGTGAGTTTCTCGGTGGAGCGCGGCCAGACCCTCGGCATCGTCGGAGAATCCGGTTCGGGCAAATCCGTGACTTGCTACTCGCTGATGGGACTTGTGCCCCAGCCGCCCGGCCGGATCGAGAGCGGCACCGCGATGTTTGACGGCATCGACCTCCTGCACTGCTCGCCCAAGGAAGCACGCGCCATCCGTGGAAAACGGATCGCGATGATCTTCCAGGATCCGATGACCTCGCTGAATCCCTACCTGACCGTGGCCGAGCAGATCATCGAACCCCTGCTCATCCACGAAAAGATTTCGAAGCGCGACGCACTGGA
>CAZFHG010000081.1:0-14761 GCA_964518665.1 uncultured Opitutaceae bacterium | reverse complement strand
GCCAGCGCATCCGTGATCGGCACGGTCTGGCGCTGGCGGTCGAGGAAGAAGCTGATCTCGGTGTAACCGGCCGACTGCAGCGTGCGCAGGGCATTGGCATAACCGTCGCCGACGCGGCGGGCGACATGGGCATCGGAGCCGAGCACGACCGGAATGCCGCGCTCGCGCATCATTCGCAGCATGGACGGGCTGGGGTTGATCTCGGAAATGGCTTTTTGCAGGCCGCTGGTGTTGAGCTCCATCGCCACGCCGGTGGCGGCGATCCGATCGAGCGCCCGTGCGATGAAGGGTTGGATGCGGCTGAAATCCCAGGCGGCGGGGGCCTCGTTTTTCACGAGGTCGGGATGCGCGAGGGTGTCGTAAAGCCCGGTCTCGGCGGAATCGGCGAGATGCTGAAAATAGATTTGCTGGTATTCAAACCAGTCGCCGCGAAAGTAGCGGGCGCGATATTCCGGCACCTGCATGTGCACGGAGCCAAGGACGTGGTGCAGCGGATGGCGGGCGTGGAGCGCCTGCAACCAGGCCTCGGTGCCGGGGAAGTAATCGCTTTCCAAACCGAGGCGGACATCCACGCGGCCGGCGAATTCCTTGCGGGTGGCGCTGATCAGCGCGACGTAATCCTCATACTGTTCCGGGGCCATGCGCACCGGGGCCGAGATGCCGTCCGGCAGCGGGCAGTGACAGGTGAAGATGATGCCCTTCAGCCCGCGGGCCTCGGCGGCGGCGGCATACTCGGCGGGTGTGCCCTGGGCATGCTTGCAGAGGGTCGTGTGACAGTGGGATTCGTAGAGGAGCGGTGCGGACACGGAGCGGTGTTTTATAGATTGTCATTCTGAGCGCAGCGAAGAATCCAGTGCGAGCGTCGCGAGACGCAAAGGCCGCGACTATCGCATTGGATTCCTCGGCTACGCCTCAGAATCACAATAGGAGGGACTCAGAAGAACGTGTAGTACTGCCCGGCGGCGAGGCGCTGGATCAGGAGCGCGAGTTCCATCGTGTGGTAATCACCCCACATGGAGGATTCGCCGCAGGGAACCTTGCAACCCTTCGGGATGTGATCCCAGCCGTTCGGGCGGTGATACACGCTGTGCAGCAGGAGGCCCTGATGCTTCTTGTCGGTCGAGAGGTAGGGCTCGGCGAAGAGCGTGTTCGCGATGGTGAGACCGGCCTGAAAGTACTTCTGGCCGGCGGCCTTGTCGCCATTGGCCGCGAGGTAGTTGCCGAGGCGGATGAGGCCCTGCGCCGCAATCGCGGCGGCGGAACTGTCCACCGGCTCATGGTCGTTGTAGGGATCGGCCTTCTTCTTCGTGAAGTCACCGAGCTTGTGCGTGTTGAGCGCGCAACTGTCCCAGTAGGGCACGCCATCGAGGGCGGAGTAGCCGTCAATGTAGTAGTCGCAGGCGGCGCGGGCGGTTTCGAGGAAGAGGTTGGTGACGGCGCGACGGCCGCCGACGGCGTCGAGATCGGCGCCCTTCACGGTCTCGAGGAACTCGAGCTGTTCGGCATAGCCGCAGATGATCCAGGCGGCGCCGCGGGTCCAGGTGGTGAACGCGGAATAACCCTGCTGCGTACTCGGGCAGCGGAACTGGCCGTCGTTGCGGTTGAAGATCGACTCGTGGGCGACGCGGCCGCGGACGTCGTAGCTGTCCCGGCCCTGGCCGAAGAAGACGTTGAAGCGCGCGGTGGTGGCGGCGTGTTCGATGGCGCGGTGCAGGAGGTTGATGGGCTTGTCGCCCTCGCCCATCAGCACATGGCCGAGCTGGTGTGCGACCACGAGGGCGCGCATGGAGCGGATCGTGTCGGAGAAGAGCGACTGCGGTCCGTTGAAGGAATAGATGTAGCCGCTGGGCACGACGCCGGGCGAGCCGGCCACCGGTGACCAGGGGGTGCGGACATTCGTGGTGGCATGGCGCGCGGCCTGCACGGCGCCGGAGGCCTTCAGGGCGACCTCGGTGTAGTCGAGTTCGTACTGGTTGGTCCGGGTCTTCCCCTCGAGCATCAGGCGGCGGAGGTTGCCGTAGGTGGAGACGTTGTTGAAGCCGTGGTCATGCACGCCGACGTGCGAGACGTGCGACGCCATGTACTTCAGGGTCTTCTCGCGGCCGAGCTTGAGGAAGCTCTCGTCGCCGGTGGCGTCGTATTGCAGGAACGACATGCCGAACTGGAACCCCTGCGTCCACTCGGTCCAGCCGCGCGAGGTGTACTTGCCCTTCACGGTGAAGACGGGGGTGCCCTTGGCGGAGTCCCAGGCGGCGTCGATGGCGCGGATCTTTTGGCCGGCGAGTTCGAACACGCGGGCGACCTTCTTTTGGAGCTTCTGCGGAGTGAGCTTGGCGTCGATTTTCATAATACGAATAACGCACGTTGCGGAGTCCCACGGGGCGAAACAAGGGCGAAAAGTGTCGGACAGTATTTGGGTAGCGTCCGGCCTCCGGACGGACGGAGTGATGACCGCATGCGGTAGCGCAATCGTCCGTCCTGAGGCCGGACGCTACCGGGCTTGCAGGGGGCGGGTTGTCACGAATACTCGGTTCCATGCCTGACCTGTTCCAACGGTTCATTCTGGCCTTCATTCCCCTGTTTGTGGCCATCGACCCCATCGGGCTCGCGGCGATTTTCCTGGGGCTGGGCACGGGGGTGCCGCGGGAGCGCCGGCAGAAGATCGCCAACCAGGCCACGTGGACCGGGGGGTTGGTGGCGCTGGGCTTTCTCTTTCTGGGCCAGAGTGTTTTCACGGCGCTGGGCATCTCGGTGGGTGACTTCCAGATCGCGGGCGGACTCATCCTTTTCATTCTGGCGGCCAAGGACCTGATCCAGTCGGCGGCGGAACCGGAGAAGCTGCCGGATGATTTCGGCATCGTACCGCTGGGCATGCCGCTGATCGCCGGCCCGGCGTCAATCACCACGCTGCTGCTGCTGGCCCAGACCCAGGGCCTGCTCATGACGCTGGCCGCCCTGGTGGTGAATCTCGTGATTGTGATTTTGGCGCTGCGCTACAGTGAGTGGCTCGGCCGCAAGATCGGCCCGACGGGCATGCGGGCGATTTCCAAGATCATCTCGATGCTGCTTGCGGCCATCGCCATCAGCATGATCCGTCGCGGCTGGGCGGGGTGAGCCGATTGAGCCATGGGACCCTCGCGGAGACGCGGAGGGCGCGGAGTTAATAAACCACTAATCCACGCTTATTGGCTCTGAAATAGCCGGAATTAAGATCCCATCAGCGTCTATCAGTAAAGATCGGTGGTCGATCCTCCGCGTCTCCGCGAGAGACTCCAACATCAGCCCGCAAACGTCGTCAGCAGCTCCGCGTAGATTTTTGCCGAGGCGACGAGTTCGCTGATTTTGGCGCGCTCGTTCACCGCGTGGTAATCCTCGCCACCGGGGCCGTAGCCAAGGGTCGGGATCTTGAGATGATGGGCGAAGAAGTGCATGTCGTTGAAACCGGTCGAGACATTGAAGACCGCCTTTTCCTTCCGCACCCGGGTGACGCAGCCGGCCATGGCGGCAAAGAACGGGTGTTTCGGGGCGTGGAAGCACGGATGGTTGTCCGAGACCTTGGTGACGGTGATGCGGCAGTCCGGAATCTTCCGGGCAGCCGCGGCAATGGCCGCACGAAGTTCGCGTTCGGCGGCGGCCACGGTTTCGATGGCGAGCACGCGGCGATCAATGGAAAAACGGGCGAGTGCCGGCACGGTGTTGATCTTGCCACCCTCGCCGGCGCTGAACACGCCGCCGATGTTGAGGGTCGGGCGCATGGTGAGGCCCTCGGGGGTGACAAAGGTGCGCTGGGCGAGGCGCTGCTTGTAGGCACCAAGTTCGAGGACGAGGGCAGACATCTTCTCGAGGGCGTTGATGCCTTTTTCAGGAACGGAGCCATGCGCGGCCTTGCCATGCACGGTGACCTCGAGCCAGACGACGCCGTTGTGTCCGCAGCAGACGGTGTTGTCCTCGCCGCCTTCCATGACGATGGCGTAATCCGGACGGATCGGGGCGTGCTGCACCAACCAACCAGTGCCGAGCACCGAGTCGGTTTCCTCGTCGGCGGTGAAGGAGACCTCAACATTCAGCTTGGACGGGGTGCGGGTGGCACGCAGGGCCTGCAGGGCCAGCATGAGGCTGGCCATGGAGCCCTTCATGTCGGAAGTCCCGCGGCCGAAGATCCAGCCGCCGGACACGGCACCGCTGAACGGACTGCCGTGGCGCCACTGGCCGGAGACCGGCACCACATCGTAGTGGGCGTTGAAATGGACGGTTTTTTTTGCGCCACGCGCGGCGAGCTTACCGAGGACATTGAAGCGAGGAAACGCATGCTGCTCGGGCGGCAGGCTGCGGCGCAGCAGGGCCGGAGGAATCGCGTAGCGGCGGGTCTGCAGGCCCAGGGCGGTCAGCTCATGGGCGAGGTAGTTCGTGATGGTGTCGTAATTCTGGCCCGGGGGATTGACCGTGGAGATGCCAACCAGCTGTTGCAGCCGGGAGACCAGGTCGGAGGAGTGGGCATCGATATAGGCGGCGGGAGTCACGGCGGAGAGAAATTAAGGTGAAGGGCGGAAGTTGGCCCGGTCTGATGCAAAACGGCGGACGCGATCATGGCAGGACGACTGGTGGGATGAAGCGAGCGCCTTTTTTGAGGTGAAGCTGGAATATTCGGCAAGTTTCCTGTCAGCTGGAGGATATGACAGCGGGGGCGCAAAAAATGATCGCACGGCTGAACCTTGCCCCCCTGCCGGGCGAGGGAGGCTTTTACCGGCGGACGTGGCTTAGCGCCGATTTGCGTCCCGATGGCCGGCCCGCCGGATCTCAAATCTGGTACTTGATGACCCCGGAATCGTTTTCCGCCCTGCACCGCCTGGACGCTCCGGAGCGGTGGGAATTTCAAGCCGGGGATCCCATCGAGCATGTGCAACTCGATCCGCGCGACGGCACGCTGCGCGTGCAGACGCTCGGGCATAATACCCGCCGGAGCCTCGTGGTGTCCGCCGGCGTCTGGCAGGGCGCTCGACTGGCCGTCGGTCCGCATCCCCGTGGCTGGGCGCTCCTCGCTTGCAGCATGAGTCCGGCGTGGGACGAAAAAGGCTTCGAACTGGGCCGGCGCGACGATCTGTTGGGGGTATTTCCAACCGCGGCCAGTTTGATTTCAGTCCTTACAAGATGACTTTTGACAGGGTTGGGCCGGTAGTGCAGATTGATGGCATAATGTCGCTGGCCCACCTGAGAAAAGATTACACACTCGCCGGCCTGGCAGAAACCGACCTCACGAAGGATCCCTTCCGCCAGTTCGACAAGTGGTTTCAGGAAGCCGGCGCGGCGAAGATTCCCGAGCCCAACGCGGCGACGCTGGCCACCGCCACGCGCGATGGCCGCCCCGGGGCGCGCACGGTGCTGCTCAAGGGCGTGGATGGCCGCGGTTTCGTTTTTTACACGAGTCAGGAGAGTCGCAAGGGCCGCGAACTGGAGGCCAACCCTCGCGCGGTGCTGGTTTTCCCGTGGATTGCGATGGAGCGGCAGGTGATCGTCGAGGGCGCGGTCACCCGGGTGTCGCGCGAGGAGGCGGAGGCCTATTTTCACAGCCGGCCGCCGGCGCACCAATTGAGCGCCTGGGCGTCACCCCAGAGCACGATCATCGCCAACCGCAGCATGCTGGAGGAAAGCTACAAGGCCCTGGAAAAAAAACACGCCGGCCGGCCCGTACCGCTCCCACCGCAATGGGGCGGCTACCGGCTGAACCCGGAGACCGTGGAATTCTGGCAGGGCCGGCGCAACCGCCTGCATGACCGCCTGCGCTACCGCCGGGAAGCGGACGGCGGCTGGATCATCGAACGACTCGCCCCGTGAAAAAAAACACCCTCCGCCGTGCTGCGAGCGTGACCGGGCCGTCGGCGGCCCTGCTGGCGGCTGCGCTGCGGGCGCAGAGCGAAGGCGTCTTCATCGGCCGGCGGGCGGCGAACCGCAGCGGCTATGTGATGGTCTTTGCCAATGAGCAGTTTTGCGCGATGACCGGCTACAGCCGGGGGGAACTGGCCGGGCAGAGCCAGATTGTCCTGCACATGGAGCGTACGGATCGCGAACGGTTGACCCGGTGGCTGAAAAAATCCCAGCCCGGTTCGCTGACCGGCGAAGGCTACGTGCTGCGCAAGGACGGCACGATGATCTACACGGCCTGGAGCTTCAGCCACGTCATCGCGGCGCGCGGCCAGAACGCCCATTTTGTAGCCACCTACCGGGACATGACCGTGAAGCGGAGCCTGCAGGAAGCGCTGGTGCACGCCCAGCGGCTGGATGCACTCGGACGGCTCGCCGGCGGCGTGGCCCATGACTTCAACAATCTCATCTCCGTCATCAACGGTTACTGCGAACTGCTGGCCACGCAGGTCGCGGACCGATCGGAGGCGCTGCATGCGGTGGGCGAGATTCATCGTGCCGGCCGCAAAGCCGCCAAGTTGACCCGCCAGTTGCTCGCCTTCGGGCGCCGCCAGCCGATGGATGCGCGCGTCATCAACCTGAACCAGATCGTGCGCGACAACGCGGAGATTCTTGAGCGCCTGCTCGGCAGCAACCGGCACCTCGTGCTCGAACTGGCGGGCGACCTCGGCAACGTGCGCACGGATCCGGCGCAATTCCAGCAGGTGCTGCTCAACCTCACCATCAATGCGCGGGATGCGCTGCGCGACCAGGGCCGCATGATCATCCGCACGGCGAACCGCGAGATCATGCCCGAAATGCACCGCCGGCTGACCGACATTCCCCCCGGGCGTTATGTGACCCTGACCGTCAGCGACAACGGCAGCGGCATGGACGTGGAGACGCAGAAACACCTCTTCGAGCCGTTCTTCACCACCAAGCCGGAGGGTCAGGGCACAGGCCTGGGCCTCGCCCTGGTCTACGGCGTGGTGCAGCAAAGCGGCGGGCACATCACGGTGAGCAGCAAGCCGGAGAACGGTTCCACCTTTGAAATCATGCTGCCCGAGGCGCGCGCGCCGCTGCCCGCCCGGGCCGCGGCGAAAGGCGCCACGCGGGTGCCGCGGACCCGCGGCCATGAAACGGTGCTGCTCGTGGAGGAGGACGAGGTCCTGCGCGACATGGTCGCCGGCGTGCTGACGTCGGACGGCTACCGGGTGATTGATGCCGCCCTGCCCCGGGAGGCGCGGGAAAAGGCCCGGGCGGCGGACAAGCCGGTCCAAATCCTCATCGCCAATCTGGCCGGCGAAGGCGAAAATCTGGCGCGGGCGCTGCATGCGGCCCGGCCCGGCCTGCGGGTGCTCAACATCTGTAATCACAACGCCGAGCAAACGCTGGTCTGGCTGCCGCCCGAGCATCAGTTCTCGCTGCCGAAACCCTTTGCGTTGAGCGAACTCGTCCGCGTGTGCCGCCGGTTGCTGGATGCCTGAGGCCGGCGGCGGCATGAAAATTTTTCTCACCGGAGCCTCTGGACTGGTGGGCGCGGCGTTTGCCCGGGCCGCACAGGCGGCCGGTCATGAGGTCACGGGCACGGTGTTCCGGCAGACTGCGGCCATCCCCGGCACCACCCGATCCTGGGTGCTGGATTTGACGGACGAAGCTGCGACCAGCGCGGCACTGCGGGCGGCTGATCCGCAGGTGATCGTGAACTGCGCCGCCGTCGCCGAGCCCGCGGCGTGCCTCGCGGATCCGGCGGGATCGGCGGCACTCAATGTGCGACTGCCGGAATTGCTCGCCTGGCATGGAGCGCGGCTGATCCATCTCTCCTCGGAACAGGTTTTTGACGGGGCTCAGAGCACCCCCTACACGGTCAACGACATCGCGCGTCCGCTGAATTTGTACGGCGAACAAAAACTGGCCGGCGAACAGGCGGTGCTGGCGATCGCGCCGATGCGGAGCGCGGTGGTACGGCTGCCCTTGCTCACCGGTGACAGTGCGACCCGACGACGCAGCCTGCACGAACGGCTGCTGCTCGACTGGAGCGAAGGGCGCACGCCGCGGCTGTTCACGGATGAGTATCGCCAAACCTGCTCCGCGGCGAATGTCGCCGGGCTGTTGCTGGCGCTGTGCACGCGGAAAGCTGTTTGCGGCCTGCGGCATTGGGCGGGGGCCGAGTTGATTTCCCGGCATGAAATCGGGCGGCGGATGCGCGAATATTTCCGGCTGGATGAATCGGTCGCGCCATTGGTGGCGGTCGAGCGGGCGGCGCAACCCGCCGTGGCGGCGGTGCGGCCCGCCTGCCTGGCGCTGGCGGTGGAACCGCTGGCGCATGAGCTGGGATTGACGCCACAGGGCTTTGCCGCGCAACTGGCGGAACTCACCGTGCCGCCGGCCATCGCGGCCTGGCACCGGGATAATTGCTCATGATCCTTCACGTCCTGCCCGACCGAACCGGGTCCGCCGCCGAGAACATGGCGCTGGATTTTCTGCTGCTGCAGCGCTACCCGCTGGCCGCCGCGCGCTTCCGCCACTACGGCTGGCGGCGTCCGGCGTTCACCTTCGGCTACAGCCAGAAAATCGCATTCGTGCGCGCGCAGGTGACGGAACTCGCCGGCGATCCGTCCACGGTGGATCTCTGTCGGCGGCCGACGGGCGGCGGGTTGGTGGATCATCGGGAGGACTGGACCTATGCGCTGGTGATTCCGCGCGGTCATCCGCTGGAGGAAGTCCCGGCGCCGCAGAGCTACCGGGCGGTGCACGAGGCCCTGGCGGCGGCGTTGCGGCGGCAGGGCGTGGCGGCCGTGACCAAGGCAAAATTGGAACCGCCGGCGGAAGGACCGCCCAACGCGGGCCCGGGCGTTTGTTTTCAGCGCGCGGAACTTTACGATGTGATCAACCCGGCGACCGGGGAAAAAATCGCGGGCGCGGCGCAGAAGCGCAACAAGCATGGCCTGCTCTTCCAGGGCTCGGTGTGGCGACCGGCCGCGGGGGTGGCTGTGGACTGGGACGGATTCCGCGAAGACTTCATCGCCGAACTTGCCGTGGTGCTGGCGATCGAGGCGGCGGCCATGCCCTGGCCGGAGTTGGAGGAACACGAGGTCGAGGGTCTGACCGAGCAATACGCCACGCCGGAGTGGAACGAGAGCCGCTGACGGACTGGAAGATTCCGATCCACGTCTTGTAGTGGGTAGCTACGAGCGTGAGCGAGTGGTGTTTTGTCTACTCGTTCACGCTCGTAGCTACGGAAAAGGCGGGGATCGGAAACCCCGCCTTACAACCCAACCCGCGTGCGCAAACACGCCCTACTCCGCCGACGTGACCTCGAGATCGTATACGGCAAAGGCCAGCGGCCGCGGATCCTGACCACTCGGCACCAGGGAGCCGGGCTGGTCGCTCGTCAGCATGAGTTCTGCGATGGGGCCGGTCATGGTGAAGGTGGGAATGTCCACCTTCGTCTTGGCCGCGCCGGAGAGGGGTCCCTTCCACAGGACGAATTCGCCATACCGCACAGTGACTTCGCGGGGGGTCAGACTGTGCAGATTGAAACGGAGGCGGAGCGGGTGCGGCGTGGTGCCTTGATCAAGCCGGCGCAGCACCAGCGTGGCCGGCCCGCCGGCCCAGGCCCAGCGCCGGTCGTCCTTGCGTTCCACGCCGTAGAAGCCCCCGCCCGGCTCGGCGAGGATCAGCAGGTCCGATTCATCGCAAATGGCGAGGGCTTGGGGTGGCGGCCCGGAATGGGGCAGCATGAACCAAACCCCGAAGGCCACCGCGAGACCGGCGGCCAGGGCAAGCAAACTGTTCCGCAAGGCAGGAGACATAGGTCGGGAAGTTGCCGTGCTCAGTAATCCACGGCGAGCAAGAGTTTCAGTTTTTCGGCGCCACTTCCGCCGGGGCGGTGATCGTGACCGCCGGGGCCGACTGCCAGAAGTAGCGGCCGCGGCGACCGTGATCCCAGCGAATGGCGATGGCCGCCAGCACCAGGAGCAGCAGCAGCATGATCAGTTGCCGGCGCTTGGCGGCGGCCTCCTTGTCCTCATACGGATCCTCCAGCGAGCGCTTGGCCCCGGCCGGGAGCTTGGCAATGGCGGTGAGCGCGGTGCCAAACGGGATGTTGATCTTGACGCGACCATTCACCGCCCAGCCGTTGCCCTCAAGAATGGGGCCGAGGGTGCGCTGGCGGAGCTTGAGCCACGCGATGACCATGGAGGGGCAGGAAATGGCGAGCATGATCGCCACCAGCACCAACGGCAGTTGCCACGGCGCGAGCCGGGCAAGTCCCGTGGCCAGTGTGGCCAGGGCGCCGCCGATGGCGCCCACGGCGACACCGAGGGCGGCGACGGTGCCGATGTCCATTTTCTTGGGTTCGGCCGGCTTGGCCTTGTCGGCGTTGGCGGTGCTCTCGGCGGCGGTGGCGAGCTTGCTGGAGGAGGCGGCCTCGGCCGCGGCGGCGCGCTTGGCAACCTGCTCCTCGATCATGCGGACGAATTTTTTATAGGGCGACCAGAAGGCCTGCCGGATGCTGATGGGATTGTCGACGATGCTGGTGACGACGGCGTCCCAGTCGCGACCAGCGCGGTCGTAGAACACACCACGGCGGCCGGTGAAGAGGTAGTCACCATCACCCTGGGTGAAGCAGGCGGCGATGGTCATGGTCGTGCCGCCGGAGCGGGTGCAGGTGCAGTAGGCGATGTAGGCCTTGCTCATCGCGGCCAGGGGATTGGGGGCGTCGACGCGGATGCAGAGTTCCGTCGAACGGCTGTCGAGGTAGAGGGTGCCGGCCTGGAAGATCGCGTCGCGGCTGTTGGAAAAGAAGTCGGCGAAGTTGACGAAATTGTGCAGGAGCGCGCGCAGGTCGCGGTGATAGCGGGCAAGGCGTTCGACGGCGCTGATGGCCTTGAACTCGGGTTCGAGGGCCTGATCGCGGGCGAGCAGTTCGGCCAGAACCGTGCGACCCTTGCCGGCGACCAGTTCCCGGGCGCGGGCGACGCCGAGTTTTTCGACCACCGACCCGGCCTTGCCGCCGAGCCAGGTTTCATAGGGGGCGAACGCAGCGTTGAGGGCCTGCCATTCAGCCTCGGTGAGTTCGGTCTTGCCGGGTCCGAGGACGGGGGTGACGACCGCGCTTTGCAGGGTGGCAAGGGCGGCGGCCCAGGCGGGATTGACGCTTTGGGCGAGGGGCAGCGCGCGGCCGGCGGCGATGGTGGCGAGGGGGAACCCGGCCACTTCCGCGGCGCTGAGTTGGAGGTCCTTGGCCGCGAAGGTGAGATATTCGGTCTCGCTCCGGTTGAGCGCGGCGATGGCCCGGGCGTCATAGGCCGCCAGGCGGCAGCGGGCGAAGAAGTCGTCCACCTTGGCCCGCACAGCCCGGAGGGCGCTGCAGGCGGCATCGGTCGCGTCGCCGAGAATGGCGATATCCTTGGTCCCGCTCTGCCCGACCCAGGCGATGTAGGCGCTGAGTTCGCCGAAGAATGTCTCCACCTGCGCGGCCGTGACCCCGACTGATCCGGTGCGGTCCTTGCTGCCACCGAGGCAGGCGATGATGTCCTTGATGAGGGCCTGGGCGTCGGCGTCGTCGGTGGCATCGGGCGGAACAATGCCGTCGCCGTTGAGTGAGCTGGCGGAGAAAATCTTCGCGGTGTCGGCGGCATCGGCCACGGTGATGGCGGCGGCGTCCTTTTTGCCGAGGTTGGCGAGAATCTGGCGGGCGGAGGCCAGCAGCACCCGGCCGTCAGGGGTGGAATCGTTGATTGTGGCCAGCGGGAGGCCATCGTCGCCCTTCAGCAACTGACCGGGATCCTTCAACCGGGCGGCGGCCCACTGGATGGCGGCGAGGAGTTCGGGCACGCGGATCCGGCCATCGCCGTCGGTATCAATGAGGGCGAGGGATTTCTCGTCCAACTCCAATCCCTTCACCGGGCAACTGAGGGCCACCCAGAGCTTCTGGTCGAGATGTTCGAGATTCAGAAGGTCGGCGCCGGTCTCGAGCGAGACTTGGTCAATGCCGCCGGTGCGGAAGAATTTCCAGACGTGGGAAGTTTTGGCAGAGGTCATGGGGATGGAATTAGGGCCGCATTTAGAAGGGTTTGGGAAGTGAAGCAAACTCTCAGCAGCCTAGGCGCCGGGCGGGGCTTCGCGTTGCAGGGTGATCACGCATTCGAGATGCCGGGTCTGGGGAAAGAGGTCGAATGGTTGCACGGCGGTGAGCTTGTAGCCGGCAGCCAGAAAACCCTGCAGGTCGCGCATCTGGGTGGCGGGGTCGCAGGATACGTACACCACGGTGCGCGGACCGTAGGCGAAGAGCTGGGAGAGGAAGGAGGCGTCGCAACCCTTGCGCGGCGGATCAATGATGACGGCGGTGTCCGCGGCGGAAAACGTGAGGCCGGCGAAGATGCTGGCGGCGTCGCCGGACTGGAAGGAGGCGTTGGTGATCCCGTTGGCCGCGGCGTTGTCCCGGGCGAAGCGGATGGAGGATTCGCTGAGCTCGATGCCGGCGACCTGGGTGAACGCGGACGCGGCACTGAGGGCGAAGAGGCCGCTGCCGCAGTAGGCGTCGACCAAATGCCGGGCGCCGCTGGCGGCGGCCTGATCGCGCACGTAGGCGGTGAAAGCGGGCAGAATGAACGGGTTGTTCTGGAAAAAATCCCGGGCGAGGAAACGGAGACGGAGCGATTGCGGATCGCGAAGACCGGAGGCCGGATTTGGAAGCGGTTCGATGATTTCGTGAATGATGGCGTCGTAGTCGGTGACAACGCCCTCCTGGGCATGGCGGAGGAGGAGCGTGACGCCACGGTCATATTCCCCTGCGGCGATGCGGGCCTGGGCCCGCGCGCGCACCTCGGTCAGTTTTTCGTTGATCTCCGGCGTGGCGATCGGACACGCCGGCACATCCACGAGGTCGAAGCGCGTACCCTGCTTCAAAAATCCAATGGGCTGCGGCCTGGGCTCTCCGGTTTCCGGATTCCGCGATCCACCATTAAAATGCGGGGTGATCTTGGAGCGGTAGCCGTATTCCCGCGGCGAAGGCACGGTGGGCGCGACGGGAAACGTGACTCCGGCCATGTGCTGCAACAACTCCTCCACCTGCCGCCGTTTCCACGCGAGTTGTTCGCCATACGTGAAATGTTGGTACTGGCAGCCGCCGCAACGACCGAACAACGGGCAGCGCGGGGCGATGCGGTGGGGTGAAGGTGTCAGGATCTCCACCAGGTCTGCTTCGGAAAAATTCTTCTGGTTGCGAAACACGCGGGCGCGCACGCGTTCACCGGGCAGGGTGAACGGCACCATCACGACCCATTTGACTTCAGACTCGCCCGGCCGCGCCACGCGGCCGAGACCGACGCCGAGATTGGTGAGGGTGGTGATCTCGAGGGTTAGCTCGTGATGATAGGGAAACGGCTGGTCGTTGAATTTCTTTTTGGCCACGGGCGACATCACCCATTCACAAAAACGAACCATGCCCAATCCTTTTTAACCACGGATCACACGGATGGCACGGATCAGAACTCCAATTCAATGGCCACAAGAGGCTCAAAAAGCACAGAAGGAATCGATCCATTCAACAGGAGGCCGCAGAAGGAGCAGAGATCGGAATCTCATGCCTCCGTTTCCTCTGCTTCCTCCTGTAAATCAAATCGGTCCTTATATCCTTTTTGGGTCTCCCGCGGCCATCTTCCGATCCGTGCCTGCCCGCCGTAGGCTTGGCGAAGGAGGGGTTAATGGTTTTCCTTCGGCGTCCTATCGGTTTATAAAATCATCGTGGCTATTCCCGTCGAAAAAATCACCAGTCTCCAGAATCCGCGCATCAAGCAGCTCGTGAAGCTGCGCGACCGGCGGCCACGCGATGAGGCCGGGGTGTTTTTGGTGGAGGGCTACCGGGAAATCCGCCGGGCGCTGGAGAAGAACATCAAACTGCAGGAGCTGTATTATGCCCCGGATTGGTTCCTTGGGGAGAACGAGCCCGCGTTGATCGCGCAGGCACAGGCGGCGGGAGCCAAGCTGTTTGAGCTGACCAAGGACACCTTCGCCAAGGTGGCCTACCGCGAGCGGCCCGACGGACTGCTCGCCGTGGCTCCGCAATGGCAGCGTACACTGGCGGATCTCGACCGGTTGCTGGACGGGCGGAGCGAGACCGGAGCTTATCCGGGATCGACGGTCCCCTCGACCCGGACCCCCTTTGTGCTGGTGGTGGAGGCGATCGAGAAGCCCGGCAATCTCGGCACGATCTTGCGCAGTGCCGATGCGGCGGGTTGCGATGCGGTCATCGTGTGCGACCCGGTGACGGATATTTTTAACCCCAACGTGGTGCGCGCCTCGACCGGGGTGCTTTTTTCCGTGCCGCTCGTTGTGGAGGAGAGTTCCCGGGTGCTGACCTGGCTGCGCGGCCGGCACATCCGCACCGTGGCCACCACCCCGGCGGCGCAGACCCTTTACACCGCCGCCGATTTGCGCGGTCCGTTGGCGGTCATCATGGGCAGCGAGCAATACGGGTTGAGCGAGTTCTGGCTGAACAACAGCGACCTGCCCGTGCGCATTCCGATGGCCGGCCAGGCGGATTCGCTGAATGTCGCGATGGCGACCATCATCACGCTCTTTGAGGCGGTGCGGCAGAGAAGCTGACCGGGCGGTGGGCCGCCCGGAACATCCAACGCCGAACATCCAACATCCAAGGTCCAAGACTCAGGCAGATTCACCTCGGACAAAGCAGATGGGATGTATTTTTGGCTACTTGGTCCGGGTGTTCGATGTTGGAAGTTCGAAGTTGAATGTTGGATGTTCGCAGGTTCACGCGTGTGTGAGCCTGCGTACCAGCATCCGGTACGGCGGCAGCAGCGCCACGGCCATGAACAGCTTCACGCCGAGGTCGCCG
>CAZFHG010000080.1:8870-14794 GCA_964518665.1 uncultured Opitutaceae bacterium | reverse complement strand
CGAGGTCTGCCACGATATCCAGGACCCCATGATCATCCGCGAATGGCTGATTACCACGCCCACCTACACGTATATCCTTCACCGCCTGCACGGCGATGGCCCGGCCCCCACTCCCGAGCCCGAGTTCGAGCGCAAGCTCCGCGGCGTGAGGGTGTTTCCCCACTCCGGCTTCGTGCTGCAGCGCCATCCGCTCGGCCAGACCTCCTTCGCCTGGCGCAATTGCCAGATGGCCCTGCCACTCACTGCAGACGGCATTCAGACGATCGCCCCGGCCACGAATTCCTGGCTCGCCCAACTCACCGTGAAGGACCGGCCCGACAGCCAGGAGGAAATCTCCATTCAGGTGGACACCCAGCGCGAAGGTTTTGCCGCCGCCTTGGTGATGGACCGCGCCCAAGGCTCCGTGCGCCAGGAAGTACTCTACGCCGGCCTGCCCGACGGCACGAGCCTCTCCTTCGAACGCTGGATCGCCCGTGAAGCCGTCGAGGTCAGCAACATCGCCCAGGGCTTTCTCCGGATCATCAACGAGAAGTTCAGCGCGATGAAGGACAACTGCCATGGTCACCGCATCTTCACCACGCCCGAGGGTGCGACCCGCTTCGAGGGATTCGTCAGCAAGGACCCCGCCAGCGACATCGTGAGCACCTACGATCACCCCGCCTGGGTCAATGTGGACGACCGCCTTGGCATCATCTTCCGCGGGACCGGCGAGACCGTTTATCACAACCGCCACTACTTCAACCCGTGGTGGGCCGTTGCCGATGACCTCACTCTCAGCCGCAGCTCCGGCCCGCTGGCCGTGAAGACCGGTGCCGTCATCACCCAGCTCGCCGCCCTCATCGCCCCCGGACAATCCGCCGCCAAGACCGCCGCGGCCAGTTTCATCGTCCTAGACGCGCCGAAGGATTGCGTGGGCCTCATCGGCCGCGGCCACCTCACCGCCGCCAACTTCGGGTCCAGCATCATCCATCCGCGTCTCCGGACCAAACAAGGTGAGTTGTCCCTCATCCCCGTCTTTGAAGGCACCACGCACATCGCCGATCAAACCGTGACCTACTCCCTCACCCTCCAACCCGGCCAGGCCGTGCTCCGCAAAGCCGTTTGTGTCGTGAAAGCCACCGGCACGGTCGAACTCACGGCGTCCGCCTCCAGTGTCGTCGCCCACAATCCCGGCAAAACCGCGGCCTCAGTCACGCTCGGTCAAAAAACCACGAAGCTCCGCCCCGGCCAGACCGTGAAACTGAAATAATACCTAATACCTCAGAATTTTAACCACGGATTACACGGATAGCACGGATAGGGATCGGAACTAAGACTGGGAGGAACGCTAATCGACGCTGATATCCGATCCCGCTCAGTCTTTTTGCTCAATCCATTAGCGGAGATTAGCGCAGATTAGCGGTTTAAAAGGTCTGCACTCCGATCCGTGCTATCCGTGTAATCCGTGGTAAAATTTCTCCTCTCCCATGAAAACCCTGCTTAGCAAGGCGGACTACCTGAACGAAATTGCCAAAAGCCGTGACCGGCGGATGGCCTGGTGGCGCGAGGCCCGGTTCGGGATGTTCATCCACTACGGGCTGTATTCCCAGATCGGCCGCAACGAATGGGCCATGGTCCTGGAAAACATGCCCATCCCGGAGTACGAAAAACTCGCCGCCACCTTCGCACCCAAGCCGGGTGCCCCGCGCGAGTGGGCCAAACTCGCCCAGCGCGCCGGCATGAAGTACATGGTCATGACCACGCGTCACCACGAGGGATTCAGCCTGTGGGACTCGAAGGCCAACCCCTACAATTCCGTCAACTACGGTCCCAAGCGCGACATCGTCCGCGAGTTCGTCGACGCCTGCCGCGAGTTCGGCCTCAGGATCGGGTTCTACTCCTCCCTTATGGACTGGCACCACCCCGACGGCTGGCGCTGCGCCTTCGACAGCGCCGCCCGCCAGCGCTTCAACCGCTACATCGAGGCCCTCAACACCGAACTCCTCACCCAATACGGCAAGATCGACATCCTCTGGTACGACGTCGCCCGCCCCATGGAATCCTGGGAGGGCTGGAACTCCGTCGAGATGAACCAGCACCTGCGCGCGCTCCAACCCGGCCTCATCATCAACAATCGCAGTCTCATCCCTGAGGATTTCTCCACCCCCGAGGAACACCTCACCCCCGAGGAACACGACTGGGAGGCCTGCATGACCTTCAACGGCATCAGCTGGGGCTACGTCGATTCGGCTCAGGCCCGGCCGTATTCCTACAACGCCCAGCGCATCCTCAAGATGTTGAACACCTGCGCCAAGCAGGGCGGCAACCTCCTCCTCAACATCGGGCCCACCCCCGACGGTTCCGTGCCTGAGGAAGCCATCGAGCCGCTCACCACCGTCGGCCGCTGGCTCAAGGAAAACGGCCGCGCCGTGTACGGCCGCCTCACCAAGGACATCAAGGTCGTCGGCGGCAACGGCGGCAGCGATGTTACCTGCAACGGACGCAGCGTCTTCCTCTGGTATTGGCTCTGGCCCAAGTCCGGCACCATGAGCATCGGCGGTTACCGCAACGCCCCCAAGGCCGTGCGCTTCGTCAAGAACGGCAAGCCCATCAAGTTCACCCATGACGGTCACCGCGTGATCCTGAAGAACCTCCCCAAGCAGCCCGTGGACAAAACCGCCGGTGTGACCGTGATTGAGATGATCTTCGCCAAAAAGCCCGACTACGTCTTCGCCAGCCGCTACCCGCAACTGCACGGCGGCAAGTCGTACGAGTGAGATCTAAACCAACCACGGATTGCACGGATGGATCGAACCTGAATGGCCACAAAAGGCACTCCAGGGACCATATTTTAACAGGAGGAAACGGAGGGAACGGAGATAAGAATCAAAGACTCTGTTTTCTCTGCTACCTCCTGTAAAACGGATTGGGTCCTTTTGAGCCTCTTGCGCCTCTTGTGGCCATTGCCTCGGATCGATCCGTGCCATCCGTGAAATCCGTGGTTAAGATTTCCGCGGGAGCGTGCTCACCATCGCGGTGAAATCCTTCACACCGAACACGAAGCCGGAGTTGATCGCCACGCGCCATAACGCCTGCTGCTTCTCCCGCTGGTCCCCTGCGGTCTCGGCGTTCTCCACGGCGGTCACGGCTTCGCGGATGGTCGAACACATCACCCCGTAGCGGCCCAGGTCCACCATACCGCCGGGCGACATGAGGAGGCACCAGTTGATGGCAAAGCCGATGTACACGAGATGATTGACCCCCGTCGCCCGGCACACGGCGGCAAGCTGGTGTCCATCCTCGGCGATGTACTCATCCCCGATCGGCCGCGCCTCGGGGGCAAAGTTGAGAAACTTCCAGCCGGCATCCACATCCGGGCGGTTGTGCGCACCGACGAACACATGGTCGCCACGGAATTTCTCCAGCTTCTCGTATACAGGATCCTTGTTCACGCCGGCATACTTGGGCGAAGGGCCGGCGAGCTTCAGGGTCTTCTGATAGCCGGGGAGGTGAGAATAGTAGTCGCGTCCGCCGACGACATGAAACACCGGCAGCGTCGACGCGCGCACGGCCTGGAGCAGCGGCGGAAATATGTCGGCGAGGATCTGGAGGGCCCGGGGATGATATTCCACACAGCGCCGCCAGCCCGGCCACTGTTCCATCGTACCAGCCTCCCAAGCGTGCATGATTACGAGCGCCGTGTGCTCGGGCGCGAGTTCGATGTCGGCCTGCTTCCAGCCGCCATAACCCTCGGCCGGTACAGCACGCGAGTAATCGGCATCAAACTGCTGGTAATACGAGGCGGGTATTTTGACAGGAGGCATGGGGAAAGGAGTTAACCACGGATTGCACGGATGTCACGGATTAGGACTCGAACCTTCGGACCGGGTTTACAGGAGGAAACAGAGGGAACAGAGGATCACGATCCGAGGTGAACCGCGAAGGACGCCAAGAGAAGACACGAAGGGAAAATGGTTCCAAGGAAATCCAACGCCCGGTGCAGGATTCATTCCGGATCTTCCTCGATTGATCCCTCTGCTTACTCCGCGACCTCCTGTAAAAAGTTTACTGGTTCGAATTATAATCTCACCTTCGCGGTTCAACCGGTTGGAGGTTTGAGCCATATGTTCAAATCCGTGTTATCTGTGAAATCCGTGGTTAAAATTTCCGAGGTTACACTCCTGCCTTTGGCCGGGAGACGCGCCAGAGGAGGCCGGCGATGAGGAAGAGGAGCAAACCTGCCGCCACGTTCACCGAGGCATAGGCCGGCGGGCGCGCAGGGAGGAACCAGCAGAGCAGCAGCACGGCGCCAAGGATGGCCGACACCCAGGCGAGCATGGCGTAGTCGCCAAGGCCGCCGCCAACCGGCATCGGGGTGTCCTCCACCGGGGTGCGCAGGTCGCGGTCGAGCTGGATGGCCTTGGCGCTCTTCGGGTCGTCCGCCCGGTACCAGAAGGCGGAGATCACGAAGACCACCGTCGAGGCGAAGACCGCGCTGAAGACGTTGCGCGGATAGGCATGCTGCGGCCATACATCGAGGACGAACAGACCGATGGACAAGGTGAACGCCGCCGAACAGGCCGCGATGCCCGACCACCACGGAGTCTTGCGATAGACGAGGCCGAGGAGCACGGGCATCATGAAGGCCGGCCCGACCATCGAGTAATACTTGAGTCCAAAGTCGAAGGCGCCGCCGAGTTTCGAGATGACGAAGGACATGGCCACGCCCGAGACGCCGACAACGAGCATGGTGAGCTGCGCGATGCGCAGTTGGTGCTTGTCCGAGCACTCGCCAAAGCCGCAGCGCCGCCGCAGGGGCACGTAAACATCCTTGGTCGTCGCGGCCGCCAGCCAGTTGAAGGCGTCATTGGCCTGGCCGAGCGTGGCCGAGAGGATGGCCGCCACGACGAAGCCGATCATGCCATGCGGCAGCAGCAGCATCGCCAGACTCACGAACGAGGCCTCCTCGGGCGCCAGCAGGTTGGGCCAGAGCAGCGCCATGTCGGGGAAGATGAGCTTGGCCCCCATCACGGGCAGCACCCAGAGCAGCGGACCGAAAAGCGACAGCCACGCGCACAGGAAGGCCATCTTCTTCGCGTCGCGTTCGCTGGAAACACTGTTGTAGCGCTGCACGAGGTGCCAGGCGACGTTGTAGCCAAGGAACACGCTGACGATGTACGCGCTCATGAACGCGAGGTTCACGGGCTGGCCATGCGGGACCAGGTATTCGCGCGGGAGTTCGGAGAAGAGCCGCTCCATGCCCGCAAACAGGCCGCCGCCGTTGCCGACATAGTTGAGCGAGATGGGGAAGATCAGCAGCGACATCACGAGGATGATCACACCCTGCACGGCATCGGAAAGCACGGCCGCCCAGAGTCCGCCAATGACGCTGTAGAAAATCATCACGACGCCGACACTGACCATGCACAGTTGCAGACCTGTGAGTTCAAAGCCCGCGAAGTGGAACACCTCGCGGTCGAGCCCCAGTGCGGCGGAGACGAAGATGCACAGGATGTAGAGCCCCTGCGCGATGCCGAGGATCTGCGGCAGGATGGCGGTGACGGTGTAGAAATACGTCGTCGAGGGCGAATAACGCTTGGTGAGGAACTCCAGCGGCGCCCCGATGCGCGCCCGGCGCCACGCCGGTCCGAAATACCATGCGCCGGCAAGATAGGCCCAGAAGGCGGAGGTGAAGATGATCAGCGCCCCGGAGCCGTGCTTGTAGGTGTAGCCGGCCGCCGCCACGAACATGAAGGCGGAGAAGCCGGAAACCCAGTTTGACACCCCCGCCATGAACCAAGGGACGTGGCCGCCGGCCTTGAAGAAGTCGTCGGTGCCCTTGTTCTTCCGGGCCGAATAGAATCCGACCCAGATGACGATGGCGAAGTAGAGCGCGATCAGGCCGTAGTCATAGGCATTGACGCTGGTGAGTTGGGGCATGGGGT
>CAZFHG010000080.1:0-8770 GCA_964518665.1 uncultured Opitutaceae bacterium | reverse complement strand
CAGAATCACCTTCACGTCGACCTTCCGTCCGCCGTGCGTGCCGTTGACCTGCCAGCCGCCGTCGATCGCGGTGATCTTGAGCGCTCCCGGCGCAGTGCCGGACGGACTCGCCGCCGCAACGGTCAGGATGACATGGGCGGTGGCCGCTGCGCTCTCGATCTCTGCAAACTCGTGCACGCTGGCCTTCGCCGGCTGGTAGGTGCTCGTGCATTCGGCCAGTTCGATCTTGCCGGTGTGGACACTGGCCGGACCAGCAGTCTGCACCGATCCGCTGAGGACGGCCTTCGGCCGCGTGATGGTGAACCGGCCGTCGGCCGCGGCCACGGCCCCGCCGCTATCGTCGTTATACACTTGGTAGCGGACCTGCACGGTCGCGGCCTTGGTGGCCTTCACGCGGTCGAGAATCAGAAGGACATCGGGCTTGAGGTAGAAAAGCGTGCGCTCCACCAGCGTCACATCCAGGTTCACCAACTGGTAGGCATCGGTGGCATCACTCGTCACCTTCATCCATCCCGGGCCGGTGCGGAAGTCGGTCACGCTGGCATTCGCCCAGGAAGCATTGGTGCCCTCACGGCCATCGTGGTACTGGTGGCCCTGGCCGTTGATGAGCACGGCCGAATGCGCCTCGGTGAGACGCAACCGCCAGCGCGGCACGGAAGCGATATAGGCGCCGCCAAAGGGGTCATGGAACAGCCGTTCGCCGTAAATTTTGAATAGCACGCTGTTGCGGTCGGCATGCTCGTGGTTGGCCGGCCCGCCGCTGCGCAGGGCGACCACGCCGTCCGCCGCCTCCCAGCCCGTGCGGGAGATGACGATGTCGTTGCTCAGGCGCATATCATGCAAGTCAGCACCCGGCGGCTGCGCCGGCGCTTCCGGCCGGTACCAGACCGCCGCCGGCCAGTGCGTCAGGCCCCCGATATTCGCCGCCACATGATTGGAAACTGGATCGCCATGAGTCAGGCCCACCCATGCGGCGACAGTGGTGTCGAGGCCCCCCGCGTCGCTGAAGTTCACGGTGTCCTTGGGATTGGCGGCCGTCGGCATGGCCAGGCTGATCGCATAGCGCACGGTGCCCGGATAATTGATGAGCTGGCGATCATCGATGCCCAGCTTCCGGTACAGCACGTCGGCGAAGAGAATCATGTGCATCGTCGTGTAGCCCCAGTAGCCGGGACCCTCGTCGTAGGCGCCGTCGAGTCCGTACATGATCGCAAAGGCGCGGGCGCTCTGCCGCGCCAGCTCGAGCCACTTGCCCGCGTCGGGATGCCGGCCCTGCAGCGCGATGCCGGCAAAGCCGAGGCCGCAGATGGGGATGACCTTGAGGTTGGTGGCGTTGAGGATCAGCGGCCAGCGCCGCATATCGATCGTGAAGGGCATTTTCTCCCGCGGGTCCTGGGTCCAGCCGCGCACGCGGTCGGGGAATTTCATGCCGTAGAGCGTGGTGTAGCACGCCGGTGCACCCAGGGTGATGATGCAGCGTTCAACCTCGGCTCGTTCCGCTTCCGTCAGCTCGTCGCCCAGCCAGTCGAGCGCCAGCACGCAGGCGATCGTCGCCTCGGGCGCGCGCTGCAGGCCGATGGTCTGCTTCCCGGCCTCGAGGAAATAATCCCAGCGCTGGTATTCGCACAGGCGTTTCAGCGCCAGTTTCGCGACCCGCAGTTGGGCGGGGTCGCGCTCCAACACGTAGGCCAGCGATGACTGCTCGAGAATCTGGCGGACTTTCAGGAGGTCATACATCAGGTTCTCCAGCCGCACCTCATCGCGCAGGAATTTCTCTTTCGCCGGCAGGTCGGCCGGGAAAATGGTCGACCGCAACTCCGCGAACCGCGGCAAGGCGAGATTGGCCCGGATGCGGGGCAGATCTTTTGCATCAAAAAGCAAATCGCGACCCGGGAGTCCGGCGGATTTGTGGGAGGATGAGTCAAGATTCATGGGATGGAAATCAGAAGGAAACCTGCGGGGCCGCATTACCGGCCGAGGGCGTGAGCGTAACGGCAATGGCGCGGCCGGCCTGCGTACCGGTCACCTGCCAACTGCCGCCCGCACGATTGATCTGCAGCCGGTCATGCGCCTCGCCGGTCGGGCGGGCGCTGCACACGGTGAGAATCTCGTGCTCAAGCGCGGCGGCGGACCCGACCTCGGCGAAGGGTTGAATGCCGTCCTTGTCCTCCAGGGCGAGCCGGCCGACGCGCACCTGCAGCGAGCCAGTGGACGACGTGCGGCCGAGCAGTGAGGCCAATGGACGCGTGATGGTAAACTCGGTGCCGGTCGCTGCCAGTTCGGCCGCGAGGTCGTCGTGAAAGGCTTGGAAGCGCAACTGGACCGTGGCGGGAGTGTCCTTCACGGCCACGCGGTCGAGGAAGATGACGATGTCGGGTTTGAGGAAAACCAAGGTGCGGTGCACGCGCACGACCTGGTCGTTGACAAGTTGGTAGGCCTCGGTGGCGTCGCTGGTGACGCGCATCCAGCCCGGACCTGTGGCGTAATCGAGCAGGTGCGCAAAGGACCAGGAGGCGTTGGTGCCCTCCTCGCCCTTGTGATACTGGTGCCCCTGGCCGTTGATGAGCACGGCGGTGTGCGCCTCGGTCTGCCGGAGCAGCCAGCGCGGCTGATGAACCATGTAGGCGGCGCCGAAGGGATCGTGCAGAAGGCGGTCGCCGTGGGCTTTGAAGATGACGCTGTTGCGGTCGGCGTGCTCGTGGTTGCCCGGGCCACCGCTGCGCAGGGCGAGGACGCTGTCCTGCGCGGTCCAGCCGGTGCGGGAGATCACGATGTCATTGGCCTGGCGGTGATCGAGCAGTTCGGCGCCGGGCGCGGCCGACGGGGCTTTCGCATCGTACCAGATGAGTCCGTAGAGCTGTTTGACCTCCCCAATCTCGCGCGCGACGAATTGCGCCACGGGATCACCGTGGGTGCGCGCCACCCAGGCGGCGACGGAGACCTCCACGGCGCCGTTCGAATCGCCGTGGTTCACGACGTCGAACTCGGGCTTCACCGTCGGCATCATGTAGCCCGGGACGTGCACGTGATCCACGACCTTCCGGTGGGTGTTGACCCGGGGCATGGTGTTGCAAAGCGCGTAGCGGATGGTGCCCGGGTAGTTGATGAGCTTGCGGTCATCGATCCCCTGTGTGCGCCAGAGCGCCTCGGCGAAGAGCGCGAGGTAGAGCGTGGTGTATCCCCAGTAGCTGATACCCTCGTCGTAACAACCGTCGCTGCCGTACATGGTCGCAAACGAATGCGCGCTCGACCGGGCCAGCTCGAGCCAACTGTCGGCGGCCGCCACGCGTCCGCGGAAATAACAAGCCGCGATGCCGAGACAGGAAGTCGGGACTACCTTGAGGTTGGTCGAGTTCAGGATGAGCGGCCAGCGCTTGAGGCTGATGTGCCGGTGGGCGTCCACCTCACTGCGCGGATTCCATTCCCAGCCGCGCACGCGGTCGGGGTATTTCATTCCGTACACGGCCGCATGGCAGGCCGGTACCCCCTTCGTCAGCACCGCCTGCTCCACTTCGGCCACTTCTGCGGCCGTGAGGGCGTCGCCAAGACAGTCAATGGCCTGCAGCAGCGCCACCGTGCCCTCGGTCGCCCGCTGCATGCCCAGCACCTGCCGGCCGCCCTCGATGAAGCAGTCCCACTCCGGGTAATCGAGCATCCGCCGCATGGCCAGTTTCGCGAGCGCGAGCTGGGCCGGATCACGATTGACGAGATAAATGAAGGAGGTCCGCTCCAGGATGCGCTGCGCGCGCAGCAGGTGGATCACATGATTGGTCAGGCGCAGTTCGGTGGTGAGGAATTTCGTGTCCGCAGCCAAATCCGCCGCGAGCTCCTGGCGCCAGTAGTCCGCGAACCGCGGGTCGGTCGTATTGGCCCGGATGCGGGGCAGATCGGCGGCGTCAAAAAACAGCGGGCGACGGGTGGTGGACATGCGCGTTGAGGTAGAAAGTGGCAGGCGTGTGCTAGTTAAGACGAACGGGCGTAACCAATTGGTTACTCGAATCGCCGGCCGGGTGTCATTCTTTTAAATGCGGCCGGTCTGGAGTGGCGATGGATGGGACGGGAGCGCGACCGCCCTTGGTCGCAATCATTCGCAAGCTGAAGTTAGCGACGACTACTCCCTACCATAGCCTGCAAGCAGGCTCCTACCATTTGAAGCGAGGCATTCCGACAGGGAATCACTTCGCCCCGCCGTGATACCGCGCGATGGCCACCGCCGCGTACGCGCCGATCTCATCGCCCAACACCGCCGGCACGACCCGGCAGTCCCGCGCGCTGTCCGGCAATGCCTCCCGGTTGATGACCGCCTGCATGCCGGGAGCAATGAAGCGTTCGCAGCGCTGGTAGATGCTGCCGATGACGATCCGCTCGGGATTCAGGATATCAACAAACCAGGCCAGCGCTTCGCCGAGCCGCTCGGCCACCTCGCGCCAGATCGCCAGCGCCAGCGCATCCCCGGCCTCCGCGGCCCGGCCGAGTTCGCGGGCGGTGAGCTGGTCCGGTGGCAATTGTTTCAGGAGGCTGGCACCGGCGAATTCCGGCACACGGCGCCGCATGATCTGCGCGATGCCGCCGCCCGAGCAGAAACCCTCGAACGAGCCGGACTTGCCGTAGCCTACCGGACCATCCGGCGCCATGCGGAGGTGGCCGACCTCGCCGGCATTGCCGGTGACGCCTTCATAAAGCCGTCCGTCGAGGATGAGCCCGGCCCCCATGCCAGTGCCCATGGTGAGAAACATCATGCTCTGACAGCCCCGGCCGGCGCCAAACTGCCACTCGGCCAGCGCACAGGCGTTGGCGTCGTTCATCAGCCAAGACCGGCCGCCAAAACGCTGCGTGAGCTCGGCACAGATCGGAATCCGGTCCCAACCCGGCAGATTCGGTGGCGACAGAATCAGGCCGCGCTTGGCGTCCAGCGGCCCGCCACAGGAGACGCCGAAAACGGTGTCGCGCGTCGGCGCGAGTTTGGCGATCTCGGCGTAAATGCGCTCCAGGGTGCCGCGCACGTCGGTCGTGGCAAAGCGCACCACCTCGCGCACGCCCCCCGCCCCTTCCGGCACGCTGAGCGCGCACTTCGTTCCGCCGATGTCTACGCCGATGATGTTCATCCCCATTACTCCAGATACGCATTCAGCTTCTTGCCGAGCACGAAATGCTTCCGGTCCGAATACCACAGCCAGTGGTCGCCGCCATCCCGGAAGTAGCTCGGATAGCACACCGGCTCGATGCGACCGTAATGCCCGAGTTTCACGCCGTCGGCCGTGGCCAGCAAACGCGGCGTGCCAAACACGACCGGCTGGCCCGGTCCCGGCTGGAAGCGCCCACACACGATCCACGCGTCGCGCCGGTTGACCTGGTAATCGGTCGGATGCCGGGCTCCGGCGATATAGCCGTCGTTATTGAAGTATATCAGGCAGTACCGGCCCGGCGCGTATTCAAAGATCGGGCTGCAGACGATCGGCGAATGCACCAGTGGACCGTCATCGCTGTAGCGCAGCGGAAACACCGGCAACGGCTTGGTCTCGTCCTGATCTGTCCAATGCGAGGCCCAACTCCGTCCGGCATCCCGTGACATGCTCCAGTACAGCGAACCCTGCAGTGTGCGCATGACCGTGAACAACCGGCCATCGGGCAAGGACACCGTGGACGCCTCCTGCGCCACGCTCTGGTTCATGCGGAAGGGATGCGGCACCTGCAAACCCGTGCCGCCCTCCGGCCAGGTGGTCATCACCAGTTTTGCCGGATCGCGCTCGGTCAGAAAGTTCTCAAACCGCAGGAACCATACCTCGCTGTTCACATTCAACAGGTGCGGACTCCCCGAACCCCAGCGCGTCAGGCTCGCCAGCGGCACCCCATCCGGTGCCAGCATGCTCTGGAAACAGGTGACGAAGTTCACCGGCATGGCCGGATCGGGATGGTCGATTCCCCCGCGTCCGATTTTCAGGTGGTCATGCGGCGCCGACCAGGTGCGGCCATCATCATCCGAATAACGAAACCGCAACACTCCGGTCGTGTCGTTGCGCGCATCGGTCACGCCGATGTTCTTGTTATAGCAAAGGTAGATCCGCCCGAGCGCCGGAGCGGCGATGAAGAACGGCCAGCTCGCCTGATACTTGCCGCGTTCCGGTCCGGTCTGCTGCGCCGGAGTCGCGCCGTCAATCCACTGCGGTGCACTCCAGGTGGCCCCGCGGTCCTCGCTGCGGCTGACCACCACATGCTGATCCGGATTGTTTTCATGCGTGGCCATGGTCCACGTGAGCAGCCAATGCCCGCCCTTGGTCACTTGGCCGATGATCTGCTGGTTTTCGGCGTCGGGCGCCAGTTCGGCCGACGGACGGTAGACAATGCAGTCGGGGCGAGTGCGTTCGATTTCGCGGGTGTATGCAACGGGGTCCATGTGATTATTGGGACGAATCCCATGCCGCAACGGCTCGTTGGTTAGGGTCCGACCTCCGGGCGGGCCATGAACAGTGTGCGCACGCCGAACGGCCCGTCCGGAGGCCGGGCCCTACCCAACGAATGGTTTCTCGTATCTCACTCTTAGCTTGGGCGATCATCATCAAAGCATCTCCGCCATGATCCGCCGGAGCACCGGGCGAACGCGACGGGCGAGCACCGGGTTTGCGTAACCCATCCAAGCCACGGGCGTCGTCGTATCGAGCGGCACCCGCAACCGCCGGCCATCCGGCGCTTCCACGATGCCTCCCGCCTCCTGCAGCAGGAGTGCCGTGCAGATATCGTAGGGGTGGCAGCAGAGCGAAGCGGACCCGAGACCGATCTTCGCATAAGCCATCGGACGCAGATCACCCAGCATGCGGTCGTGTCCGACGATCAATTCGTAAATCTGCCCGCCCGTGCTGAGATATTGGTCGTCGAACACCAGTTGCCCGCCGTTCTTGCCCAGCAGACCCAGTTCGTGCCAGAGCCGTTCCTCCACCGCTCCAAGCAGGCCCTTCCCCTCAGGGAAAAATTTGGCGATCGAGGCGAAACCGTGCTCGAAATTCCGCGCCTGTGACGGCCGTACGCGCAGGGCGCGCCGGCGTCCGGTTTGCAAATCACAGGACTGTGCCTTCACGCCACCGCCGCGCACGGCGCTCAACTGGTCGCTGCGCCACATCTTGCTCGTGGACAGCTCGGTCATCGCCGCAATCACAATGTCGCCGAGGTGCGTGCGCGCCCCGCGCTGGGGCGCCAGGGCGGTCAGGATCCATGCACTGCGCTTGTCGTACATCAGGTTCCGCGTGCCATCAATCGGATCGAGGATGCATTTGAAAACCGTGCGTCCGACTGGCGTCCCGCGGGGGAAAGTCGTCGCCTCGCCTTCGAGGCCTTCCATCACCAGTTCGATCGGCCACGCCTTCGGCCAGTGCCGCCCCAGCCACTCCAAAATCGCCTCCTCCGTGATGCGATCCACCTGGTAGATCGTGTCGGCCGCGGTAACCCCGGCGACCTTGGCAAAGCTCCTGCCGCTTTTGGCGCGGGCCGCGATGAGGACATTGCGAATGTGGTCCTGCAACCGGCACAACAACCGGCGGGCCTGCTCGAGGTTCGGTATCTGCATGACGTTCGCAGCACGAGACGATGCAAACGAGGTCGAGGCAAGCGCACTCTGTCCGGGTGTTTTTCAGTACACCGCAGAATGTGGGAGCGAACTTGGGCATGGCTGCAAAATCCCAATCAACCAGAGGGCGGCAGCGGTAGGCCGCCCGCTTGCGGGCGCGGGTCAGGCGCAAGCACGCTCGCTTCCACCTTTACGGGCCGCGGCCTGAAACGTCGTCATGCATTCCGCAAGGCCGGGCTGAAAACGCCCGGGCTTTTTGCATGAATCCCGACCGTGCATTGGACCCGATTTTTTGCCGGTGAAAATATTATCCATTGCCCCGGAGCTGCTTGCACAGCGCCGCGTCCTGTTGGCACGCATCAAGGTAGATGCAGGGGTTCAGATCAACCCTCATAGTCATGCAATCCAGTCACACTGCCCAAACCTTCGCTAAAAAGAACCCGGACAGCGCCACGGATGCCGCCCTCGATGCGGTTCTGGTCCAACGTTTCAACGCCGGCGACGAAACCGCCTTCGTCCAGATCATGGAGCGCTACCAGTCCAAGATTTTCTCCACCGTCTTCAACCTGCTGCACAACCGCACCGACGCCGAGGAGGTCGTGCAGGACACTTTCATTCGCGCGCACCGCGGCCTTGGGAAATTCCGCGGCGACTCCTCGCTCGCCACCTGGCTCTACCGCATCGCCGTCAACCTTGCCCGCAACCGCTACTGGTATTTCTTCCGCCGCCGCCGGCAGGATTCGCTGTCCCTCGACCACGCACTCGGCGAGGAAGGCGACGCGACGTTCGCCGACATCGTGGCCTCGGCCGACCAGGATCCGGCGCAGGAAGCCGCCACGAGCGAGTTCACCGACCTCATCGCCAGGTGCATGGAGCAGCTCGACCGCCGCCAGCGCGAGATCCTCACGATGCGCAACGTCCTCAATCTTCCCTACGAGGAAATCGCCCGGACCCTGCGCATCAACGTCGGCACCGTGAAAAGCCGCATCGCCCGCGCCCGCGAGCAACTGCGCGAGCTCATCGCCGAGTCCTGCCCCGAATTCGCCCCCGAGGCGCCGGCCGCCGACTATTTCATCACCACCCGCGCCAGCTACGGCCGCCCCACCCTCGCCTACGCGTGATAACCGCGCCCGGCCAGGTCGCTTCACACCTCGCGGCATTGGAGGTCGGAGCCTGCTTGCAGGTGATGGCTTGGATGGGAGCGCGACCGCC
>CAZFHG010000079.1:0-14798 GCA_964518665.1 uncultured Opitutaceae bacterium | reverse complement strand
ACCTTACTGCATGAACGGCGCGAGCGTGCCGGCGAGTTCCGCGTCATCCAGGGTCGCTTTGAATACGTCGCGCACCAATCGGCGCATGCGCTCGGTTGAGACCCGCAGACGCAGCACGCGGCGCGGATACCACGCGTTCGAATAGTGCTGGCCGTAGTCCAGCGCCACGGCGAAGAAGTCCTCATAACGAGTCAGTCGCCCCACATCCTCGATGAATTCCCAGTCCGCCCGAAAGTAGTCCTTGCGCCCCTGGGTCAGGAGCCAGGTGAACAGCCGGGCATGCTGGTAAAGCGCGCGCTGGAAAATGTGCCGCTCGAATTCCGCCAGGGGCAGGTCGAGCTGACGGCAGTATAGTACGGCGAAACTTTGCTGGGACATGACGGTTGGTCTGGCGATGAGTTGAGGCTAACAGGCGCTGCCGGTTTCACAAGCGCACACGCACCTTTCGCGGTGCGATGACCGGTTCAGGCCCGAGGGTGGGCCTTGGCGTAGATCTCCTGCAACCGCGCCACGCTCACGTGGGTGTAGATCTGCGTCGTGGCGAGCTGCTTGTGACCCAGGAGCTCCTGCACGAGGCGCAGATCGGCCCCGGCATTCAGCAAATGCGTGGCGTAACTGTGGCGCAATTTGTGCGGCGTGAGATCGAGCGGCAGGCCGGCCAGCGCGAGATAGCGCTTCAGCAGCTTCTGGACTTCGCCGACACTAAACCGGCCGTGGCGCGAGTTCACCAGAACCGGTGCCTCCGGCCCTGTGTCGGCGGCATGGTCGCGCCGGAATTTCTCCAGGACCGCAATCGCGACCCGACCCAGCGGACACAGGCGTTCCTTGCGGCCCTTGCCGAGCACACGCGCGACGCCGCTGTCGCGGTCAATGGCGCCATAGTTGAGCGCCACCAGCTCGCTGACACGCAATCCGCCCCCGTAAAGCAGCTCCATCACGAGACGATCCCGCCACGCCGTGAAGGCATCGATGCCCTGCTCTTCCAGCAGCCGCTGCGGCCCGGCCAGCAGGCGCCGCATTTGCTCTTCCGTCAAAAACTGGGGCAGCCGCTTTTCCAATTTGGGCAGCGGCACGCCCACAAAGGGATTCCGCCGCAGCTTGCCCTGGCGCAGCCAGTACTTGGCCAGCGCCCGGAGGCCGGAAACATGGTTGTGCAGGGTGCGCCGGCCGTAGCGGTGCTGCGCCTCGATGACGAAGTCGCGCACCTCCCGCACCGTCAACTCGTCGTAGCGCCGAGCGGACAGCCCCGAGGTTTCCAGCCAGCGGTGGAAATCCTCGAAGGCCTGGCGGTAGTTGCGCAGCGTGTACGGCGAATATCGGCGTTCCTGCGCCAGGAACCCTGCGAACGGCTGCCACCATTCCCGGATGAGCGCCTCAGGCGGTCCCGGTGGGGGTGGCGGATTGGTGGATGGCTTCGACATCTCGCATGACCCTGGTCGTGTGCAACCGCAGTGCCTCCTCGGGATCAAGTCCCCGGGAGCGGGCGGCCGCGGCAATTTCAAACAGCATCCGGCCCAACACCGCCGCATTGAGCTGCCGGCCGAGCGCCTCGACCTGGGCGACGTCCACGCTCGCGGGCACGGGGAGCTTTTTGTCCTGGATCCGTTTCCAGACGGACTCGGCGAACATCAGGGCCGGCAGGCGCGGCGGCTGGGGCTTGAAGACGCTCCCGGCCGCGCCGACGCCGTTCTTCTTTTCCCCGGCCTTGATCTTTTCCCACTGCACCAGCACCTGCTCGGAGGTGCCAAGCTTGTTTTCCCCGAACACATGGGGATGGCGGCGGACGAGCTTCTCGTTCACCTCGCGCGCCACGTCCTCCAGGTCGAAATGCCCGGCTTCCTCGGCGAGCTGGGCATGAAACACCACCTGGATCAGCACGTCGCCGAGTTCTTCCCGCATGTGCGGCAGATCCAGCCGGTCGATCGTGTCGATCAGCTCGCTTACCTCGTCAATCAGGCACCGCACGAGCGAGGCATGCGTCTGTTCCTGGTCCCACGGACACCCGCCCGGTCCGCGCAGGCAGGCGATGGTCTGGCGGAGTTCTTCGATCGCGCTCATGGCATCATCGCCGCAAGTTGACGCCGAAAACGCAAAGGGAAACCGGTTGGACGCACGATCTTCATGCCATCAACCAAGTCGCTGTGGGCAGGGTCCGGCCTCCGGACGGACCGCTGGGTTTAACGCCGTCGGGCACCGTCCCGCCGTCCAGAGGCCGGGCGCTACCCACTTCAACCAGATTGTTTCTTGCGCCCCGGCCCGGGCTTTGCGGCTATTGGCCGGATGACCGACAAACTCACCGAGATCATGGCCTGGAAGCGGCAGGAGATTGCCGCCCTGGTCCGTCCCGTCCCGCTGACGGAGCTGTCGTCCCTCGATGCCTCCCTGCCCCGCCCGCCGTCATTCGCCGGGGCCTTGCGCCGCTCCGACGGCCGCCTCGCGGTCATCGCCGAGATCAAGCGCCGCTCGCCCTCCGCCGGGGTCATCGCCAGCGGGGTGGCGGCCCCTGATCAGGCCCTGAAATACCGCGCCGCCGGGGCCAGCGCCCTTTCAGTGCTCACTGATGAGAAATTTTTCGGCGGCACGCTGGACGACCTCATGGCCGTCACAGCACGTTTCCGCGCCGAACCCCCGGCCGTGCCCTGCCTGCGCAAGGACTTCATGGTGCATCCCATTCAGGTGCGGCAGGCCCGCGCCGCCGGAGCCAGCGCCATCCTCATCATTGTCCGCGCACTCGCTGACGACGAAATCCGCGCGCTGCATGAGGCGGCCCAGGCCGCCGGTCTCGATGCGCTTTTCGAAATCCACAACGAAGCCGACCTCGCCCGCGCCGTCCGCCACGGTGCCCGCATCATCGGTGTCAACAATCGCGACCTCGCCGTCTTCACGACCGATCTTGGTCTCAGCGAACGGCTCATCCCGCAGTTTCCCGCCGGCGTCATCGCCGTGAGCGAAAGCGGCATCCACGGCTCGGCCGAGGCCGCCCGCGCCCGAGCCGCCGGAGCCCAGGCCATTCTCGTGGGTGAAGCCCTGATGCGCACGCCCGACACCGCGGCGCTGCTCGACGCCCTGGCCCGGGCCGGCTGACCATGCCGCTTTCCCCCACCGCCACGCGCGACCTGCTCGCCCGCCTCGGCCACCAGCCGAAGCGCTTCCTCGGACAAAATTTCCTCGTGGACGGCAACATCGTGCGCAAGTCGCTCGAGCTTGCCGGCGTGGTCGCCGGCGACACGGTCGTCGAAGTCGGCCCCGGCCTCGGCACGCTCACCTCCGCCCTGCTCGAGGCCGGCGCCGACCTCTGGGCCGTGGAGAAGGATCCGGTGCTCGCCGCCCACCTTCGCAACACGCTGGCCGCCGAATATCCCGCGCGACTTCACCTCATGGAGGACGATGCCGTGGATCACCCGCTGGCCGGGCTTCCGGCCGGCCAGGCGGCCGGCTGCAAGATCGTGGCCAACCTGCCCTACGCCATTTCCACTCCCTGGATGGACGCGGTGCTCGGCGGCCCATTGCCCGTGCGCATGGTGCTGATGCTGCAGTTGGAGGCCGCCCAGCGCTACAGTGCGGAATCCGGCAGCAAGACCTTTGGTGCGATTTCGATCTTCCTGCAGTCGGCCTATGACGTCGCGCCCGGCCACCGGGTGTCCGGCGCCTGCTTTCATCCGCGGCCCGATGTGGATTCGTGCCTGTTGCACCTCGTGCGCAAATCCGCGCCGTTTGTTTTCACGCCTGCCACCAAGGCGCTCATCCGCTCCTGCTTTCAGCAGCGGCGCAAGCAACTCGGCGCCCTGCTCCGCCACCGGATGCCGGATGGCGGGGCGGCCTGGCTCGCCGACCTGGCCCGCGCCGGGCTGGGACCGGAAACGCGCCCCGAGGCGGTGCCGGTCAAGCTCTGGCAAACTCTTGCAGCACCGGCTTGAAAGCCTGCGGCCGGCGTGCACTCTGGTCGCATGCGACGCCTATTGCTGCTTGGCCTGATAGCGCTGACCTGCCCGATGCCTGGCACCGCCCAGGAAGGGCGCATGCCGCTCTTCGGCAAGGTCAAGGACAAGGTCTACACCGCCCCGAGCGGCGCCTATCGCATCACCTCGCCGGTCCTGCAGGAACTGGGCGGCACCATCTCGGACAGCGAAAATGCCGTGGTCTTCCAGGACAAGTTCACGATTCACATCACCATCGGCTGCTTCCAGCAGGATGCCACCCAGCGATGGGAATTCTCCACCCGCGGTCACAAGGATTACCTGAGCTATTTCTTCAGCAGTTATGTTTTCCCGGATTTCCAGCAGGCCTATCCGGACACCAAGGTTGAGAACGTGGAGTACGCGCCCAAGCTCATGGATGGCACGCTGGTGGTCTATACGCTGATCCCGGGCGGTTCCATGTTCACCCACCGGCTGGCCGAACCCGTGCCCGGGGCACCGCCGTACGTCGCCAAGCGCGGCAACATGCTGTTTGTCCGCAATGGGTACGTTTACGTGATCAGCCTCGAGTATGCCGAACGACTCACGGAAGGCAGCACATACAAGCTCTCCCTCGAGGAGGAAAATGCCCAGATCCGGAAGCGGCTGGAGGATGTCATCCGTTTGATGGAATTCGCCCGTCCGGCCCCCGAACCGGCACAGCCATGACGGAACGGGCCGATGCGCCGCTGCTGCGGGCAGCCACCCCGGAGGACTTGCCGGCCATCACGGCCATCTACAATGCCACCATTCCCGGCCGCATGGTCACGGCGGAGCTCCAACCCGTCACGGTCGAAAGCCGCCGCGCCTGGTTCGAAGCCCATCAGGCCGCCAACCGCCCGATCTGGGTCCTCGACGATGCCGGCGTGGTCGCCGCGTGGCTGAGTTTCGATCCCTTTTCACCCCGCGCGGCCTACGATGGCACCGCCATGATTGCGGTCTATGTCGCAGAGTCTCATCGCCGCCGCAGTCTCGGCCGGCGGCTGGTCACAGCCGCCATCGAACAGGCACCGGCGTTGGGACTGCATACGCTGCTGGGTTACATTTTTGCCCACAACGAACCAAGTCTGAGGCTGTTTGAGAAACTAGGCTTCGCACGCTGGGGCCATTACCCGCGCGTGGCAGTTCTCGACGGCATCGAGCGAGACCTGATCGTGGTCGGTCGCCGCGTGGTATAGAGCGGGGATTCCGATGTGTCCTCCGAAGCCTCGGCGAAGGAGGATCCCCGCCTATTACCGTAATCCGCTGGAATCCTATCTTTCTCGTTCTCTTTATCTTTCTCGGCCCGATATGTTTGCGCACGATTGCGACCGAGGGCGGTCGCGCTCCCAGGCGGACCCTCCTTCGCCAAGGCTTAGGAGGTCACGACGGAATCCCCGCCCTACATCCGGAATTCAGCGGAGATCCGCGGAGCCCATTATTTGTACCCGGGCAGGAACTTCTTCTCCGCCTTGAACATCTCCAGGGTCATTTGCTTGATCTCGGACGGACTGCAGACCGCCGCGCTCAGGGGATCCAGCATCAGGGCATGGATCGCCAAGTCCACCGAGCGCTCGATGCAGGCCTGCGCGCCGAGGTCGAACATCCGCATGTTCGAATCGCAGAGCGCCGCCATCTGCCGCGGCAGCGCGCCGTAGCGGGTGGGATTGATACCGTTGCGATCAATCATGCAGGCGACCTCCACGCAGCCGTCGGCCGGCAGGTTGGTGATCAACTGCCCGGCGCCGCCGTGGTTGTTCATGACATTGCCGTGGATCCGGAACGGTGAATCCTTCTCGCGGGCCTCGATGATCCAGCTCGCATACTCCCAACTGCGCGCCCAGTCCATCGGCTCCTTGCCGGCCAGCATGCGCAGGCGCTGCTTGTCGGCATTCTTGCGCCACGTCGGCCAGTTGTTCGCATAGAAACTGGTGCCGCCCTCGTAGCCTTCGCGGCTGTAGCGCTGCACGAGATCGGGACGTTTGCGATAATACGGCAGGTATTCGGACAGGTGGCCGCTCGACTCGGTGATGAAGGCGCCGAAATGCAGCATCATGTCCTTCCGGACCATGTCCTTGTGCCACTCGGGAGTGTCCCACTGCGAGAGACTGATCCGCTTCGGCTTCTTCGGCCGGCCTTCCTTGAAGGCGCGGGCCAGGTCGGCGGCGGCCTTGCGTTTGAGCAACGGATACAGGTCGCGCCCCTTGTGCTCGAGCTTGGTGAACCAGGCGAGGTGGTTGATGCCCGCGCATTCCCAATCCATTTCCGCCACCGGCACCCCGGCACGTCCTGCAAGAAGATGACTCGTGCCCTGGACCGAATGGCAGAGACCCACGATTTGCATCGAGGACGTGCGCCCCGCAGCGAGACACATCATCGCCATGGGGTTGGTGTAATTGAGGACGATCGCGTCCGGGCAAAGCTCCTCGGCATCCTTCAGCACCTGCAGGAAAACCGGGATCGTGCGCATGGACTTGAACAAACCGCCGGGGCCGATCGTGTCGCCGATGCACTGGTTGATGCCGTACTTCGCCGGGATGTCGTTGTCGAAGCGCACGCAGGCCGTGCCACTGACCTCGATGCAATTCACGATGTAATCGGAACCCGCCATCACGCTGCGGCGGTTGGTGGTGCCGATGACATTCCAGTCCTTCTTACCCAGTTGCTGGGTGAGGCGCGTGATGAGCTTCGTCATCGTGTCGAGCCGCTCGCGGTCAATGTCCACCAATGCGATCGTGCCACCCTGGTCGCCGGGGATGCGCAGGACGTCGTTCATGAGCCGCGGCGTGAAGCCACTGCCGGCGCCCAGCATCGTGATCTTGATCGGCCGCAGCAACTGGCCGGGCAGACCGCGGGCGGCGGCATCCTTCGTGTGGTCGGCGTGGCCGCCGGTCTTTTTGACTGAATTGCTCATGGGATTATTGTGATTGATACGGGGTGTGGAGGTGTGGAACCCGGCCACTTTGCGCTGCTGACCGACCGGGCACGATAGCAAAAGATTGATTGGTCATGTGCATAATGTGATGAATGTACGATGACCGCACCCGATCCCTTCCCCTTCATCCAGCATGGCGACGAGGAAATCCATCGCACCACCGCCTACCGGTTCGAGAACTCCGGTCGCGAAGGACCGGCCAGCTTTGTGATCCAGCGCACGCTCTCGGGCGCGGCGTTCTACAGCGATGCGCAGGGCCGGCAACTGGTGCCAGCGGGGCACGCCATGATCTTCACCCACCATGAGCCGACCACTTACGGCTATCCACCGGAGGCCAGCGAACCCTACCGTCTGCGGTTCATCGCCTTCGTCCCCGCCGGCGCCCAGGGAATCTTCGAGCGACTGCGGGCCGACTTCGGGTCGGTCGTCCGCATGCCGGATGCCAGCGAGGCGACCGCACTCCTGGACGAGGTGATCCAGCGCTACGGGCATCGCCAGTTCCGGGACCGACTGCACGAGTCGGAACTGCTGTTCCGGCTCCTCATCGCATTATACCGCGAACAGGTGCAGGACACCCGCACGACCGATCCGATCGAGTTCGGCTCGCATTACATCCGCAGCCATTTCCGATCGCCCGTGAATCTGAAGACCATCGTGCTGAAATGCGGTGTGAGCCGGGAGCACTTCATCCGGGAGTTCAGTGCGCGCTATCGGGAGTCACCCGGCGTGATGCTCCGCCGGCTGCGGCTCGAACACGCCCGGGCGATGCTGCAGGCTACGGAGTTGAGCGTGCAGGAAATCGCCCTCGCCTGCGGCTTCACGAGCAGCAACACCTTCTGCCGCGCCTACCGCCTGAGATTCGGCCGCAGCCCGGGGATGGGTCGGCGGTGAACCCCATTCGAAGCGTACTCAGCGCGGGCTGAAGCTCCGCGCTACGCAAGCCTCCGTATCAGCTACCTCTTCGTAGTGCCGGTCTTCAGCCGGCACTGGTTCGTGCTGGTGAACAATTGCAGAGCGGGGAGATTGGAATCCCCGACCTACACTCTAACCCGCGAGCTTGCGCTGCCGCTCGAACACCGGCCGCAAGCGCTGGCTGAGCTCATCCTGCAGGTCCTGCAGTTCGCGGTAGCGGGAGACATTCGCCCGGTTCGGTTCGCAGCGCGTCGCCGCATTCACGGCCACGACGCCCTCGGTGAATTCCGTGATGGCAGCCTTCGGACGCGATTGTCGCGCCAGAGCCCATGCGGCCTGGATGGCCCCGCCGAGCGCGGCGCCCTCGTCCTCGACCATGGCGACAACCGGCACGCCGAACACATCGGCCATGATCTGGCGCCAGACAGCCGATTTCGCGCCGCCGCCGGTCACGCGGATCTCCTTCGCCCTGACCCCAAGGCTCGCCAGCCGGCGCAAGCCATAGTTCATGCCCAGAGTCACGCCTTCCATCGCCGACCGAGCGAGGTGGCCGGAGTTGAAAGTCTTCTGGTTGAGGCCGAGCAGCACCCCCGAGCCGGCAGGCACGTTCGGCGTGCGCTCGCCCGCGAGGTACGGCAGCAGCACCAAGCCGCCCGCTCCGGCCGGCGCCGACGCCACCGCGGCCTCCAGCGCGGCGTGGTCCTGGCCGAAAAGTCCCCGCATCTGCTCGGTCACCGTGGTCACATTCATCGTGCAGAGCAGCGGCAGCCAGCCGCCCGTCGAAGAACAGAAGGCCGCGATCTCACCCTGCGGATCAACCACCGGTTTTTTGGCAAAGGCGTAGATGGTGCCACTGGTGCCGAAGCTCGCCGTCACCACCCCGGGCGAAACGTTACCGGTGCCAATGGCGCCCATCATGTTGTCGCCGCCGCCGGCGCTCACGACGACGTCGGCCGCGAAACCATAGGCCGCCGCCCGCTCGGCACTCAGCGTGCCGACGATGGCTCCGGAATCACCCAGCGCCGGCAGCCAATCGGCGAGGTTTTTGTCCACGGCTGAGATCGCCGCCGCCGACCACGTGCGCTTCCGCACATCGAGCAGTGCCGTGCCGGAGGCATCGCCGGGTTCCATGAAGTATTTCCCGGTCAGGTGGAAATTCAGGTAATCATGCGGCAGCAGCACGTGCCGCAGTTTCCGGTAATTCGCCGGCTCGTGCCGCTTGAGCCAAAGAATCTTCGGGGCCGTGAAGCCCGGAAGAAACGCCAGGCCCGCCTTGCGGATCGCCGCCTTCTCACCACCCAAGCGCTTCGTGAGGATCGCGCACTCTGCGACTGTGGACGTGTCGCACCAGAGCTTGGCCGGCCGGATCACCCGTCCCTGCGCATCCAGCGGCACAAAGCCGTGCTGCTGGCCCGATACACCGATGCCGCGCACCTGGCGCCGATCAACCTTGGCCGTCGCTTCGACAATGGCCCGGTCCATGGCCGCGGTCCATTCCTGCGGATGCTGCTCCATGTGCCCAACCGGCAGGCCGGCGATGAGCGTGTGCGGTGCCCGGGCCTCCGCGATGACCTTGCGGGTCTCGAGGTCGAGGACGACCGCCTTGACGCTCTGGGTGCCGGAATCGATGCCGATGAAGAGGCTCATGATAAAAATGGAGACTGCCCCAGTGCCGCAATTTTGGGCTCCAGGCGCAAGCCGGAGTTGTCCCTTCAGGGCGCGGAAGACATCAGCCAATCAAACTGTACAGCCGCTCGGCAGCGAAACCTGGCTGTAGGAGCGGCTTTATGCCGCGATTGTGAGCGCACATCGCGGCATAAAGCCACTCCTACAGTAAAACCGATTCGCGATGGCTTCGGTCGCAAAAGCTGTCTTCTTCAATCCGCCCCATGCCCCTCATCGATCACCTTTTTGCCTTCGGCGTTTTGCGCAAGGCGGTCTGGAAGTTCTGGTATCCCTTCCTCACGCGCCGCCTGCGGGAGGAGGAGGTGCTGTTTCTCAACTACGCCTACGAAGCCGATCCGCCGATGGGCCTGCCGCTCTCGCCCGCCGACGAACCCAACCGGGCTTGCATCCAACTCTATCACCACGTGGCCACACAGGTTAACCTGCGCGGGAAGGATGTGCTCGAGGTCAGTTGCGGCCACGGCGGCGGTGCGTCCTACCTCACCCGCACACTGCAACCCGCCCGCTACACCGGCCTGGATCTCAATGCCACCGGGATTCGCTTCTGCCAAAAGCGCCACGCCATAAACGGACTGCAATTCATCCAGGGCGACGCGGAGCACCTGCCGTTTCCGGACAATGCCTTCGATGCGGTCCTCAACGTCGAAGCCTCGCACTGCTACCCCTCATTCCCGCGATTTCTGGCGGAAGCGTCCCGTGTGCTACGACCAGGCGGACACTTTCTCTATGCGGATTTCCGCTTTCGCGACGAAGAATCCGGCGGCGATTTCGCGGCCTGGGAGGCGGCGCTCGCCGCTGCGCCGCTGCAAATGGTTCGCTCCGAGCTGATCAACGACGGCGTGCGTCGCGGCATGGACCTGAATTCGGCCCGTTCGCAAAGCCTCATCGCGCGCCATCTGCCGCCATTCCTGCATGGGCTGGGCCGCGACTTTGCCGGCACCCGCGGCTCGCGCATCTACAACGCGCTCGCCGCCGGCCAGCTTTCGTACCGCTGCTATTGTTTCACGAAACGCTGAAGTAGTCTGGGTATTTGAGGTAGGAGGCTGCCTGCAGGCGAACTGTAGGGGCGTCGCTCGTCCACGCCCGAGGGCGCACACAAGGTGCGCCCCTACACCCAGCCTATCGCCTGCAAGCAGGCTCCTACCTGAACCGCTGGGATCGCTTCACTCACCCGCCGTCTTCGACCGGTTAAACATCCCCACCACCCAGTCGGCCACGAGGTTCAGCCGCAGGAGAAAGGCGAGGTAAACCACCGCGAGACCCAACAGGCAGTAATTGCCAAGGGCCATGAAGGTCCGGCGGATCATGCTCTGCGTCCATCCGAAGTCGTTAACGAGTTTGTTCATGTCACCGTTCGCATCGTCCTCGCCGCTGATCATCGAACCATAGGGGATGTCGGCCTGACCGAGATAAACGTCGCGCCAGAACCCATAGGTTTGCAGGAAGCACGCCGCCCCGAGGAAAAAGAAAACATACCGGCAACCGCCCCATTTGAATTTCTCCGGGAGCTGCACATAAAAAACCGCCATCATCAGCGCGCTGAGATAAAACTCCCCGCCCACTCCGCCAAAGGCGCCCCACCAGAACTCCTGTCGGTGCTCCGGCATGCGCCAGGTCAGGTAGTACTGCGCGCCCGCCAGGCCAACCGCGATGATCATCGGCCACACCTTGCGCTCCTTCCATCCCGCCACGAATAGGATACCGAACAGCAGGAGCAGCCCAAAGTAGACGAAGTGCGAATAGTCGGATTCAACCGGGGTCCAGCCGAACGGCAGCGGAGTCGCCTTCCGGCCGGTCAGCCACGCTGCCGTCGCATGCCCGAATTCGTGCATCCAGACCTGGAACCCTTTCAGCAGAAATCCAAACGGACTGATCACCGCCAGCCAGGCCAGCGCGAAAAGGAGCGGCGGCACGATTGCATTCACCCGCCAATTGTCGAACGCCAGCAGCGAAAATTCTGCGGAGTCCTCCGCACTCTCCGCCGGTGCCGCGGCCTCCCTCTTCCCCCGTGTCGGCCTGTCGGATGGTTTTTGCGCTTCGCTCATACTGCACTGCCGGTGGCGTCCGACGAACCGTCCGTCGCCTGCCCTTCCTCATTGAACGGCGCCAGCGACTCGCCGCGCAGCTTGGCGCGGCGGCCGAGCGCGTCGTACGTCGCATATTTGTAGAGCTCACCCAGCGTCGGGTAATTGAAACAGGTCTCGATAAAGAGTTCCGCCGTCGCCCCGGACTGCAGCGCCATGAGCCCGGTGTGCACGAGCTCGGTGGCCTGCTCGCCGATCACATGCACGCCCAGCAGCTTCATGTTCTCCATGTCAAAAAGGAGCTTCAGAAACCCGTGCTGCGCCCCGATGATCTGGCCGCGGGCGTTCGAGTGGTAATAGGCGATGCCGGCAATGAAGGGTCGCGCCTGCCTGGTCAGCGACTCCTCCGTCTCGCCGGCCATCGAGCACTCGGGGATGGTGTAGATGCCATAGGGAAGAATGGGCGCGACGCGGGTTTTGTACTTGAGGTCGAAGGCATGCACCATGGCGACGCGCGCCTGCTCCATCGAGGTCGCCGCCAGAGCGGGGAACCCGACGACATCACCCGCCGCGTAGATGTGGGGCACCTTGGTCTGGTAGTGGGCGTTCACCTCGATCACGCCGCGCTTGCCCGCCTCGAGGCCGGCGGCGGCCAGGTTGAGCTTGTCGGTGTTGCCGCTGCGGCCCGCGGTCACGAGGATCGTATCGGTTTTCAGTTTCCCGCCGGAGGCCAGCGTGACGCTCAATTCCTCGGGCGTGCTCTGCACCGCGGCCACGGTCTCCTTGAAACGCACATCGACGCCCATCTCGATCATGCTGCGTGTGAGGGTCTGGGAGATCTGCGGGTCGAGGAAGGTCAGGAGCCGTTCGCGGCCCTCGAGCAGGGTGACGCGGATGCCGAGCGCGGCGAACATGCAGGCGTATTCGCAGCCGATGACCCCGCCGCCAACCACGAGCATTTCGCCGGGAATGTCGTGCAGGTTGAGAATCGTGTCGGAGTCGTAGATGCGTGTATCGTTGAAGGGAAACACCTCGGGGCGATAGGGACGCGATCCCGTGGCCAGCAGCACAAAGTCCGCCGTGAGCAACTGCGCCGCGGCTCCGGCGCCGGTCAGTGCGACCGTGTGCGGATCCACAAAGCGCGCGAGGCCCTGGCGGACGTGCACGCGGTGGCGTTGCAGGTTGGCCTTGATGCGCTGCTGCTCGGTCTGCCGCACCAGTCGCTCCCGGAACAGAAAATCGCGCGCCGTGACCTGCTCCTTGAAGGTCATGTTGACCCCGTAGAGTCCGCGCTGGCGGAAACCCGAAAGGACCAGCGCCGTCTCGCGCAGGGTCTTGGACGGCAGCGTGCCGGTGTTGGCCGCAGCCCCGCCGAGGGCGGGTTCGCGCTCGATGAGGGCCACCCGCTTGCCGAAATAGGCCGCCTGCGCCGCACCTTTTTCGCCGGCGGGTCCCGAGCCGATCACGATCAGATCATAGTGTGGGTTGGACATGATGAACCGGCCGAAGGGCGCACCGGTTGGGGTGCGGCCACTGTGCCAGTCCGGGCGCGGATGTAAACGCACAAGAAAGGCAAGAAGTGCGGCCAACGCGCCCTTGCATGCGGCGGAAGTCGCCGCCACGGTCGGTCCACCTACCCATGTCCGCCGATCCCCACGCCCAATTTGATCAGACCGTCCTTGAAATGATCGAACACCATCCCGTCGGCGCCGTACCGGGTACGCCCGCCTACCAGGATGCCCTCCGCCGCCTGCGCGGAACGCATCAGGTGTATGCCTCCGCCGATTTCAAGGACGGACACGTGACGGCCCGTTCCCTCACGAAGGTGCCGCTATTTCACGCCGCCAATTTGCCTGACCTGATCGCCGGCCGCATCAGTCCGGAGGCCTTGGAACCCAACCCTGCCATCTTCGACCGCTACCTCGCCTACCTACCAGCGGCCCACCGCCCGCGGGCCGAAGGTTTCCGTATTCGGGTGGTCGGACGCCCCGTCCACCACCGCGCCAAGCTCGCGGTGCACGATCCCGTCCATAGCCTGCTACTGATCCCTGGCACGGGTCCGCATCCGGGGCTTCCGGGCAACTACCTGTACGGTTCGCTCTTCGAAACCGGCGCCACGCCCGAGACCGGCCACTGGGCCGTGCAACTGCACGATGCCGACGACGGCGTCGCCACCTTCGATGCTACGTCGCTCAAGGAGGCCCTCGACAAGCTGGAGGAAGTCATGGCCAGCGCCCCGTTCACCCTCAGTGAGTTGGATGCGCTCGGGTTCCATCTGAAGTGAACCCGGGAGCGCGGGCGGCCCGCCCGCCATGCCCTGTTTTGCAGGGACGCACCTTGTGTGCGCCTTTCAATCTTCGCCGGCCAATCGTCGCATCCAGGGGCGTGCCGCAATGGCCGCGCCCTGACACTCGCCGCTGCGTTCCGCCGGCGGAAATCGCTCTGGGCAGGTCGAAGACCTGCGCTACTTGGGAATCACGGAAATTGCCTTTGACCGACCAACTGGCCGGCACGTAGCCTCACCGGCTTACCCAGCATTTCAGTCCTTCAGCGCTACAGCCCTTTACACTCATGTCCGCCGTCAAACCCACCATCATCTACACGAAAACTGACGAGGCCCCCGCCCTCGCCACCTATTCCCTGCTGCCGATCGTGCAGGCCTTCACGAAGCATGCCGGCATCGCGGTGGAATCCCGGGACATCTCCCTCGCGGGTCGCATCCTCGCCGCCTTCCCGGAGTCGCTGACCGAGGCGCAGCGCGTGGGCGACCACCTCGCCGAACTCGGCGCCCTGACCCTCAAGCCCGAGGCCAACATCATCAAGCTCCCCAACATCAGCGCTTCCGTGCCGCAGTTGGTTGAGGCCATCACCGAGCTGCAAGCCAAAGGCAGCAAGTTGCCCAGCTACCCGGCCGACCCCAAGACCGACGCCGAAAAGGAAGTCCGCGCCCGCTACGACAAGATCAAGGGCAGCGCCGTCAACCCGGTCATCCGCGAAGGCAACTCCGACCGCCGCGCCCCCAAGGCCGTCAAGGACTACGCCCGCAAGCACCCGCACTCCATGGGCGCCTGGTCACCTGATTCCAAGACCCGCGTCGCCACCCTAGGTCACGACGACTTCTGCTCCAACGAGCAGTCCGTCACGGTCCCCGCCGCCTGCACCGTGAAGATCGAATTTGTGCCCACTCCCGAACTCGTTGACGGGAAGCCGGTGCAAAAGCCCACCGTCGTCCTCAAGGAAAAGACCCCGCTCAAGGCCGGCGAAATCCTCGACTCCACGTTCATGAGCAAGAAGGCCCTCGGCGCC
>CAZFHG010000078.1:11496-14848 GCA_964518665.1 uncultured Opitutaceae bacterium | reverse complement strand
GCACGGCGTACCAGCAGGCGACCATGAGCAGGCCGGTGCCGAGCGGGAGCAGGATGTTGAGGAAGGGGCGGCGCATGGCTCAGGTGTTCTCCACCGACCGGAGCAGGCCGGAGACCTCGGCGACGAGATCATGGTAGGGCCGCGAGAGGCGCGTGGCCTCGGTGCGTGGGTAGGGAAAATCCACGCGAACCTCGCGGTGGATGCGCCCGGGATTGGCCGACATCACGATGATGCGGTTCGACAGGAACACGGCCTCGGCGACCGAATGGGTGACGAAGAAGGCGGTCCACGCCTGCTTCTCGCGGATGTCGAGCAGTTCCTCGTTCAAGTGCTCGCGGGTCATTTCATCAAGCGCGCCAAAGGGTTCGTCGAGCAGGAGGATCTTCGGCTCCAGCGTGAGGGCGCGGGCGAGGGAGACGCGCATTTTCTGGCCGCCGGAAAGCTGCCGCGGGTAGGCGCTGTCACGGCCGTGGAGGCGGACCAACTCGACGGCCCTGCGGCGGGCGTTGGCGCGGTCGGTGGCGGACACGCCGCGCAGTTGCTGGGCAACCTCGATGTTGTGCGCGACCGTGAGCCAGGGCAGGAGGGTCGGTTCCTGAAAGACAAAGGCCAGTTCGGCCGCGGCATCCTCCGGCGTGCGGCCGTCCACGGTCAGAGAGCCGCCCGTGAGCGGACTGAGACCGGCGATGAGCCGGAGCAGGGTGGATTTGCCGCAACCGCTCGGTCCGATGAGGCTGATGAAGTCGCCCGGCGCGGCGGTGAGGTCGATCCCATCAATCACGACCGGCCCTTCGCCGTAGCGTTTCACGACGTGGTTGAAGGCGACGATGGGCGGGACCGGCATGGGCGCAGGTAAGGACAACGCCACCCGGCCCGGAGGCAAGCCTTCCGCTGTGTGCGGGCAGGGGTTGAACCATGAAAGGCGCGAACGGACACGAAGCGAAGACCGTCAGCGCGGAATGGTTGGAAGTAGGGCAGGTCTGCGACCTGTCGGGCTGGATTGGCGCAGTCCAATTGATCCCCATAAAACCGGTATATGTATGGGTAGAACCGCGGTAGGTCAGCCCGCTTGCGGGCGTCCAAACTGCGCCCGCAAGCGGGCTGCCTACGGGAGGAAAGGGATATGGTCTGCGGGGTCGACAAGACAGTGACGGGACTCCAGATTGGAAGTGGACGGCGCCCGCGTAATGCGGATGTCCGCCCAACAATCAATGCCCAAGCCTGCGATGACCGGCCGCGAACGCATTTTGGCGACGATTCGCCACGAAAATCCCGATCGTGTGCCCATCGCGCCCCGGGTGTGGGCCTGGTTGATTGCCGAGCATGGGAGCCAGGATCTCGCCACGCATCTGCGGGTGTTCCCGGACCTGGATCAGATGTACCCGGTGGAGGATGGGACGCTGAATGTCGTGGATGAATTCCCCGACCGGTACGACCTGCCAGGGGTGAAAGTTGACCAACGCAAATACCAGGAAGGCGACTTCACGGCGGTGGAGCGCACGTTTCATACGCCGGCGGGAAAGTTGTCGGACCGCATTTTAATCCCGCCGTCGGGACGGGAATTCGGGGTGACGCCCAATCCCGTGCGAACGGAGCACCTGGTGAAGGGCCCGGCGGACCTCCCGGCGCTCCGCTCCATGCTGGCCCCGATCAACACCAATTATGATTTCCTCGCACCCATGGTTCGGCAGATGGGTGATCGCGGCGTGGTCTCGATCGTCATCCGCTGCGCGCTGGATCACAACGCCGGCCATGCCCGCGACATGCAGGACCTCATGGTGGATTACTACGACGACCGTCCGTTTTTCGACGAACAAATCGCCCTCTTCCACCAGCGCTCCCTCGCGCAAATCAAGGCGGCACTGGAGGGCGGGGCGGAGTGCATCTTCGGCACGTGGTATTTTGCGTCGCTCTCGGCGGGCTGGTCGCCGGCGATCTTTGCGGAGGTGTTCGTGCCGCTGATTCGTGAACACGTGGAACTCACGCACAAGTACGGCGCGATCTATGACTACTACGACGACGGTCGCCTGGCGGGCTCGATGGACATGATCGCGGTCACCGGCGTGGATGTGCTGGAGACCTGCACGCCGCCGCCCACGGGTGACTTCGATCTGGCGCTGGCCAAACGCACCATCGGCGGCCGGACCACGCTGAAAGGCTACATTGACCTGCTGCACGTGGTGAAGGACGGCACCCCGGCGAGCATTGATGCGGCGGTGCGGGCGGCCTTGGAAATCGGCAAGCCCGGCGGCGGGTTCATCCTCGGGAGCTCGGACAGTTTCCGCGAAGGAACGCCGCGGGAGAATCTGGATGCGTATTTTGAGGCCGGGAAAAAATACGGAAGGTACTGAATTTCGGAAACCAGATTTCGGAAACCGGAAAGGAAAACCTGAGAGCTGAGACCTGAACTTGTCCAATGTCCGGACTTTGCTCACGTCTCAAACTCAGGTTTCAGGTCTCAAGTTTCAGGTTTTCCCTAGTTCAGCTCTCCGGTTTCCGCTTTCCGGATTCAATGCTCACGGCTTCAGCTTGGCGAGTGATGCGGTGGCTTGCTTGAAGTTGGGGTCGAGCTTGAGGGCGGTTTCGTAGGCGGTGCGAGCAGCGGCGCTTTCGCGGCGGCGTTCAGCGATGTTGCCGAGGCGCCAGTGGACGGCGGCGTGGGAGGGTTCGTCCTTCGCCGGGGTGAGCTCGAGACAGTGGTGGAGGTGTTTCTCACCCGCATCCAGGCGCTGGCCGCTTTCCGCGGCGAGGCGGCCCATGGTGTAATGGGCGAGATAGGATTCGGGCTGGAGCTGCACGTGTTCGAGGGCGACGGTGAAGGCCTCGTCGAAGCGTCGCTCGCTGGCGTAGAGCTGGCCGAGGATGAGGGCGCCGCGGACGGGATCGCGTTTGCGGATCTCCTCGGCCTGGACGTAGGCCTTGGGCATGCCGCCGCCGAGGAAGCCGGGAGCCTGGCGGTAGAAGCTGATGAGGCCGTTGCGGGCGTCGAGGCTGTCGGGGTTGAGCTCGACGGCCTTCTCCAGCGCGAGGCGGCATTTCTTGGCGAGGGAGAGCTGCGAAAGCACGCCGGCCTTGCGGGCGGCGCTGCCGTAGGCGTTGCCGAGCTCGGCAAAGTAGTCGGAGTTGCCCGGCGCCAGCACGGTGGACTGTTCGAGCTGGCTGATGGCCTCGTCGAAATCATTGCGGCGCAGGGCGACCATGCCGAGGAAGTAGCGGTACTTGGGGTTGGCGGGTTCCTCGGCGGCCAGTTGCTGGAAGGCGAGGCGGGCCTCGGGATATTTCTGCGCCTTGTACAGATCGAGAGCCTCCCGGTAGGTGGGAGCGGCGGAGAGGGAGGCGGCGGTCAGGAGGA
>CAZFHG010000078.1:0-11396 GCA_964518665.1 uncultured Opitutaceae bacterium | reverse complement strand
ATGTTCCGCTGCCCGCTAGGGCAGCGGCAGCTGCATAATGCGACCGGTGTGTGGCGGCGGCGGTTCCTTGGCGCCGGCGAATTTGGACCAGCCGCTGTTGGAGATGAAGGCGGGCTGGCCGTCGATGAGCGTGGACAGGGTGAGGTCGTCCATGCCGGGGAGGTTCGCGGCGAGGACGGTGAATTCCGCAATCGAGCGGCTATCGGGCGAAAGCGTGAAGCGCACGAGGCGCTGCGGGTTGATGCCGTTTTGCACGGCGACGATGGTGCGATTCTTCGCGAGCAAGCCATCAATGCCGAGCAGGGTGACATCGGGAGGCGGGGACAGGGAGCGAACGGCCCGGTCCAGGAGGTCGATGGTGAACAGGCCGTTGGCGTAGTCTGAAATGAGCAGCGTCTTGCCCCGGTTGACGAGGGCGAGGCCTTGCAGCGAGGTGGAAGATGGCAGGGTGCAAAATACCGTCAGTTGGGTGGCATCCGGCGGCAGGTGCCAGATTAGCGGGGTGGCACTGTCGGTCAGGTAAATCGTGCCGTCGGCCGCCAGCGTGAGGTCGCTAATCAGGTGATCTTCGCCCGTGGCGGGAACCGGCAGCAGCCGTCGAAGGGCGCCAGTCGTCAGGTCGAGTTCGGCCAGGCCGGCGCGGCCCTTGTCGGCCTCGGTGTAGCCCGACATCTCGGGCCCCGCCGTCGTGGCGAGCCACAGGGCTCCGCGCGCTTCGTCCACGGCGAGGCCGAAGACGCCGTAGAGCTCGGGCGGAGCGGAGAATTTGGAGAGCGTGCCGTTGGGTTCGAGCCGCCAGACACAGCGGGAATGAACGTCGCCGAGGAACAGGTCGCCGGTCGCCTTGCGCCAGGCCAGGCCCTCCAGGATGCCGGTGGTGCCGGCGAGCTCATGCAGGGTCTTGGCTTCGCCTTGCGGCGCGCGGTTGGCGGCGAAGCGGGCGAGGATCGCGGCGTATGCGGGAAGGGTCTGCAACGGCGCGAAGTCCGGGGTCTTTTCGACCGACATGCTGACGCCAAGGGCGGCGAGCCGGCGCAACGTGTCGAGCGCCTTGTCCGTTTGCTGCAGGAGGGTTTGCGCCAGCGCCAGGTTGAAGAGGTAGCGCGGGGAGTCGGGCCGCAGGTGGAGCGCCGCCTCGCAGGCGGCGGCCATGGCCGGGTAGTCCTGGCGCTGATGAGCGGCGACGGCTTCGCGACGATAGTCGAAATGCGTCTTGGGTGTTTCGGCGGCGGTGGCCGAAAGGACTCCGAACAGAAAACACAGGATCAGGCGGAGTGGCGGCATGGTGGTGCAGGGGGAACGCTCAACGTTTAACTTTTAACGCTCAACGCTCAAATTTGAAAACCGGATTGCAGAAACCGGATGGCGGAGAGCGATCTGTGAACATCCAACATCCAACATCGAACTTCCAACATCCAACTGCTGGATCCTCAACCCAATTGGGATGGATCGTTTCGTAGTGCGGTGCTTCAGCCCGCGCTTGGACCGCTACGCCGGCATAGTGACCTGGTCGAATCAGTGCCGGCTGAAGCTCGGCACTACGTAATGCCCGCTCCCGCTCATAGCTACGGCGACGGCGCTCCCCACTTGGATGTTCGAAGTTGGGCGTTGGATGTTGGATGTTCGGGCGCAAAGCGCCCGTTCATTCATACCGCAGCGCCTCGATGGGGTCGAGTTGGGCGGCTTTGCGGGCGGGGTAGAAGCCGAAGAAAATGCCGACGGCGGCGCTGAAGACAAAGGCGATGAGGATCGCATTGGTGGAAACCAGTGTGGGCCAGCCGTTGAGGTGCGTCATCAGCTTCGAGGCGCCGATGCCGAGCGCGATGCCGAGGCTGCCGCCGAAGGCGCTGAGGACGACGGACTCGGTGAGGAACTGCAGCATGATCTCCTTGCCGTGCGCGCCGATGGCGAGGCGGATGCCGATCTCGCGGGTGCGCTCGGTGACGGAGACGAGCATGATGTTCATGATGCCGATGCCGCCGACGATCAGGGACACGCCGGCGATGGCGCCGAGCAGCCAGGTCATGGTGCGGGAGGTTTCGGTCGCAGCCTGCGCGAGTTCGACCTGATTGCGCACGGTGAAATCGGGTTCGCGACCGCTGCGGCGCTGCTGCAGGAGATCGGTGATCTGCTGCTGGATCAGGGACATCTGCTCCGGCGCGACGGCCTGGATGATGATCGAGTTGAGGTATTGGCGGCGGGCCACGCGGCGCAGATGGCTCGTGTAGGGGATGATGACCGTGTCGTCCTGGTCCTGGCCGAAAAAGTTGAATCCCTTGGTCCCGAGTATTCCGAGCACCTTGAAGGGAATGTTGCGGATGCGGATGGTCCCGCCCACGGCATCGCCGTCGGGGAAGAGCTGGTCGGCCACGGTCTTGCCGATGACGGCGACCTTGGAGTAGCTGCGCACGTCCTGCTCGGTGAACATGCTGCCCTCGGCGAGCGGCCAGACGCGGATGGCGAGGAAGTCCGGACTCTCGCCGATGATCTGGGTGTTCCAATTCAGGCCGTTGGCCAGAACCTGGCTGCGGTCGCGCATCTCGGGGCTGACGGCAACAACGCCGGGGACCTCGGTCAGGATGGCCTGGGCGTCCTCCGGCGTGAGGCTGCTGGCGGAGCCCCAGCCGCCGCGCATGCCTCCGCTGGTGGAGGTCCCGGGAAAGACGCTGATGATGTTCTGCCCCAGGCTGGCGATCTGGCCCTCGACCTGCGCCTTGGCACCGTTGCCGATGCTCACGGTGGCGATGACCGCGGCGACGCCGATGATGATGCCGAGCGAAGTGAGCGCGGATCGCAGGATGTTACGCCGCAGGGCCCGGAACGAAACGATGAGGGTGGAGGTGAGGCGCATGGTCAGGTTTGCGCGGTCAGCTTGTGCTCGGCCTCGGCGCTCAGGAGGCGCTGCATCTCAACCTTGGCATCAAGGCGCTGCGTGACGGAGGTGTCGCTGACGACCCGGCCGTCGCGCATGACGATGTTGCGCTTGCAGTAGTGGGCGATGTCGAGCTCGTGCGTCACCATGAGGATGGTGATGCCCGCCTCGTTCAGTTGCTGGAAGACACCCATGACCTCGACCGAGGTCTTGCTGTCGAGATTGCCGGTGGGCTCGTCGGCCAGGAGGATGCGCGGCTCGTTGACGAGGGCGCGGGCGATGGCGACGCGCTGCTGCTGGCCGCCGGAGAGCTGGCTGGGGAAGTGGTCGGCGCGGTTGCCGAGACCGACCTTCTCCAATGAGCGCAAGGCGCGTTCGCGCATCATGCGGGCGCCGACGTGATGGCGGCCGTAGAGCATGGGGAGCTCGACGTTCTCGAGGGCGGTGGTGCGGCTCAGGAGATTGAAGCCTTGGAAGACAAACCCGAGCTTGTGGTTGCGCAGGTCGGCGAGCTCGTCGCGCCCGAGGCCGGCGACATCGATGTCATCCAGGCGGTAGATGCCCTTGGTCGGACGGTCGAGGCAGCCGATGAGATTCATCAGCGTGGATTTGCCGGAGCCGCTGGCGCCCATGATGGCGAGGAATTCGCCGCGCTCGATGTTGAGCGAGACGCCGCGCACGGCGTGCACGGCCACCTCGCCGGAGTCGTAGACCTTGTGGATGTCCTGCAATTGGACGACGGCGCTCATGGGCGGCGAGATCAGAAACGGCGCGGGCCGCCGAAGGGACTGCTGGCCGGCGTGTTGTTGGTCGTCGCGGCCCCGGGAATGAAGGCGCTGACGATCAGCACGTCACCTTCCGCGAGACCCTCGAGGACCTCGGTGTGGGTGCCATCGGTGATGCCCAGCTTCACGGTGACGGGCTCGGGCCGGGGCTGGCCGGCGGTGCCGCCCAGCTTGTACACCGTGCGCATGGTAAAGGCGGGCTGCTCGGTGCGGCTCGCGCCGCGGCTGCCAAATTCCGGGAGGATCAGTCCGCGTTCCTTGGCGAGCTCGGCGAGCTTGGCGCGGATCTCGGGCGACGGCGGACCGGAGCCGCGGACAAACCCGACCTCGGCCATCATGGCCATCGTCTGTTCGCGCGTGGCGGTGACGGGCGCGACGGCAGCCCCGGCAGGTGCGGCACCCGGGGTGGCGGCGGCGGGCTTGGCCGCAGGGAGAAGTTGCTCGGGGATGCGGACGCGCAGGGTGCTGTTGGCGATGCGCAGGGCATCGGGGCGTTCGGCGATCACGATGGAAACATTGGCGGTCATGCCCGGCTTGAGCTTCGAATCATCGTTCCGGACCTCGATGATGGTCTGGTAGGTGACGACGTTGGACTCGGTCTTGGGCGAGTTGCGGATCTGGAGGACCCGGCCGCGGAACTGGCGGTTGGGAAAGGCGTCCACGGTGAAATTGACCGGCTGGTCAACCTGGACGCTGCCGATGTCAGCCTCGGAAATGGAGGCGTTGATCTGCATCCGGGTGAGGTCGTTGGCGATGATGAAGAGCACCGGGGCGTTGAAGCTGGCGGCGACCGTCTTGCCCACGTCGGTCTGGCGGTCGATGACGATGCCGTCGATCGGCGAGAAGATGGAGCAGCGGGCGAGATCCACCCTGGCGTTCTCGACGGCGGCCTCGCGGGTCAGCAGGGCGGCGTCGGATTGGGCGAGCTGGGCCTCGGCCTGGTCGAGTTCCTGGGCGGAGACCAGGTTGCGTTCGCGCAGGGCACGGGTGCGCTCGGTGTTGAGGCGGGTGAGGGTGTGGCTGGCTCTGGTCGAGGCAAGGTCGGCCTCGGCCTGGCGCAGGCGCTGTTCGTAGGTCGAGGCGTCGATCTTGGCGATGAGCTGGCCGCTCTTGACCGGGGAATTGTAGTCCACGAGGACCTCAGTGACCAGGCCGGAAACCTGGCTGCCCACCTCGACAGATTTGACCGGCTGCAAGGAACCGGTGGCGGTCACGACCTGGGCGAGGCTGCCACGGCCCACGGTCACGGTGGAGTAGACGGGTGCACCCTCGCTGGTCCGGAAGTAGTAGTACCAGACGGCGACGGCGGCGCCCAGGAGCAGGAGGATAACGACAACGAGAGCGGTGGAACTACGGGACTTGGCCATGATGGAATGCTTAGATGTGCCGGGAAATCGGGAACGGGCAATCGAATCCGCCTGATTTTCAAAAGGACAGTCCGTGCCGCGTGGATGGAGACGCCGGCGGCGGCTCGTTGGTGACAGGAAAACGGCCGGCTCGATTCAAATGTCCGGGCTCAACAACCGGCGGCGGGTGCCAAAATAGTCTTGGTACAGTGCCGGCACGAGTTCCCGCCGGTGCGCGGCGTCCGGCGTGAGGCTGAGGGTGGGGTGACGCGCAAGCAGGACATCGAGCAGCCGGGCTTCCTCGCCTAGGATCTCCCAGCCGGCAAAATAGACCGTGTTGCGCACCCCGCACGCCAGGGCGGTGCTGATGAGCCGGTCGGTGCCCAGGTGCCGGGCGAAGGCCTGATCCGGCTCGGCGGGACAAAGATAGGACTGGCTGGCCGGCATATACAGCAACCGTTCGGGCGGGAATGCGCGCAGCCACTGGTGAATGCTCCAGTCCGCGGCGACGGTCTTTTCCCATTCATAATGCCAGACCGCGATGCGGGCGAACTCCGGCAGGATCTCACGGTAGATACCGGGGTGCCCATCCTGCCACCAGCAGTTGGCCATGGTGCATTGCAGGCCGGGACTGAGTTCACGCGCCCGGCTGAAAAAGATGCGAAGAAACCGGGCGTAAGCCTGGTTGTACCAGGTTGACCGCTCCGCGGGTCCCGCGCTCGCGAGGTCTTTACCAGTGTCCCGACGAAAGGCCTCACCGGATTCGGGATTGCCGCGGTCGGGATCGCTCTCGGTCGGGTGCACGGCGAGGCCGTCGGCGTTGGGGTAAAGTGACAGGGCCTCCTCGAGCAGGTCAAAGAGGTAGCGTTGTGTCACGGGGTGTTCGAGACAGAGACCGAACTGGGCCCCGGGGTTGCCCTGGGTATCGCGGCGGACGGACTCGGGATACAGTCGGCAAAAATCGCGGGCGTGGCCGTCGGTCGTGAGCATCAGGTGCACCTGGACGCCGGCGTCATGGGCGCGATCAATGAGGGTGCGCAGGAAGTTTTCGCGGACATTGCGGGCATGCCGGTCGCGCAGTTGCGGGTATCGCTGCGAGGGGTAGGCGAGGGTAAAGCCATTGAGCAGCACCCAGAGCCGGTTCATGCCGTGGGTGCCCATCCAGCCGATGAGTTCCAGCCACTGCGGCAGGGTCCAGTTCGCGAGCGGATGGGTTTCAGCGCCGGTGATGAGCGGATAATCGCCGCAGCCCAGGAAGACGTAGTACCCCGCTTCCACTTCCGGCCGTGCCGGGGCATTCTCCGGCACGAGAAAGTAGCCGAGGCCCTGCCGGTTGTCGCCGGCATCGCCCGCCGAGCACACGAGGGGATGGAATCCCGGATGCGTCAGGTGCCCACGGAACAAGGCGGGTGCCTCCGGTGTGGCCGGGTGCCCGGTGAAGCCGGGAAAGACCAGCCGGACGTCCGCTCGCGGCAACGGCTCATTGCACTTGCAGACGGCAAAGTTGAAGTCCCGGCCGCAGCCGACGATCCGGCTGGCGGCTTGCACCCTCAGATCCCCGAAAGGAATCGCGGGTCCGTGCGGCATGGCTTAATGGCCGTAGGCGTGCTTCAGGGCGGCGGCGACGTTGGCGGGAACGAAGTGGCTGATGTCGCCTCCGTACTTGGCGACCTGCTTGACGAGCGTGGAGCTGGTGTAGCTGTACTGCTCGTTGGGCATGACGAAGATGGTCTCGATCTCGGGCTTAAGGTGGCGGTTCATCAGCGCCATGTTGAACTCCAGCTCGAAATCGGAAAGGGCGCGCAGGCCGCGTATGATCGCCTGGGCTTTCTGGGCTACGACGAAATCCACGAGCAGGCCGCTGAAGGTGGTTACCGTGACGTTCTTGAACTGGACCGTGTTGGGCTTGACCAGTTCGAACCGGTGCTTGGCGCTGAAATGCGGCCCCTTGCCGGGGTTTTCCGCGATGGCGACCGTGACGTGATCGAAGAGTTTGGCGGCGCGCGCCAGCACATCGAGGTGGCCGTGGGTGATAGGGTCAAAGGTACCGGGATAGATGCAGTGACGCATGGTAGCGTGTCAGAGATAGCCATTCGGCACCGGGTGGCGAATGTCTTTTTCGGCATAAGGAAACGCAGAAACTCAATCAGATCACCGTCAGCGAATGTAGGGCTGCACCTTGGTGCAGCCTTATGGGGTTGTTGCCGCGGTATTCGCGGGCGAGGCCGGACCAAGGTCCGGCCCTTCATAAGCCCTACATAGGATTGGTAAGCGGATGCCGTCTTCCGCCTCTCCGGGATTGCCTTTGCCGGGACGGCATGCGTTTTCGTCAGTCTGTGCGTTTAAATCTCCCCAACATTCTTACGCTGTCCCGGATACCGGCGATGTTTGTGATCGTGGCACTGATGTACTCGGACTTTCTGTGGGCGGCGACCGGGGCGTTCTGGCTGTTCATCGCCGCGGCGCTTTCGGACTGGCTCGATGGCAAACTGGCGCGCGCGAGCGGCCAGGTATCGACCTTCGGTCGTTTCATGGACGCCGTGATCGACAAGGTGATGGTCATCGGCCTGATGGTCGCACTGGTCAACGGCGGCTACTTCCTCGGCTTCCGCACGACTGCGATGCTGCTGGTGCTGGCGATCATCGGCCGCGAGTTCATGATTTCCGGGCTGCGGATGGTCGCGGCCACGAAGGGCGTGGTGGTCGAGGCCGACGCGGGCGGCAAGGTGAAGACCTTCCTGCAACTCAACGCCATCGGCTGGCTGCTGGGCACGCGCATGCTGACGACTGATTTCGGCGAGGTGTTCAACGGCGACCAGAACTGGCAGGTCGCGATCGTGCACAACGTGGGGCTGGGCTTCTTTGTGCTGTCCGTGATCCTCACGATCACCTCCGGCTACGCCTATTACCGGCGCCACGGCCACGTGGTCCGGGACTGAAGCGATGCGACTGCCGCAACCGGTCTGGCCGCGTTTTCTGCCGACTGATACGGTGCTGGCCTGCGCCACGCTGGGACCGATCGGCCGCAAGCTGAAGGCGCCCGGCACCTGGGGCTCGGTGGCCGGCCTGCTCTATTTCACCGTAGTCTTTTATCCCATGAGCCTGATCGGGTCGCTGCTGCTGAGCGCGCTCGGGGCCTATGTCGCAGTGGCCATCTGCGGCGAGGCCGAGTTCAGGCTGGGCCGGCGTGATCCCGGCGAAGTGATCCTCGATGAATTTGTCGCGATGCCGTTGTGTTTCCTCGGCTGGCCGCTGCTGGTGGCCTCTGTGCCGCCCTGGGCGGTGTTCCTCACCGGTTTTGCGCTCTTCCGCCTGTTCGACATTACCAAGCCATTCGGCATCAGCCGGCTCCAGGATTTGCCCGGCGGCTGGGGCGTGGTGGCGGATGATATCGCGGCGGCCCTGGTGAGCTGCGGCGTGATGCACCTGGGCCAGTGGGCATGGATGCGGTTCGGCGGATAACGCTGACTATTGTCGGAGTACGCTGCAGGAGAAGACCCGTCCGGCCGTTTTGCCGGCGTGGGCTTGGAACCGGACGGTGATGCGATCCTTGCCGCGGGTGAGTGCGGCCGGCACCGGATAATCCACGTTGCAAAACTCCCGCGGCTTCAGGCGATCGAGGGTCTGCGTAGCAATGACCTGGCCGTCTACCATGATGTCGTAAACGCGATCTCCGGTGTCGTTGCCCCAATATCTGCACCGAAGCAGTAGCGGCGCGCTGGGATCGGCTTTGAACTCGGCGCCGAACCAGCCGCCGTTGATGGCTTCCCGGGCGTGCACGCCGCGCATTTCGTCGGTGCGGGATTGCTCGCCGGTCACCGAGTGGTCGCGCTCGGGCTGCATCTCACCAAAGTTGATGGAATCCACCCGGCGCGCCTCCTCGCGGATCCGCGCCGCCTCCGCGGCGACGTGCTGCGGACCTTCAGTTTTCCATGCCCCCGTCGTGTAGGTTTTCCAATACACGGTGTAGCGCTGGTCCTTCAGGGCGTGTAGCGGCGACAGCACCACGTCATGCGGCCAACCGGCGGATTTTGTGCGGAAATGCAAGGGTTGGCCGGCCACCGCTTCGAGCCATGCAGCAGGATCGGCGCTGTCGGTGACAAGCACGGGGACGATGCCGCCAAGGATGGGCCAGTAATCAAATTGTCCGTGGAGGTCGGGCGGCATGTCCTGCCGGCCTAGTTCACCGGCCAGCACCACGGGACCGCAGAGCACCGCCACGGTACCCGGATCGTCGACGGCTCGGTGCAAATGGAGGTTCATCGGCAAGGTGATCTCGACGCGATCACCGTCGTGCCAGACCCGATCGATCAAGGCATAACCATGAGGCGTGGTTTCGATCGTCTGCGGCTGGTCGTTGATTTTGACGCGGATGCCCTGGGTGGCCCAGTATGGTACGCGGATGCGCAGGGCTAGCGGCGTGGGATTTTCGGCCCGGATCAAGAGCGAGGTTACATCACCCGTGGGGAAGTCTGTTTCCTGGCGCACTATAAGACCTTTCCCGGCCCAGGTGAGTTCGGACGGTATGAAGAGATTGATCCACAGGTCGTTCGCGCCTTGGAAGTAAATGCTCTCACCGTAACGGGCATGATTTTCCATCCCCGTTCCCGTACAGCACCACCAGGAATCTTCGTGGGTGCAGAAGGATCGGAAATGGCCGGGTTTGAGGGCTAGGAACACCATGGTGCAGCCCGTCTGGTCATCGATGGAGCCGAGGATATGGTTGAAAAGCACCCGCTCGTAGAAATCCATGGCCTCGGCCTCAGGTTGCCAGGCGAAGACGTGGCGCGTGAGTTTGAGCAGGTTGTAAACGTTACAGGTTTCGCCGGACCTCGCCGCGAGGTGGGAGGACTCCTCTCCAAGCGGGAAAAGATATTCGTCGTCGCTGTTGCTGCCCGTGACGAAAGAGCGGTGGCGGACGAGTTGTTCCCACCCGAAACGGGCGGCGCGGGCGTAACGGGTTTCGCCCGTCAATTCATGGATGCGGGCGGCGCCGGTGAGTTTCGGGATCAATGTGTTGGCGTGCTGCCCGGTCATCCGATCGTCGCCGTTGACGAGTGGATCCATTACCCGCGCATGCCAGAAGCGGTGGGCGAGGGCGAGGTGGTCGGGGTTGCCGGTGAGGCCGTAAAGATTGGCCAAGGCCTCGGCGATCCCGCCGTGCTCGACTTCCAGTGTGGCTTGGAAGTGATCCTCGGACATGCGATCAGTCCCGCGCTTTGCCCAAGCGGCGAATTTCGTGGCAACCTCGATCGCCTGCGTGTTGCCAGCTTCATTGTGCGCATCGATGAGCCCGGCCATGGTCTTGTGGACATTGTACCATGGCACCCAGTCCTTGAACGGCCCGCCGGCGAAGGCATCCTCGAACAGCTTGCGAGGAATTCCGCCCACGTAGCCGTCCCCATGCGCCGCCTGAATCATGGCCAGGCAGGCAACGATGTGATCAACACGCTGCCTGAATTCCGGCTTGCCCGTCGCGGCATACATCTGGGCGCAGGCGGAGAGATAATGGCCCAGGCTTTGACCGCGAGGCCCATGACCGGCGGGATTGCGCAGGTCGAGATCCTCCCAGCCGCCATAGCGTTTATGGGTCACGGGCAAACCGGCCACTTCGCAGAACGGCACCAGCAGGCGATCCGGGTCGGTGGCCAGGAGAAAGATCTGATCGGCATCCTGGGCCGCCTTGAACGGTCCTGGCAGCAATCTCACGGTGCCGAGAGGGAATGCCTGGGCCGGCGTGGATAGGACATCAGGTTGCGCGGTACCAAGCAAAGTCGCGCTGGTAACGGCCAGCATAATGACACCGAAGAGGGCGTGGGAACCGGTTAGGGCTGGCAAGGGGAAGGCTTTTTGCCGCTTCGAATGTCATCAGCGATGGGCCAGGTAACAAGCCTCGGCCTTTACTACCCGTATAATGCGGCAAGCCACTCTGCTTCCGCCCATACGCTCAGGACAAGTCATCCAGGTACTCCACCGGAAGGCGCACGAGGTGGATCAAGTAGGTCGGGTCTTTGCCCCGCCTAGTTTCAGGTAGCTACGAGCGTGAGCGAGTGGGGGTTTGGCAGTCGCAGCTTTTGATCCACTCGCTCACGCTCGCAGCTACAATTCAGGCTGGCGGAGTTCCTCCTCCGCCAAGGCTCCGAAGGACACGTCGGAGACCCGGCCCTGCAAATTCCATTTACGGCAGCGCTTCCAGGTTCTCTACCGGCACTCGCACGAGGAGGCCCTGCTGGAGGACGTCCACGGAGATGACGATGCCGGCGGGATTTTTGGGATCGTCCACGAAACCCTCGAGTCCGTGCAACGGCCCGCCCGTGACCTTCACGCGCCGGCCCTTGGCGAGCAGGGGGAGGAGGCTCAGCTCGAAGCCGGAGGCGACAATCGCCTTCACGT
>CAZFHG010000077.1:1234-15186 GCA_964518665.1 uncultured Opitutaceae bacterium | reverse complement strand
GCGGACCAAGGTCCGGCCCTACAGTCGAGCCCGCGCAGACCCATCAGCGCTGCAGCTCCCCGTAGGCTTTCTTCACGTACTCGAGACTGGCCTTGGGGGCGAAGGGATAGGCGATGTAGGCGTCGGACATCTGCGGCCAGCTGTCCGCGAGGTTCCACAGGAAGATGCCCCAGCAATTCGGCTGGTTGCCGTAGAACTCGACCCAGAACTGCGAGGCCTCGCCCTGGAGTTGCTGCGACTTCTGGATCACGTCGTCCAGGTCCTTCGGCTCCGGCCAGCCGCGCTCGCGGATGCTGTCCCAGTTGAGCCGGTAGCGCGCCTGCCGGTCGAGGCGGATGCAGTCGGCGCCGTGCGTGAGATACTCCTCGTTCCAGACGGGCCAGAGTTTGTCCTTCGACACCCAAGACTCGATGACCTTGCGATCCGGGAAACTGAGGTGGCCGATCTCGGTCACCATGCGGGGCTTTTGCTTCACGTAGAAATCGCTCTTGTACGACATGCCGTGGCCCCAGATGTGGCAGTCACCCTCCATCGGCGTGTTCTGGTCATAGGTGACGGGCGAATACGGCGAGGTCGGGACGTAGGGCGTGAGCGGCGCATGCGCCTTCACGACATCGCGCAGCACTTCCTTGCTGAGCCGATTGTGCCGGTAGGTCGGATAGTTGAAGCTGTTGTCGGCAAGGACGTCGTTCTCGTTGTCGCCAAACCACGCCACGACACAGGCGAAGTGGCGCAGCCGCCGCACCTGGAACTCCGCCTCGCGTCGAGCCTCGTCCAGGAACGCGGGATCCTGCGGATAGCAGCCGCAGGCGAACATGAAGTCGTGGGTGATGAGGATGCCGAGCTCGTCGCAGCGGGCGTAGAAGTGATCGTGCTCGTAAACGCCGCCACCCCAGACGCGCATGGCATTGATGTTCGTGTCCTTCGCCGCGTTGAGCAGCAGGTCGTACCGGGCGGCGTCCACCCGCGCGAAGATCGCGTCGGCGGGCGTCCAGTTCATGCCCTTGAGGAAGATTTTTTTGCCGTTGACCGCGATGACGAAGGAAATGCCGCCGTCGTCGTCGGGCTGCTGGATGCAGGCGACCGTGCGGATGCCGAAACGGCCGGAACGCCGGTCGAGTTCGCGGCCGGCGCGGCGGAGCGTCGCGCTCCAGTCGTAGAGCGGCTGGGCGCCATGGTTGTGCGGCCACCAGAGCTTAGCCTGCGGGACCGTAAACCGCTCCACGTGGCGCGTGCCGGTCGGATCGCTGGCAAGGGCGAGCTTCCGGGTCTGGCCGGCGACCGTGAGTTCAACCTCGACCGGACCGGGCGCGCCATGGTTGTGGCGCAGTTCAACCAGCGCCTCGAGTTCAGCCGAACCGTCGGGCCGAACGGCCACGGTGCTGACAAAGACATCGGCGATCTCAACCTCATCCACGAGCAGCCACGAGACGGGTTTCCAGATGCCGATGGTGACGAGGCGGGGGGAGATATTCCAACCGTAGCAGGACTGCGACTTGCGCACCTGCAGACGGAGGGCGTTGCCATAGCCTTGGACACCGGGTGTGCGCGAAGGACGGTCGGGAGGATAAACCGGCGCGCCGAGGCACACTTCCAGACGATTGGCGCCGGCCTGCACGTGATCGGTCACGTCCACGCGCAACGGCGTGAACATGTTCTGGTTTTTGCCGATGACCTTGCCGTTGAGGTGGACCGTGGCGAAGCAGTCGAGCCCCTCGAAGAGCAGGTGCAGCCGCTGGCCGGGCCCGGGCGCAGGCGGTGTGAGGTCGGTGCGATACCACCAGTCCCATTCCTCCATCCAGCGGATGTGGTCGTGATTCATGCCCTTGAAGGGATCGCCGATCAGGCCGGCGCGCTGGCAGTCGAGGTGCACGTCACCCGGCACCTGCGCATCAATCCACCGCTGGTCAAACGGCAGCGCCGAGCAGCCGGCCGTCAGCCCCAGGTGGGGCTCGGTCGGCATGAGTTTCCAGGAAGCATTGAGGGGCAGGGATTGTTTCATGGGTAAAGGGGAAAGAAGTCTTAGCCATTACGCTTCGCGGATCCACTTTTTACCGTAGATCGAGGTGACGGCGATCCGCGGATAATCGGGCGCATGGATGACGATCTCGTTGCCGACCATGCGCACCTTGATCGCGGGCAGGAACGGAATCTCCGGACGCTTGGGATTGCACCAAGCCGGGGCCGCGACGGCCGCCTCCAGCCCGTGCTTGTCGCCGGAATAGCCGAAACCGTAGGACCACGGCCGGAGGAGCGACCACTGCCGGGCGCTCTCGACCCACAGGTCGTGCCAGCCGATGACAATGCCAAGATCAGGCGCCGGGGCGTTGAAGGCCGCGGCGAAGGCGGCGGTGTCCGCCACGCGGGATCCCAGGTACGCGAGGTCGTGGGCCTCCCAGACCGTGCCACAGATGAGGTCGTAGTCGTCATGCCACTCGGTCGCGGCGACGAGGAAGCCGTACTCGTTCTGGTAATGCGCGACCGTCGCGTCCATGCCGGCGAGGAAGGCGTCCGCCTCCGGCAACGGCGTGAGCGCAACGAGCTCGCGCAGGGCGCGGAGGAACAAACCGCCGCCAGCCACGAGCATCGGGGACTGGCTGACGCGCCACTCGCCCTGCACGCGGTCGCAGGTGCGGTGCAGGCGCAGGCAGCCGCGGTCGTCGTGCCACGCGTTGCGCATGACGTGCCGCGCCATCTGCTTCGCCGCGTCCAGCCAGCAGGCATCGCCGCTGAGTTTCCAGCCGTGCAGGTACGCCGGCAGGATCACGCCGTAATACTCCGCGGGCTCGATGTAGTCGGGCAAAGAGGTCGCCCGCAGCAGGCCGCCACTCTCGGCATCGGGCAAGCCGGTGACGAGATGCTGCCGCAGGTGGGCCCGCAGGCCGCGGAGCAGCAGGTCCCGCCAGCGCGCGTCGGCCCCGAAGGTTTCCATCCATTCGCCCATCGCCCAGAGTCCGGCACAGTCCTGGTTGACCGTGCTGGTCAGCACATAACCGTCCTGCTCCGGCTTACCGGCCTCTCGCAGGTAGGTTTCCAGATTGCGGCGCACACAGTCGCCGATGCGCGTTTTTTCCGCGGCGGTGAGCGTATGCGCCGCGACCCGGGCGTAGTAGGACAGGCTCAGGTCCTGCAGAAAATTGTCCACGGCCGCGGCGTTGAAGCGCCGGCCGAGTTCCGCCCCGCAATTGTCCCAGCGGTCGCCGGCCATGAAGGTCGTGAGGACAAAGCGCACCCAGTCGCGCCCCATCGCCTCGACGGCCGGCAGGCGCGTGCGGGCCGCGAGGTCGGCGAGTCCGAGCAGCCCCGGCGCACCCCACGCCGAATAACCGGTGTAGTGATCCTCCACCACCGCCGGATGCAGGCGCCACACGGGATGCGTGTGCACGCCGTGCAGCGAACCGTCGGGTGCCTGCCAGGTCCGCAGGTAACGCAGCATCCGGCCGGCGGATGACTCCACGGCCAACGCGCTCATTTGGCCGGCTCCAATCCCAGGGCGCGCCGGGCATTGAGACCGAGGATCTTCCGCTTGGCGGACACCGGGATCTGCGCGAAGAGCACGCGGCCGAGTTGCGAGGCCTGATCGAGGAAAACCGCATCGCTGCCCCAGAGCACCTTGTCCTCCAGGCCCGCGGCCACGAGGTGTTCAACCAATCCGCGTGGGCAGCTCGAGAGGCATAGCTCCACCCACACAGTCGGGTATTCGCGAGCGAAGCGCATGTATTTTTCGAGTTCCGCCGAACCGATGTGCGCGAGCAGCCAGCGGATGCGCGGGTATTTTTTGATGTAGCCCTCGAGTTCGTCGAGTTCCGGGCCGAACACATGCGCGAGCACCGGCAGCGCGTGCTGCTGGGCAAAGGCGAACACGGGTTCGTAATTGGGATGGTTATAGGGGAGACCGGGGCGCGCACCGTAGGACCAGACCTTGAGTCCGCGAAATCCGGCCGCCAACCCGGAGGCCAGTTGCGCGGTGACCTTATCGGGATAGCCCACGTCCACCACGAGGTAGCCAAAGAAACGCTCGGGATAGGCACGGATGGCGTCGGCCACGAGGGCGTTGCCGTATTCCGCGTCGCCGAAGATGGCGGGGATCGAGCTGATGCAGGTGAACTGGACGCCCAGCCGGTCCATATTCGCAACGAGCGACGCCGCCGTCGGCCGCACGATCGGGAAATCCGGACCGTGGCCGAGATGGCCGTGGGTATCGATGATGACTTCGCCGCGCACCGGCTGGCCGAGACGGGCGGCAATCTGGAAATGATCGGGTGCGTTCATGATGCCACCTCCGCGAGCAGTCGCTCGATATTGCCGTGGGCGATGGCCGAGCGGGCGGCGTCCGGGATGTCGGCGTAGGTCAGGAGCGAGACGGAGGCGCCGCCCTCGGACTCGGGGTAATTGCAGCCCCATAGGAAGCGGTCGTGGCCGAATTTCCCCACGAGATCGTTCAGGCCCTCGTGCACGGAATAGGCGCTGCTCAGGCACAGGTGCAGTGACGCGTGGCGGGCCAGCAGGGCGTAGAGCGAGCGGTGCCGGCCGAAACGCGGCACCTGCACGAGGATCAGGCGAAGCGTCGGATGCGCAGTCATGATCTCATCCACGTCGTCCAATGTAACCTGGCGGTAGTCGAGCAGCAGCGGCAACCGCGCAGCGGCGCACGCCGCATACAACGCACCGGCGCACCAAGGCCGCGGGGAAAACATGTGCTCCTTCGGGCTGATCCAGCCCACGCGCATGCCGCGGGTCAGAGCGTCCTGAAATGCCGGCCCGAAGCTGTAAGCGTCCGGCGTGCCGTCCGGGGTCAGGGCCACGGCGGGGATCAGATGGGCATGGCCGGCCGTCTCGCGGGCGAGCACGGCGTTGCCCCAGTGCGCGAAATTCTCGAGGCATTGGCGGTGGCGCACGACGGCCGAGGCGATCTGCAGCCGGGCTAGTTCGCCCTGCAGGTCGGCCAAGTCGGGCCGGAGCCAAGGATACGGCTTGCGCGGCAGCCCGACGAGCGGATCGCACGCGATGAGTTTGAGCGGAGTCATGGGGAAACGCGGTCCTAAGGATGAATGTGGAACTCAGGAAAACGGGAACAGTGGAACATCAGTGGGCGCGCAGCCAGGCCAGCACCGCCGTCTCGGCCTTGGCGTCGAATGCCCCGGAGAGGACCTGAACCCGGCGGCCGCGGAAGGTCCGCCGGGCCTTCGCCCCGAGGAGACGGCCGGCCGCATCGCGCGGACCGACGACCAGCACCGGCGCCGGCTGCAGCGCCAGCGCCTCCGGCAAATCCGCGGCGCCAAGAATGCCGGGGAAATAAGCGTCGTGGGGCCGGTTCGGTTTGGCCGCAGTTGCGAGGCTGGCAAATTCCGCGAGCGGCTCAAGGAGCAGGGCGCCGCCGAGGCGCCCGTGCAGACATGCCGCCAGCCCGGCAATGGTCGCCCCAAGTCCAAAGCCGCCCACCGTGATGCGCGCAGCCGCGGTCCCCCACTCCCGTTGCACAAAATCAATGACGCGCACCGCATCGCGCAGCCGCAGGGCCATCACGGATTCACCGGTCGCGGCGCTCACGTAGCCTGTCCAGCGGTCCACGCCGCCCCAGCCGACCACGTCGAACGGCCCGGGCAACGGCTTCGTGTCACCCCACCCCGGCAGATCAACGCTCAGGATCGAACGCGGCTTGTCATCCCGGCTGAAAACTCCGGCAGCGCGGTTGAGCCAGCCCCATTGGTGCAACGCCGTCCACCGGCCGCGATCGTCAAAGAAAACCAGCACGCCGCCGGTATCGTGCGGCGGCCGCAGCATCGTCGCCGGCAATTCCCAGGCCGGCCCGTCGCGCAGGCTCACTTCCTGGAAGGCATGAACCCAGAGCGTGGCCGCCGCCCCCGGCGCGGCCACGGCCCGCAATCCGCGGCGCCGGTGCGCCTGCCAGGCGGGGATCAGCCGGGCCAGTTCGCGCCGGGCCTGCGCCGCGTCGTTCAGGCGGAGCCGCGCGCGGACCATGCTCGCCGCGGCCGCGGCCATTGACCAGCCAACCGGCGGAGCGGACTTCAATTCCGTCTCTGGCAGCAACAGCAATTTGCGCGGCATGATCACCGGCTGGCGACTGGCGACCGCCCCGCCCTGCCAGCGACGCATCCATTTTACGAAGGTCTGAGCCTGCAGCGGCGTGTATTCGTGGCCGCAGTCGTCCACGAACAGCCGGCACGCCGCGGCCCGGCCCACGCCGGCGTAGGCTTGGCGCACGGCGCCGGTGAGGTCGCGCATCGCCTGCGTCGTGAAAATCGCATCTCTCCGTCCCGCCATCAGCAGCATCGGCGTGAAACGCGCGCCGATGAGCAGGTCCGTCATGCCGAGGCCGTCGGCATAGCGGTTCAGCCAGAGGGTTTCCGGACAAGCCGCATAGCCGTTGCGGATCGGATGAACCTCATCGGGCAGCCCGTAGCAGGACGGACCGATGGCCGTGATGCGCGGGTCCAACAATGCGCAGCAGACCGAAGTGAAACCTCCGCCGGAGACACCTGTCATCGCCACACCGTTGCGTCCGTCCACATCGGGCCGCCGGAGCACGTAGTCCACGGCGCGCAACGCATCTGCGAGGAAAAACGCGAGCGGGTTTTGCCCCGCGACATAGCCCCGCACCCCGTCTTCAAAGTGATTGTTGCCCCGCGCCTTTTCGCCGAACCCCGGCGGATCGAAGGAGACGCTCAGGTAGCCGTTGGCGGCGAAGATTTGCGACGGATATTGCTCGCTCGGGTTGTATTTGCCGTTGTGCCCGACCGGCGTGACCACGGCCGGCCACGGCGGCGCCCAGCGCGCGGGATCGGGTTTCCAAACCGTGACATTCATCCAGCAACCCGGCAGCGACTCGACCCACAGGTTCTCGATGCTGAAACCGGCATAGTCGTGCCGGCTCCGGGGACGCTCGCGCCACTGCGGGCGACGCGTGAGCGCCGGATGCGCCAGGGCGGCCGCAAAGCGCCGCCTGATCCCGGCGGCATAGTCACGCCACTGCGCCGGGGTCTGCAGCCGGGACCGCCTGTTCGCACTCGCCTGCAGTTGCCCGAGCGCACGCGCCGTGATGTGCCGGCGCAGCATGCAACGCAGGTCCGCCAAGGGTGCAGGGGGCAGGTACCAAGGGTCGGTGGGGTGAGCCGGCATGGTGAATTCCCTCTCAGCGGATCAACCGCTCAGGCAGCAAACGTGCTGCCGAAAACAGACACCCTCCCATGAAGCTGATGAATTGCCTCGCACCTCACGTGCAATCCCAGCCCCGCCCGGAAATGTCAAAGTGAGAGTGCGACCAGGTTTCCTTGTCCGCGGACGGATTGCCAAAGGACCCGGCGATTCCCAAAGTGTTCGCAATGAGGATAACCCCGAATGACGACCGCCTGCGGATTCGCGGCGCCGTCCGGGCCGTGGTCAGCGAGACAATGCTGCGCGTGGATCGGCCCATTGCCGATGAGGGCGGACTCGGGGCGGATGCACCCGGTGTTTTTGTCGAACTGGTCACTGACGCTGCAACGCTCACGGTTCACCTCCGGCGCAATGGCCGGCACCTGCGCCCTGATGCGATGAACTCCCATCTGGTTCTCACTAGTGATGGCAAGGTGCTGGCTTGTGGCAAAATCCCGGATGGCGTCACGGCTGAATACGACTGGGACGTGACTCTCCCTCGGGACCAAGAGCCGCGCACACTGCGCTTCTATTTTCCCTACGGGGATGCGGTCGATCTGCTCGGCATCTCACTGCCGCCAGGGGCACGGTTGCTGCAGCCGTCAACCGCCGTGCCAATGATCCGCTGGCTCGCCTGCGGCGACTCGATCACGCAGGGCTTCCATGCCACCTCGGCTCTCGCCAGCTACCCTTCACTCGTCGGTGCCGCGAAAAACTGGGAGACCTGCAATGCCGGCATCGGCGGCCGTTGCATCGAGGCGGAAGACGGAGCGGCACTGGCAGGTATCCCGGCCGACATCGTCAGCGTCCTGCTGGGATTCAACGACTACTACCATCAACGGGCTCCTGACGACTGCCAGCACAAGTACACCACGATCCTGCGAGCCCTGCGTTCAGGCGGCAGTCCCCGCCGGCCCATCGTGGTCATCACTCCGCTGTGGAGCAGCCATGTTCAGGCCAGCGACCAATGTCACCTGCTCGCCGAATACCGCCACGCAATCGCCACGGCGGCCCTGTCCATCACCGATCCCGCGCTGAGGATCATTGACGGCCAATCCCTGATTCCGCCCCAGTCCGAATTCTTCACCGATGGCATCCATCCGAACGACGATGGATTCGCTATCCTCGCCAATAACCTGGCTCGCCTCCTGCCCGATCCCCCGCACAGTCACTGAAGCGTCCGCCTGATTCGTTTCCCCTTCAGCCGCCCCCTTCCCATGCAGAAAAAAGTCGCCCTCATCACCGGTGCCGCGCGCGGCATCGGCTACGGTATCGCCACGTGTCTTGCCCGCCAGGGCACCCAAATTGTCATCGCCGACATGAACGGCCAGGCCGCCCGCAAGTCGGCGAAGCAACTGGCCGCCGACACCGGCGTCGCAACCCTGGGAATCGCCTGTGACATCTGCGACCGCACCCAGGTCGCGGCCATGGTCCGGAAAGCCGTGAAGCATTTCGGCCAGATCGACATCCTCGTGAACAACGCCGGCATCTGTCCGTTCGTGGACATCATGGAGATGAGCGAGGAGATGTTCAAAAAGACCATGGATGTGAACCTGAACGGCGCCTTCCACTGCACGCAGCTTGCCGCCAGGGAAATGATCAAGCGCGGCCAGGGTGGACGCGTCATCTTCATCACCTCGCTCGCCGTGAACGTCACCTCCGCGCAGCAGGGCGACTATGCCGCCTCCAAGGCCGGCCTGCACATGCTGATGAAGAGCTTCGCCATCTCCCTCGGACCCAAGGGCATCACGTGCAACGGCGTCGCGCCCGGCATGATCCTGACGGACATGACCAAGTTTCACTGGGAGAAGCCCGAGCCCGCTGCGTTCATCAAGACCCGGGTGCCCGTCGGCCGCATCGGCACGCCGGAGGATATCGGCAACGCCGTCGCCCTGCTCTGCTCGCCCGAGGCGGCTTACATCAACGGCGTCGGTCTCATCGTGGATGGCGGCCATCAGGCCGTGTGCGCATGAAAATCGACCTCACCGGCCGCGTGGCCCTCGTCACCGGCGCCACCGGCGAACTCGGCCGGGTCATCACCCGCACGCTCGCCGGCTGCGGCGCGCGCGTGGCGATTCATTACCACAACGCCGCCGACCGCGCCGCAGCCCTGCAGAAGGAACTGCCCGGCTCGCATATTTTCCAGGCCGACATCACCGACAAGGCCGCGGTCGACCGGATGCGCGATGCCGTGAAGCAATCGCTCGGTGCCCCCGACATAATCGTCACCAATGCGGTCATCCAATACCAGTGGACCAAGGTGCTCGAACAGTCTCCCGCTGACTACCGGTCGCAATTTGAGAGCTGCGTCCTGCAAAACGTACTGATGGCACAGGCCTTCGTCCCGGACATGAAGGCGAAAAAACACGGCCGGGTCATCGCGATCAACACGGAATGCGCCCTGCAGAACACGGCGAACCAGTCCGCCTACGTCGCGGGCAAGCGCGGCATGGACGGCGTCCTGCGCGTGCTCGCGCGCGAGGTCGGCGAGCACGGCATCACCGTCAACCAGGTCGCCCCGGGCTGGATGGTCAGCGAGAACCGCCCCGCCGCCGGGCGGCCCGAGACCTACCTCAACGGCATCCCGCTGAAAAAATGGGGCACCGAACAGGACATCGCCAACGCCGTGGCCTTCCTCGCCTCCGACCTCGCGGGTTACATCACCGGCGTGTTCCTGCCCGTCTGCGGCGGCAACGCCATGACGGCGATTTGACCCCTCTACCCCACACCCATGAAAGCGAACACCGCCCCCGCCTGCACCCTCACCCCGGCCCAACGGGAATTCTATCGCACCGAAGGCTATCTGATCGTCCGCCAGCTCTGGACCAAGGCGGAGATCGCCGCGATCAAGCAGGTCATCGACGATCTCGCCGCCGCCGGCAAACCGATCCCCGAATACTGGGAACCCAAGGTGAACCCCGACGGCTCCCTCGATCCCGATCCGCTCAAGCGCTACCCGCGCATGCTGCACATCCATCGCCACCAGCCGATCGGCAAGGACATGATGCTCGATCCGCGCATCGGCGCCATCGTCCGCGCGCTGCTCGAGGACGACGACCCGATCGCCTGCCAGTCCATGGTCTATTTCAAACCGCCGGGCAGCCGCGGCCAGGCCCTGCACCAGGACAATTTTTACCTGATGGTGAAACCCGGCACCTGCATCGCGGCGTGGACGGCCATTGACCCCGCCCTCACCGAGAACGGCGGCCTCAGCGTCGTACCCGGCACGCACAACCTCTCGATCCAGTGTCCGCAGCCCGCGGACGGCAAACGCAGCTTCGTCAACAACTACGTCCCGCCGCCCGATGGCCGGCAACCCGTGCCCGCCAATTTGGATCCGGGCGACGTCCTGTTCTTCAATGGCAGCGTCATCCACGGCTCGGAGCCCAACACGCATCCGACCCTCTGGCGCCGGAGCTTCATCGCCCACTACATGCCGTCCACCGCGGAGGAGATCGTCAGCTGGTACTTCCCGCTGCACGACTTCAACGGCCGCGTCATCGAGCGCAAATCCTCCGCCATGGGCGGACCCTGCGGCGAGGACTACGACTGGTCCAAGCTCGAGAAGTTCGCCTGAGCCGGCGCTGCATGCGTTCTCCCGGTCAATTCCCTTCAACGCCATGACCGGCAAGGAACGCATGCTGAAGACGCTGCGGTTCGAGGAGCCGGACCGGCCGCCGCATTTCGAAACCATGTTTGAGTTGGAAGACGAGGCCTTCGGGCTTCGTTTCCCCGACCGGAACACATGGGCCGGCATGAATGCGGTGCAAAAAGCACGCGCCATCGGCGAGTGCATGGAAATCTACGTCCGCATCGTGGAGCGATTTCAATGGGACGCGCTGGCCGTCTATTGGCCGTGGAGCGATCCCGATGGCGTGCGCGCGGCCAAGCAAACCTTCGTCGACCGTATCTTGATCGGCGGCATCGTGGGCATGAGTGTCTGGGCCATCGAAAGCGTCCCGGACTGGGAAGAATTCGCCTGCGATCTGAAGGAACGTCCCGGGTACATCCACGAGGTCGCCCGGGAGCGAAGCCGCACCGCCATGGCCTTGATCGACCGGATGGCTGACGCCGGTGCGGACTTCATCCACGTCGTCAACGACATCGCCTACAACTCCGGCCCGTTCATTTCCCCGGCCGATTGCCGGGAATTCATCATCCCCTACCTCGCGGAACAGATGGCCCACATCCGCAGGCGCGGCATGATACCTTTCGTCCATACGGACGGTAACATCATGCCGATCCTGGACGATTTCCTCTCGCTCGGCGCCGCCTGTTTCCAATCGGTGGACCCGATGGCGGGGATGGACATCGCGGATGTGAAGCGCAGGTGCCACGGAAAGATGGCCTTGATGGGCAACGTCCAATGCAGCCTGCTTCAGGAGGGTCCCGACGAGGCGATCCGCCAGTCGGCCCTCTATTGTCTCGAAAACGCCAGTCCCGGCGGGGGTTACATTTTCGGCACCTCCAACACGATCTTCCCCGGCATGCCGCTCCGGAATTACGAGACCATGTTGCAGGTGCTCCGCGAGTTCTCCGCCCGCCCTCGACTCAAAACCTGCTAGACTGCCTCGAAAGATCGCTGCCCCGCCATGCCACAGCCAACCGTCCATCTCAGCGTCTCCACCGGTCAAGCTGGTCCGAAGATCAGCCGACATATCTTCGGCCAGTTTGCCGAGCATCTGGGCCGCTGCGTCTATGAGGGACTCTGGGTGGGCGAGGATTCGCCGATCCCGAACGTGCGCGGCATCCGGCAGGATGTGGTTCAGGCGTTGCGCACCATCAAGGTGCCGAATCTGCGCTGGCCGGGCGGCTGCTTCGCCGATGCCTACCACTGGCGCGATGGCATCGGTCCCCGGGACCGGCGTCCGCGCATGCACAACGACACCTGGAACATTCCGGAATCAAATGCCTTCGGGACGCACGAGTTTCTGGATCTCTGCGAACAGGTCGGATGCGAGCCGGTCATCTGCGGCAACGTCGGCAGCGGCACCGTGCAGGAAATGCGCGACTGGGTGGAATACCTGAATGCACCGCTGGGCCGTCCGCTCTCCGACCTGCGCGCGGCGAACGGCCGGCCCAAACCCGCCGGTGTGCGCTTCTGGGGCGTGGGCAACGAGAGCTACGGCTGCGGGGGCAACATGAAGGCGGAGTATTACGCCAATGAGTTTCGCCGCTACAGCACCTACCTCGGCTCCTATGAAAAGACCGCGCTGTTCCGGATCGCCTGCGGTCTCGATGACGAGTGGAACGAAACGATGCTCCGGGAGTGCGCATCACCGCGCTTCCACCCCGAAATGATGAGCGGGCTCACCCTGCACTACTACATGAACGGCGGCGTCCCGCCCGAGTTTTACGCGACAAAGTTCGACCGCGACGGCTGGAAGCTGGTGATGGGCCACGGCTGGCACATGGACCACAAGGTGCGGGAACTCTCGGTCCTAATGGACACGTACGATCCGAAAAAGCGGATCGCGCTGATCGTGGATGAATGGGGCTCCTGGTACACGACCGAGCCCGGCAGCCGGCCCAATGAACTGTATCAGCAGCAGACCGTGCGTGACGCCGTGCTCGCCGCGCTGACCCTGAACGTGTTCATCAACCACGCCGAGCGCGTCCGCATGGCCAACATCGCCCAGATGGTTAACGTGCTCCAGGCCATGATCCTGACCTTCGGCCAGGACATCGTCCTCACCCCAAGCTGGCACGTGTTCAAACTCTACGCGCCCCATCAGGATGCCACGCGCCTGGAAATAAAGTCGGATGCCCCCGACCGTTTGTACCAGAAATATCCTTATCCGTCCGTGTCCGCTGCCGCCTCGCGGGCAGACGATCAATCCGTGTGCATCAGCCTGACCAACACGGATCCCGCCGAACCGGTTTCTATTGTGCTCAATCTCGAAGGCCTGCACCCGCTGGTTGGCCCCACCGGTGAAATTATCACGGCCCCCATCCTCACGGCGTGCAACACGCCGGAGGCTCCCGATCAGGTGTCGTCCCGGGCGTGGAAAGAGTTCACCTGGTCGGGCCAAACCCTGAAGGCCGAGTTGCCGCCCGCCTCGGTCGCGACACTGACATTTGCGAAGTCATCGTAGTGCTGCGCTTCAGCCAGCACTGAATTGTAAGCATCCTGCCGCCAGCGTGTAACCAGGAGCGCGGACTGAAGTCCCGCGCTACGTGGCGAACGCATGGCCGCAAGTAGTGCAGGTCAGACCTGTCCTCCATGGGCCCGGCGAAGGAGGAGCCCCGCCCTACAGCTAGAACCCCCCGGCCACACCGGGCTGCAATAAGCGCTTGTTCCGCAGGGCAAATTTCATGAAGCATCTCGCCTGCGGAACCCACTCCGCAGCCCCCACACCCCCATGCCTCGCTTAACCAGCAAGACCGACTCCCTTGATTACAGTCTCGTCGGCGTCAACGCGCGCCGCGCCGTCGAAATGGGCCTCGCCGAGGCCGACTGGTACCAGTGCCCCGTCCCGCGCGAGACCATGCGCAAGCTCCTCGAGCGCCGCAACGGCCCGGCCATCCGCGACACGGTCATCTGGTTCGCCCTCCTCTTCGGTTCGGGCTACGCGACCTATGTGCTCTGGCCCTCGTGGTGGGCCGCCCTGCCCTACGCGGTGTACGCGTTGATCTACGGCACGACCTCCGACTCCCGTTGGCACGAGTCCGAGCACGGCACGCCGTTCCGCACCGACTGGATGAACAACGCGCTCTATGAGATCGCCTCGTTCATGATCATGCGCGAGTCCACCCTCTGGCGCTGGAGCCAAAAAGAAAGTGTGCAAATATTGCAA
>CAZFHG010000077.1:0-1224 GCA_964518665.1 uncultured Opitutaceae bacterium | reverse complement strand
GGAGATCGCCGTGCCACGCCCGCCCAACGTCCGCGCCCTGATCCTCTCCTTTTTCTCGATCGGCGTCTATCCGGTGTATTTCAAGAAAATCCTCAACCACTCGGTCGGGCGCATGCTGCCGGATGAGAAGATGTACATTCCCGAAAGCGAATTCCCCAAGATTTACTTCCGGGCCCGCATCTATGTCGCCATTTATGCCGCCGTCATCGCGCTGGCGGTTTACACGCGAAGCTTCCTGCCGCTGTTCTTCATCGGCCTGCCCGGCATCTTCGGCTCATGGCTGGCGGTGATCTACGGCTACACCCAGCACGCCGGCCTCGCCGAGAACGTGCTCGACCACCGGCTCAACTGCCGGACGGTCTACATGAACTTCATCCACCGGTACCTCTACTGGAACATGAACTACCACGTGGAGCACCACATGTTCCCGCTGGTGCCCTACCACAACCTGCCGAAGCTCCACGCCTTGGTGAAGGACGACATGCCCGTCCCCTACCCGAGCATCCTTGCGGCGTGGAAGGAGATCGTGCCCAACGTGCTCCGCCAGGTGAAGGACCCGGCGCATTACGTCAAACGCCAGCTCCCCGCCCCGAAGCCGCGCCACACCCCGGCCGCCGCCGGCGCTGACGCCACGCCCGATGCGAACGGCTGGATCGAAATCTGCGCAGCGGCCGACCTCGGCCGCGAGGACGTCCTCCGCTTCGACCACGGCAAGAAAACCTTCGCCCTCATCCGCGACGGCAACGGCAAGCTCTTTGCCACCGACGGCATCTGCACCCACGGCAACACGCACCTCTCGGGCGGACTCGTGAAGGACAACATCATCGAGTGCCCCAAGCACAACGGCCGCTTCCACCTTGCCGACGGCTCCCCCGCCCGCTCGCCGGTCTGCCGCGGCCTTGCCACTTACCCCATCGAGGAACGCAACGGCCGGATCCATCTCAACCTCGCCCATCCTGGTGGCGCCGGCGCCCGACCCGAGCGGACCTACCGCCTCAAGGTCGTGAGCAACCGCAACGTCGCGACCTTCATCAAGGAACTGGTGCTTGAACCGTCCGACGCCGCCGAACGCGTGGCCTTCACCCCCGGCGACTACCTGCAGATCGACATTCCCGCCTACGAGAACATCCGTTTCCGCGAGTTCGACATCCCCGCTCCCTATGCCGAGGTCTGGGAGCGCCAGCACGTGTTCGACCTGGTCGCCCGCAATCCGCAGGCCGGGCG
>CAZFHG010000076.1:0-15328 GCA_964518665.1 uncultured Opitutaceae bacterium | reverse complement strand
CATCCGCCGGGCCCCGCTCCTTGAGTTCTCGGAGGCCGACTGGAGCGACGTACTCCGCACCAACCTCGACGGCGCCTTCCGCCTGAGCCAGCGCTTTGCCGTGGAGGCCGTCGCCCGGAAACGTCCCGGCAAGATCATCAACATCGCCTCCATGCTCTCCTTCCAGGGTGGCGTGCGCGTGGCCTCCTACACTGCGTCCAAGAGTGCGCTCGCCGGGCTCACCCGGGCCATGGCCAACGAGCTCGCCGCGTCGGGCATCAACGTCAACGCCATCGCCCCCGGCTACATGGCCACCGACAACACCGCCGCGCTCCGGGCGGATGCCGCCCGCAACCAGTCCATTCTCGATCGCATCCCCGCCGGCCGCTGGGGCGAGCCAGGTGACCTTGCCGGCGCGGTTGTCTTTCTGGCTTCGCCGGCTTCCAATTACGTCCACGGCATCACCCTGCCGGTCGACGGCGGCTGGCTCGCCCGTTAACCCCTCCATCCCCATGCACGCATTCCGCCTGGCCTGCGCTTTTCTGGTCTCCGGCGTGTTGACCGGCCTGTGTGCCGGCAAGCTCACTGTCACGGTCACGCACGATCTGCCGGCGGCCCGTCCGTCCGAGACGATCACCGTGCCCTGGGCCGAGGTGAACCGCGCCCTGCCCGGGGCCCTCCTGCAGCGCATTGCCGTGAAGGACGCCAAGGGCAACGTGCTGCCTTACCAAGTCACCAACGTCGCGCCGCAGGCCAAGGACCCGAAACGCGAGGGCGTTGCCTACGGCGAACTCATCTTCCAGTACGACTTCGCCGCCGGCGAGCAGTCCGCCACCTTCACCGTGGAGACCACCGACAACGTCGCGCCGGTTTTCCCGACCAAGGCCTATGCCCGGTTTGTTGCGGAGCGGCTTGATGACTTTGCCTGGGAGAACGACCGCATCGCCCACCGCACTTACGGCCCCGCGCTCGCCGCGACGGCCGTCCCCGGCTCCGGCAAGGAGGTCCTCGTCACCAGTGGCCTCGACATCTGGTGCAAGCGCGTGCGCTACCCCATCGTCGATCGCTGGTACAACATGGGCCACGATTATTACCACCAGGACGGGGGCGAGGGCATGGACCTCTACCAGGTCGGTCCCAGCCGCGGCTGCGGCGGCACCGGCGTCTGGGACGGCGCCCGGCTGCATGTCGGCCGCAACTTCTCCGGCTGGCGCATCCTCGCCAACGGCCCCGTGCGCGTGCAGTTCGAGCTCATCTACGACACGTGGATGGCCAACGGCACCATCGTCTCCGAGGTCAAGCGCATCACCCTCGACGCCGGCCACCAGCTCAACCAGGTCGAGAGCACCTTCACCGTCCACGCCGGCCCCGCGAAGGAGATCACCGTTGGCGTCGGCCTGAACAAAAATCCCGCCGACAAGGGCCAGGAGCCCGTCATCGCGGCCGACACCGACTCCACCCTGGGCATCCGGACCCAGTGGATCGGGCAAAAATCCAACGGCGAACTCGGCACCGCCGTCATTGTGCCCGGCGCGGCGTTCCAAGGTTTTGCCGACGACGATCGCAACCTTCTCGCCCTGGCTAGGGCTACGTCCGGTCAACCGTTGCACTACGCCGTGGGTGCGGTCTGGTCGCGTGCCGGGGATATCTCGTCGCGCGAAGCCTGGACCGCCTACGTCGCCGCGTGGGCGCAGCGGCTGCGCGCCCCCATCCGTGTAACCCTTTCCGCTTCGCCGTGAACCAACGTGGACTTTTCCGTGCTGTAGGGGCGCACCTCGTGTGCGCCCGCGAACGCGCCCTCCGCGGCGGGACCCGAAAAAGGCGCAGTCAAGCTGCGCCCCTACGCCTAAGCCAAAAGCCATGGGCCCTGGCTGTTCTCCTCCTGGCTGGCAGCAGCCTGAGCACGGTCGCGGGTGAAGTGCTTCGGACCGTGGGGCCGCTCGGCGCGGATTTTCCCACCGTGCAGGCGGCGATTGATGCCGTCCCCGCCGACAACGCCGGGCGCATGATCATCGTCATCCAGCCCGGCGCGTACTTCGGCCACACCGTCCTCGACAAACCCAACGTCACCCTGCGCGGCTCCGGTCCCGCCACGCTGCTGACTTACAACCTCGGCCAAGCCATCCCGGGCACCGACGGCCAGCCCATCGGCTGGCAGGGGGCCTCCGCCCTGCTCATCACCGCCGAGGCCACCGGCGCCGTCATCGAGGACCTCACCCTTGAGAACACTTACGGCAAGGGCATGCAGGCGCAGGCCTGCTCCGTGCTCGCCGACCGCGTGATCTTCCGCCGCTGCCGCATTCTTGGCTGGCAGGATACGATCCGGCTCGAGACCGGGCGGCAGTATTTCGAGCAATGCTACATCTCGGGCCATGTGGATTTCATCTACGGCGGCGCGACTGCGTGGTTCCAGGACTGCGAGGTCCATTGCCGTGACCAGGGCTACATTGTCGCTCCCGCGACTCCCGCCGGGAAGCCCGGTTTCGTTTTCGCCAACTGCCGCATCACCTTTCCCTACGGCAACCCGCCCACCTACCTCGGCCGCCCCTGGCGCGAGTCGCCCGGCGCAACCTTTGTCCGCTGCGAACTCGGTGCCGGCATTCGTCCCGAGGGTTGGAAGGAATGGAACGTGAAGCCGCCGCTCGTACGTTTCGCCGAGTATCAATGCACCGGCCCCGGCGCCGCCACCACCGGCCGCGCGCCCTGGGCCACCGCCTCCGCTGATCCCGCGCCGGCTGAATTCACCCGCGAACGGGTGCTGGAGGACTGGCAGCCATGAAACGCTTGGCGTCGCAGATCGCAGTTGGGAGATCGCAGATCGTTTTCTGGGAGCGCGGGCCGCTGGCCCGCAGGATTGGGATGCGGGCGGGCCGCCCGCGCTCCCAGGGGTCCCGCCTTCTTTCGCTTTTCCTGCTTCTCGTTCTCCCCACCTTCGCCGCCCCTGCGATCCCGCCGAAATACGACGGCGCCACGCCCCTCGAGTGGTCCACGCGGCTCGCGCAATCCGAGATGACCCGCCGGGGCGGCACCCTCTGCAAGGACGGTGCGCCGCGCGCGCGCTGGGATTACACCACCGGCCTCTTTTCCTATGCCTTGCTCCAACTGAGCGCCCGCACGGGCGATGCCGCCACCGCCGAGTACGCGGCGAAGCTGGTCGAATCCTTCATTGACGCCGACGGTGCCATCGCGACCTACCGCATTGAGGAATACAACATCGACATGGTCACGCCCGGCCGGGCCCTGCTGCTGCGCTACGAGCAGTCACCCGACATCCGGCTGAAAAAAGCCCTGGCCCTCCTGCGCAGCCAGCTCGCCGCCCAGCCGCGCACCAGCGAGGGTGGCTTCTGGCACAAGCTGCGTTACCCGCACCAGATGTGGCTCGACGGTCTCTACATGGGGTCGCCGTTCCTGGCGCACTACGGCCGGGTCTTCAACGAGCCGGCGGCCTTCGATGAGATTGCGAAACAGATCCTGCTGGTGGACCGGCATACCTTCGATCCGGCGACCGGCCTCCATCGCCATGCCTGGGACGAGAAACGCGAGCAGGTCTGGGCCGACAAGATCACCGGCTGTTCGCCGCATGCATGGGGCCGTGCCCTCGGCTGGTACGCGATGGCCCTCGTGGATTGCCTGGACGACCTGCCGCCAACGCATCCCGACGTGGAGGCGATCAACGCGGTGCTGCACCGCGTGGCTGACGGCATCGTTCGTTATCAGGATCCCGCCAGCGGCCTGTGGTGGCAGGTCGTGGATCAGGGTGGACGCGAGGGCAACTACCTCGAGTCCTCCGCCTCCAGCATGTTCGTGTACGCCCTCGCGAAGGGCATCAACCGCGGCTACCTCGCCCGCGACCGCTATCTACCGGCGACCATCAAGGGCTACGCCGGCCTGGTCCGCGATTGCCTGCGCACCGACGCCACCGGCGCGGTCAGCCTCACCCGTGTCTGCGAGGTCGCCGGCCTCGGCTACACGAATGCCAAGGGCCGTATCCGCGACGGCTCCTACGAATATTACCTGAGCGAGCCCGTGGTGGAAAACGATCTCAAGGGCGTCGGTCCCTTCATTCTCGCGGGCCTGGAAGTGCAGCAGTTGAACCGGGTGCGCGCCGCGCCGATCGCGGTCCGCGGCTGGGGCGACTACGAACGGCTGCGCGCCCGCATCGTCGCCCCGGAGTTTCCCGCGCGGGACTTTTTGATCACGGCCCACGGCGCGCAACCTGGCGCCGACTGCACCGCAGCCATCCAGGCCGCCATCGCCGCCTGCCATGCCGCCGGGGGCGGCCGCGTGGTCGTGCCCGCAGGCGAGTGGCTCACTGGCGCCCTCCGGCTCCAGAGCAACGTCAATCTGCACCTCAGCGCGGGCGCGACGCTTCGTTGGATCTTCGACCCCGCCAAATACCCCGTCGTCTTCACGCGCTGGGAAGGCGTCGAGTGCATGAACTACTCGCCCTTCATCTACGCTTTCGAGCAGGAGAACATCGCCGTCACCGGCGCGGGCACGCTCGATGGCGGGGCGGACTGGGACACGTGGTGGAGTTGGAACAACAAGAAGCAGGCTCCCGTGAAGCAGAAGACCGCCCGCGACACCCTCATTGCCATGGGCGAGGCCGGCGTACCCGTTGAAAAACGCATTTTCGGCCCCGGCCATTTTCTGCGACCGAATTTCATCCAGCCCTACCGGTGCAAGAACATCCTGATCGAGGGCGTGACCATCGTGCGTTCCCCGATGTGGGAGATCCACCCCGTGCTCTCGCAGAACATCACCGTGCGCGGGGTGAAGATTGATTCCCACGGACCGAACAACGACGGCTGCAATCCCGAGTCCTGCAGCGACGTGCTGATCGAGGACACGGTCTTCGACACCGGCGACGACTGCATCGCCATCAAGTCCGGCCGCAACGCCGACGGTCGCCGCCTCGCGACCCCCACTGAAAACGTGATCATCCGCGGCTGCACCATGAAGGACGGCCACGGCGGCGTGGTGCTCGGCAGCGAATGCTCCGGCGACATCCGCAACGTCTTTGTCGAGGACTGCACGATGGACAGCCCCAACCTCGACCGCGCCCTCCGCTTCAAGTCCAACGCCGTCCGCGGCGGCATGCTCGAGAACGTCTTCATGCGCGACGTCCGCATCGGCCGGGTGGGGGAGGCCGTGCTCACCATCGACCTGCTTTACGAGGAAGGCGCGAAGGGTTCGTTCCCGCCGGTCGTGCGCAACGTGCAACTGGAACGGATCACCAGCACCGCCAGCCCGCGAGTGCTTTTCATCCGCGGTTTTGCCGGCGCGACCATTGACGGCATCCGGATCAGCGACTCCGCGTTCAATAGTGTGACCGCGGCCGACGTCGTCATCCACGCCGGCCGCATTTCCTTTGAACGCGTCCAAGTCGGCCCCGCCGGCGAGGTCCGCAGCCTCAACACCGTTTCCCCGCCCAAGTGATGTATTTGTCATCCAGTTTCATTGGGTAGGGCCCGGCCTCCGGACGGGCCGCGTTTGGCATTCGCCCGCCGAACCGCCCGTCCGGAGGCCGGGCACTACTCAAAGCAGATTCCCCAATTCCCCATGAGCCAATTCACCCAAATCAACGAGCGCATCGGTCGCTACCGCTGGACCATCTGCGCCCTCGTCTTCTTCGCCACGACGATCAACTACCTCGACCGCAACGTCCTCGGCCTGCTGAAGCAGACCTTGTCCGACGACGGCGTGTTCGGCTTGGACAAGGCCGACCAGGAGCTGAACTACTCCACCGTCGTGATCTGCTTCCAGGTGGCCTACGCCGTCGGCATGATGGCGGCCGGACGGTTCATCGACTGGATCGGCACCAAGGCCGGTTACGCCTGGTCGCTCATCGGCTGGAGCGTTGCCGCCATCGGCCACGCCTTCGGCCACCACACCTGGAGCTTCGGCTTCTGGCGCGCCGCGCTCGGCTTCACCGAGGCCGGCAATTTTCCCGCGGCCAACAAGACGATGGCCGAGTGGTTCCCCAAGAAGGAACGCGCCTACGCGACCGGCCTCTACAATTCCGGTGCCAACGTCGGCGCGATCGTCGCGCCCCTCTGCGTCCCCTACATCGCGACGGCCTGGGGTTGGGAATGGGCCTTCATCCTCACCGGCGCGGTGGGGCTCATCTGGATCGTCTTCTGGGTCAAAATGTACGGTTCCCCCGCGGCGAAGCTGCAAAGCGGCCACCTCCGGCAGGCCGAATACGACTACATCCACAGCGACCAGGACGAGCAGGTGGCGGAAAAGGCGGACACCGCCGGGGTGCGGATCTCAGGCGCCAAGCTCCTGACCTTCCGCCAGACGTGGGCCTTTGTGATCGGCAAGTTCCTGACCGATCCGATCTGGTGGTTCTTCCTCTTCTGGCTGCCCGCGTTCCTCACCGGCGAAAACGCACGCAAGGTCGCGGAATACCTCGCCGCCCATCCCGAATACACTGGTGACAAGGCATCCATCCCCGGCGTGATCAGCTGGCCCATCGCCGTGGCTGTTGTCTACACGGTGTCCACGGGCGGCTCCATCTTTGGCGGCTGGCTGCCCAAGCAGTTCATCAACGGCGGCATGGACGCCAGCAAGGCGCGCAAGCTCGCCATGCTGATCTTTGCCCTGCTTCCGCTCAGCGTGCTGCTCGCCTCGCGGTTGGGCGCGATCAACACCTGGCTGGATGTCGCCACCATCGCCATCGCCTGCTCCGCGCATCAGGCGTGGTCGGCCAACATCTTCACGACCGTCTCCGACATGTTCCCCAAGAAGGCCGTGGCCTCGGTCACCGGCCTCGGCGGCATGGCAGGCGCCGTCGGTGGCATCCTCATCGCGCGCGTGGCCGGCCTCGTGCTCAAGCACTTCACCGCCCTCGGCAAGGTGGAACTCGGCTACGGCATCCTCTTCGTCATCTGCGGCTCCGCCTACCTGGCGGCGTGGCTCATCATGCACGCCCTCGCGCCGAAGTTTAAGATGATCGAGCTCAAGTCCGCGTAGCGCCGGTCCCCGCTATGCCCTTCGCACCCAATTCCGCCCCAGGCCAGCGCGCTCGCGCGCGCCCAAGCCGCGCGGAGTTGAGACACCCAATACAGCATTTATCTTCCTTGGGTAGGGCCCGACCTCTGGGCGGGCCGTGAATGGCGGACGCCTCCCGAACCGTCCGTCCGGAGGCCGGACGCTACCCACAGCATCGTCACAACATTTACAGACTTCCATAAGAGCATCATGTACGTCCGCGGTTTTCTCCTCGTCACGTTGTTTGCGTGCAGCACCGCTGCCGCGGCCGTGCGCTGGGCGGACGTGCTGAAGCAGCCGGAGGCCTGGTACGCCGGCGAAGAGGCGCGCACCGTCGCCGACAACGTGCTGCTCTACCAGGACGCCACCGGCGGCTGGCCGAAGAACCGCAACATGGCGCTCCCACCCGCCGCCGAGGCCGCGACGCGCAGGAACGGCGTGCCCGAGGACGAGACCCTGCCCACGATCGACAACGGCGCCACGCATACCCAATTGCGGTTTCTTGCGCGCCTTATTACCGCCGGACGCGGCACCCCGGTGGACCGCGCCGCGTTCGACCGCGGCCTCGATTACCTCTTCACCGCGCAATATCCGAACGGTGGTTGGCCGCAGTTTTATCCGCTGCGTCACGGTTACTACACGCACATCACGTTCAATGACGATGCGATGGTCGGCGTGCTTGAGGTGCTGCAAGGAGTGGCGGAGGGGCGTGCGCCGTTTGCCTTCACCAGCCCTGCCCAGCGCGCCCGCGCCGCCGGCGCCGTGACCCGCGGCGTAGACTGCATCCTGCGCTGCCAGGTCGTGATTGACGGTAAAAAGACCGTGTGGTGCGCCCAGCACGACGAGACCACCTTCGCCCCGGCTCCGGCGCGCAAGTTCGAGCCCATCACCCTATCGGGTCTGGAGAGTGTCGGCCTCGTGCGCTTCCTCATGGGCATCGAACCCACCGCCGAGGTGGTCGCCGCGGTCGAGGCCGCCGTGGCCTGGTTCGAGGCCGTGAAAATCACCGGGCTGCGTTGCGACCAGGTGCCCGATCCGAAATTGCCCAAGGGCTACGACAACGTCGTCACGCCCGACCCCAAGGCCCCGCCGCTTTGGGCGCGGTTTTACGAGCTGGGCACAAACCGCCCCGTCTTCACGGGCCGCGACGCCATCGTCCGCTATAATCTCGCTGAAATCGAGGGCGAGCGTCGCGGCGGTTACGCCTGGTATGTCACCGCACCCGAGAAACTGCTGACCAAGGATTACCCGGCGTGGCGCAAAAGCCTCGACGCCTTCACCGTGGCCAACTCCGAGCGCAAGATCCTCCCGCAATATCCGCAGATCCGTCGGCCATCCGACGAACCACCCGCGGGTGTGACGGCCCGCGAGGATCTCACCTTCGCGCCGGGCCGTCAGCTCGACCTTTATCTGCCCGCCGGTCCGGGCCCGCACCAGGTGGTCGTGATCGTGCACGCTGGCGGCTGGGACTCCGGCACGCGCCAGATGGAGCGTCCCTTTGCCAGGCAGCTGGCCGCCCGTGGCTTCGCCACCGCGCCCGTGGACTACCGGCTCGGCAAGCCCGGGCGTTTCCCGGCGGCCCTGCACGATCTCAAGGCCGCAGTGCGCTGGCTGCGGGCTCACGCCGCGGAGCACAACCTTGATCCCGCCCGCATCGCCGTCGTCGGCATGTCGGCCGGCGGACAACTCGCCGCGCTGCTCGGCGCGACCAACGGGCTCGCGGAATTCGAGGGCACCGAGGGCGAGCGCACCGGTTCCAGCTCCGTGCAGGCCGTGGTGGACGTTGACGGACTCGCCGATTTCACCGGTGCAGACCTGGTGGCACAGCAGGAAGCGGCCCCCAGCGCACCTGTGCGATTCCTGGGCGGCAAATTCAGCGAGCGTTCGGGCAACTGGCGCGCCGCCTCGGCGCTGACCCATGTCGGACCCCGCAGCGCGCCGACCCTGTTCATCAACAGCACGGTGACCAATCCCATTTTGCCCGGCCGCGAGGCCATGCGCGACCGGCTGCGCGCCGCCGGCGTCGCGAGCGAGATCGTCGTGATCCCCGACACCCCGCATACGTTCTGGCTCTTTCACCCGTGGTTCGAGCGCACCCTCGACGCGGTCGACCATTTCCTCCAAACCCAGCTCGATGTAGGGGCGCACCTTGTGTGCGCCCGAGAATGCCTCATCCGTGGATGTAGCGTGGAGGGCGCACACAAGGTGCGCCCCTACATCGAGCCTACAACTTCTACCTGCCTTCCTTTGCCCATGCCCGTCTCCCCCTGGGTCGCCGATCTCGGCGACGGTCGTTACCGCAACCCGATCATCCATGCCGACTACTCCGATCCGGACGTCGTGCGCGTCGGTTCAGACTATTGGATGACCGCTTCCAGTTTCGGCCACGTGCCCGGGCTGCCGCTCCTGCATTCGTGCGACCTGGTGAACTGGACGCTCACCGGCCATGCGCTGCCCCGCCTCGTGCCTGAGGAGGTGTTTCGTACCCCGCAGCACGGCAAGGGGGTCTGGGCTCCCGCCCTCCGTCACCATGCTGGCAAGTACTGGATCTATTACCCGGATCCGGATTTCGGCCTCTACGTCATCACCGCCACGGATCCGCGCGGACCCTGGAGCACCCCGGTGCTCGTCCAAGGCGGCAAGGGGCTCATCGACCCGTGTCCGTTTTGGGAGGCCGACGGACGCGTCTACCTCATCCACGCGTGGGCCAAGAGCCGCGCCGGCATCAACAATGTGCTGACCTTGCTGCGGCTCAGCGCCGACGGCACGCGCGTCGAGGAGGATTGCGGCATTATCATCAACGGCGACAAGGTCCCCGGCTGCACCACGCTCGAGGGCCCGAAGTTTTATCAGCGCAACGGCTGGTACTACGTCTTCGCCCCGGCCGGCGGCGTTGCGACCGGCTGGCAGTCGGTCTTCCGCGCCCGCGACATCCGCGGACCCTACGAGCACCGCATCGTGCTCGCGCAGGGTGGCACGCCGGTGAACGGTCCGCACCAGGGCGCGCTCGTGGACACGCCCACCGGCGAGTGGTGGTTCTTCCATTTTCAGGACAAGGGTCCCTCCGGTCGCATCGTGCACCTGCAACCTGTCGCTTGGCGCGACGATTGGCCGCTCATGGGCACGGGCGTGACGACCGGGGCGGAGCAGGGCGAACCAGTGCTGGTGCACGCGAAACCAGTTCTGCCGTTCCAGCCAATTGCCGTGCCTGCGTCCTCGGACGATTTTTCCGCCAAGACGCTCGCCCCGCAATGGCAGTGGCAGGCCAATCCCGACGACCACTGGTACGCGCTGGACGTGCGCCCCGGCACGTTGCGGTTGTTTGCCCAACCCGCGCCCACCGCGGGTAATCTGTATACTGCGCCGCATCTGCTCCTGCAAAAGTTTCCGGCTCCCGACTTCACCGTCACCACGCGGCTCGACTTCGCGTCCGCGGCGCCGGGCGACACCGCCGGCCTGATGGTCTTTGGCTACGACTACGTCTGGCTGGGCCTGCGCGCGACTGCGGAGGGCGCACAGCTCGTGCAAGGCGTGATGCTCGACGCGGCGGACAAGGCCGAGGCGCAGACCACGGTGGTTCAGCCAAGGATCAACAGCCCCATCTGGCTCCGGGTCACCGTGACCGACGGCCAGCACTGCCGTTTCGCGAGCAGCCTGGATGGCAATCAATTCACCCCGGCCGGCGTCGTCTTCATCGCCAAACCCGGCCGCTGGGTCGGCGCCAAGGTCGGACTGTTTGCCCTCGGCCAGCCGGACGCTCCGACTCCCGGCTGGGCGGATTTTAGTCGGTTCACCGTGACGCCGGCCCTATGATTTGAAACCCAATTACCCATGAACCCTTCGAACTATCTCACCTCCCTCTTCGGCCTTTCCGGCAAGGTCGCCGTTGTCATTGGTGGCACTGGCGAACTCTGCGGCGCGATGGCCGAGGGCCTAGCCGGCGCCGGCGCGGAAGTCGTACTCGTCGGCCGCAACGCCGACAAGGCCGCCGCCCGGCTCACAAAGATCAGCGCCGCCGGCGGCAAGGGCTGGTTCCATGCCGCCGAGGCCAGCAGCAAGGCCGAACTCGAGGCCCTGCGCGACGCCGTCCTGCAGAAATCCGGCCGCATCGACATCGTCATCAACGGCGCCGGCATCAACTCCGCCACGCCGTTCCTCGACATCACCGAGGAGGAGTTAGTCTGCATCGTGCGCGTCAACCTCAAGGGTGTGTTCCTCGGCTGCCAGGTCTTTGGCCAACACCTGGTCGCGGCGGGTCAGGGCGGCTCGATCATCAATCTTGGCTCCATGTCGGGGGTCGTGCCGCTCTCGCGCGTCTTCACCTACTCGGCGACCAAGGGCGCGGTGCACAATCTCTCCCTCAGCCTCGCCCGCGAGTGGGCCGCGCACAAGGTGCGCGTCAACGTCCTCGTCCCCGGCTTGTTCCCCGCCGAGCAGAACCGCAGGGTGCTCACCCCCGACCGCGTCGCGAACATCATGGGCCACACGCCCATGAAACGCTTCGGCGAGGCCCGCGAACTCATCGGCGCCACCCTCCTCCTCGCCTCCGACGCCGCCGGCTCCTTCATCACCGGCGAGGAACTCATCGTCGACGGCGGCTACCACGCGATGACGATCTGAATCCAAATCCTTTAACCACGGATTGCACGGATTTCACGGATCAGAGGATGGCCACATAAGGCTCAGAATTATCATAAAGACCAAATCCCCGGACTTAATTCCCGAGCCTTATGAGCCTTTTGTGGCCATCCCTCACTGCCGCCCTGCCGAATCCGTGTCATCCGTGAAATCCGTGGTTAACAAAATCTTCTCCCACCATGTCCGCCATCAATGTCTTCCTTCTGCAGAATAATCTGCGCATTGCGCAGAATCCCTGCGTTTCCCCCGACTTCTGCCTGGACTGGTCCGCGCTCAGCGCGCGGCTGGTTTCCGGGGCGCCGTTGCAGGAGTGGTCCAAGAGCCGCTTCGACACCGCCGCCGGCGCGTGGACGCTCATCGAGGACCCGGCCACCGGTGACTGTGCCTGGCGTCTCGAAGCCCGCCAGCCCGGCCACGCCGTCGGCATCCTCGACGGCGGCATCGCCCTCAGCGGCGAACTCGCGGTCTTTCCCGCCACCTGGACCAACCTGCTCAAACTCAAGAACCTGATCCAGGAGCACGATCCAGAGTCCACCATCTTCCCGACCGCCACGAAGCAGCTCGGCCGCAGCACGCTCGGCGTCGGCGCCCGCTTCACCGCGCTGCACTGGCCCGCCGTCGAGTGGACCATGAGCGCCCTCGAGCTCGGCCTCACCGCCAACCAGAACTCCATCCCGCGCGAGCTGGTCTACGACGTCGACGCCATGCTGGCCAACCGCCTCGACACCGTGCCGTTCCCCTTCATCGGCACGAGCGTGCCCGAGGGCCACCAGGGCCAGAGCGTCGAGGGCATGAGCCACGGGTGCGTGCTCTCCAAGCTGAAGACCGGCTTCCACCGCCGCCGGATCGCCTGGTCCTTCAACGCCGACCACCAGCCCATCGGCGGCAAGTTCGACGGTCGCGAGGACGCCCTCGTCCGCGGCTGCCTGCTCGCCAGCTACATCACCTTCGACCTCTCGCCCGAACTCGCGCTCAACCGCCCCGCCACGTTTGCCGACCTGCCGCCGGACACCGTGGCGCGGACGCGCGCGCGTGTGGCCGCCGCCGGCGTGACGCTCGATGATGCCGCGTTCAGCCAGTTGCTCGTCACCGTCTGGCCCTCGCTGCTCAAGATGAAGCGCCGCGATGAAAAATACGCCGCCGCCCGCGCCGCCGCCTTCACCACCGCCGCCGGTCGCGCCTATCTGCGCGAACTCTCCATCGACGAACTGCCCGGGCTCACCACTCCGGCGACCACGGCCATCATGCTTGCCCTCTGCGAGATCATGGGCATGCCCGTCAACTTCGTCGCCCCCGCTTTCGGTTTCCAGAAGAACACGCCGTATCCCGACAACGCCGTCCTGCAGCAGCTCATCGAGGCGCAATGGAACGTGTGCCGGCAGTTCGGCGTGAGCATCGGTTTCCACTCCGGCTCCGGCAAATCCGCCGAGAACTACCAGGTCATGGGCCGGGTCACCGGCAGCGCCCTCGAGATCAAGACCAGCGGACGCTACACCTACGAGATGGGCGTCGCCCTGGCCGCGTCGGCGGATCCCGGTGACGCCGCGCTCTGGCGCGACTGGTACCGCTTCACCCTCGACATGGCTGTCGCCGGCGCCTTCAGCCCCGACGCCACCGAGCAGAAGATGGCCCGCACCTTCGTCACGACGTCGCTCACGGCAGCGGGCCGGCCCGGCGATGTTTTCGCCACGCCCGCCACCTGCCGTACCGCCCTCGAGGCGCTGCCGCCCTCGCCGGACCACATGTTCTTCTTCGAGTACAACTTTCTCTACGTGCTCGCGGCCGGCGGAAAGCCCGAGAAGTCCGCCCTTGGCGACCATTCGCCCGCCGGCTACCTCCAGCGCGCGCGTTTCTACGGCATCAGCGCCGAGGCCCGCCTGGGCTTTGCCCGCCGCATCGCCGCCTACCTGATCTTCCTCGCCGAAAACACCGGCCTCGCCTCCCCGGAGCGCTGCGCCGCCACCCGCAAGCTCCTCGCCAGCTACACCACCCTGGCGGCGATGCTCAACGACATCAGCCGTTGAACCACTGAATTTTTAACCACGGATTGCACGGATATCACTGATAACAAGACCTCCAAACTGGATGGCCTCATAAGGCTCAGGAAACTCATAAGAAATCAGAACCAAGATTGTTAATTACTGAGCCTTTTGAGCCTTATGTGGCCATCCTTCTGCGCCCCTGCCAAATCCGTGCCATCCGTGAAATCCTTGGTTAAAAAAACTTCCCCATGAAATCCTTCATCCACGACGATTTTCTCCTGCAGTCCGATGCGGCGCGTTCGCTTTACCACACCTACGCCAAGGCTGAGCCGATCTATGACTACCACTGCCACCTGCCGCAGAAGTTGATCGCGGACAACCACCGGTTCGCCGACCTCGCCGAGATCTGGCTCGGCGGCGACCACTACAAGTGGCGCGCCATGCGATCCAATGGCACGACCGAGCGCGTCTGCACCGGTGACGCGTCGCCGCGCGAGAAGTTTGACGCCTGGTGCGCTGCCGTCCCTCACACCCTCGGCAACCCGCTCTACCATTGGTCGCACCTCGAGCTGAAGCGCTACTTCGGCCTCGACGTCATCATCAGCCCGTCGTCGGCGGACACGATCTGGCGCGAGGCCAACGCGAAGCTCGCGAACCTGCGCGTGCACGACCTCCTCGCCGCCAACCGGGTCGCCGTCATCTGCACAACCGACGACCCCGCCGATTCGCTCGCCGATCACACCCGCATCACCCAGCTGGGCATCAAGACCCGCGTCTATCCGACCTTCCGCCCCGACAAGGCCCTCGGCGTCAATGCCCCCGCCGCGTACAATCCCTGGCTCGAGCGCCTCAGCAGCGAGGTTGGGATGAAGGTTGGCACCTTCGACGACCTGCTCAGTGCACTGAAAAAGCGCCACGACGACTTCCACGCCGCCGGCGGGCGGCTGTCGGACCATGGACTTGAGACGGCGCTGTCCGAACCCTGCACCCACGCCGAGGCCACGGCCATCTTCGCCGCTGCGCGCGCCGGCCGCGCCGCCTCGCCCGCCGAATGGGCGAAGTTCGGTTCTTACCTCATGCTTGAGTTCGGCCGGTGGGATGCGGCGAAGGGTTGGACCAAGCAGCTCCACCTCGGCGCCATGCGCAACAACAACACCCGCCTGATGAAGTCGCTCGGACCCGACACCGGCTTCGACAGCATTGGCGACTTCCCTCAGGCCCGCGCGCTCGGCCGCTACCTCGACGCGCTCGACGCGACCGGCGAGTTGCCGCGCACCGTCCTCTACAACCTCAATCCCGCCGACAACTACGTCTTCGCGACCATGATCGGCAATTTCCAGGACGGGTCCGTCCCCGGGAAAATCCAACTCGGCAGCGGCTGGTGGTTCCTCGACCAGAAGGAGGCAATGGAGTGGCAGATGAATGCACTGGCGAATCTCGGTTTGCTCAGCCGCTTCGTCGGCATGCTCACCGACTCGCGCAGCTTCATGAGCTACACCCGCCACGAGTATTTCCGCCGCGTGCTGTGCAATCTCCTCGGCGCCCAGATGGAGCGCGGCGAGCTCCCCGACGAACCTGCCCACATCGGCGGCATGGTGAAGAACATCAGCTTCGCCAACGCCCGCGCCTATTTCCGTCTCGGCCTCGATCCCGCATACGCCGGTTGAGGAATTGTAGGCCAGCCCGCTCGCGGGTTCGGTTTGAGCGCGCGCAAGCGCGCTGACCAGCGTTGC
>CAZFHG010000075.1:0-15430 GCA_964518665.1 uncultured Opitutaceae bacterium | reverse complement strand
CGGAGGCACTGGCCGATGATGTGATTGATTTCGGGGTCTGGCTTTACGCGCGGAATCCCGATGGCAGTTTGCGTCGAACCTTTCCGGCGGGTTCGTCGAGCCTGAGTCACGCCGCGCCGCAGGACGACGCGTTTCCGGTCGTGGCGGATGTCATGATGCGGATCCTCACGGCAGACGGTGCCGGCCGGTTGGATGCGATCGAACAGGGCCGGGTAGTGCGTCCACCAGAGTATGCGTCCGATGCGGCCTGGTGGTGGGCGGTAGCCGAGGCCAACTCGCGCGTATTCACGCGGCGCATCGTTCTGCAAGGAGGCCCGCTATGAATCTGGCCCGACGACCCGATGGTCAGCGCGGGTTCGCGCTCATTCTCACGCTGATACTGCTCGGGATGCTGGTGCTGTTGGTTCTGGCCATGACGGCACTTTCCCGGATCGACTCGCAACAGGTGGCGGTCGCCGTGCCCGGGATGCAGGCCCGGCAGAACGCCCTGCTCGGGCTGCGCCTAGCCATGGGCGAATTGCAACGTCACGCCGGGCGGGACGACCGCGTGACCGGCATGGCCGGAATCACCGGCGTAGCGGCCGGTGCCGGGCATCCGACCCGGCATTGGTGCGGAGTCTGGGCGCAGGATGGTGCGTTTCTCTCGTGGCTTTCAACCGGAGGTGAAGCGGGCTCCCTGCCTTTACTCACCGAGGCGAACTCCATTGTCATGCTCGCCTCCGGTTCACTGGGTACTGATGGCACCGACAAGGAGCATGTCCGCGTCCTCAAACTCCCCATCGAGGACCTGACTCAGGAGGGCAGCCCCCGCCTCCAAGGCCATTACGCTTACTGGGTCGGTGATGAAGGCATTAAGATGAGTGCGACCACCCAAGGGCATGCTGCAATTGTCCCGGGATTGCGCCACGCGCTCGGCGAACTCGATCCGGCCCTCGCCACGGATTCGCCCCGATTCGCCAAGGTGCTCACCTATGCTCAACTCGCCTTCGTACCCACCACACCGCTCACCCCCGGCCGTTTGCAGTCCAATCTCCACAGTCTCACCGTCGCGCATGTCCATCTGAACGAGACACCCTATGGCCTGCAACCGCGGGCCGGTGCCATCAACGTCAACACCACCAATGCGCGGCTCTGGCGAGGTGTGGCCGCCACGTACAACCAGACCCGCCCAGGGACTACACTGGGCATCACCACCGCCACCTTCGCTAACCGACTCCGTGACGGCCTCTCTCAAACCACCGGCCCCGGAAAATACTCCCGAGGTCCCTTCCTGACTGTCGCCGCAATCCGCGATACCCCTCTCTTGGAATCGGCTTTGAAAGGTTCGGGCGTGAAACGTGAAGACTTCCTGGAGGCGGTGGGAGCGATGTTCACTACGCGCTCGGATACCTTCCGTATCCGAGCCTACGGCGAGGCCGTCCATCCCCTCAACCCGGCCGAGCTGGCCGCAACTGCCTTCTGCGAAGCCATCGTCCAGCGCACCGCCGCATCGCTGCCTGGGCACGGCCGTCGCTTTGTCATCACCAGCTTCCGCTGGCTCGGGCCCGGGGATATCTAGTCGCCGGCGATCGCCCGCCGCTGGTTGCCGATAGTGCCGCAAATTTGGAAAGCTGACGTTCGGTTAGTTTCCGGCCACTTTCTATCCAGGAGGCAGGTAAATTATTGATGCCCGCGAGGTCCACCGGCTTGATCCCGGGCTTGAACCTGGTGCTGTTCCTGCCGGTCACGATCTTCCAGTTGTCGATGGTCTACCGGCTAACCAAGGCCCTGGAGGCGCCCTTCGCCATGGCCCGGTGCGTGCTTTGCGTCGTGCCGCTGTTTTCGCTCATCAACCTCTATCTGATCACCAACCAGGCCACGCTTATTCTGAAGGAACGGGGAATCAGGGTCGGCGTCATGGGCGCGACGCAATCCGACTCGGGCGCATTGGTCTGAAGCCTGCGGCCGCACCGGCTGGGAATAGTCCGAAGCCTCTCGCGGTGCAGGGTCAGGCGGATTGCCCTGTCAGGTTTTGCTTCGCGAGCCTTGGCGTCCTTCGCGGTTTTCTTCTCAGGGGTCCCGGGGCCCGGTCAATAGGTTCAAACCATGCTTATAGACGTGCACTCCAGCCCGTCCGGCGCCTCGGTTCCAGCCGATGAGAAAAGGATCGGTTGACCCTTTTTCCGGCCCTGTCTTCATAGCACCGCTGTCGCTTAGTTTTTCCCTCATGAAAAGCAGGATCGCCCTCACGTTGGCGCTTTGCCTCTTGGTTTTCTCCTGTGGTAAGAAGAGCGATGTGGTGGAGCTCCAGAACTGGAATTTCGGCGGCCTGCCGCAGCAGACGGCATTCCTGCGGGAGCGTGTGGCCGAGTTCAATCGGACGCACCCGGGGATCGAAGTTATCCAAAGCGACAAGAGCTGGAACATGATCCGGGAGATCCTTTACGCCAGTTTCGCCGCCGGGGCTGGCCCCGACGTCATGAACACCCACGCCAATAACGCGGCCGAGTTCAGCCAGGCGGGATACTATTATCCGATCAACCAGTTCCCGGACTTTCCCCAAGTGAGGCAGTGGTTTGTCCCGCGGCTCATGGAATCCACCGAATACCGGGGCAACTGCTACGGGCTGCCGGCCAACGCCATCGCCTTCGTGCTCTGCTGCAACCAGGAACTGTTTGACCGGGCCGGCATCGCCCCACCGAAGACCTGGTCGGAGTTCCGGGCGGCGGCGCGGCGACTGACCCGGGACACCGATGGCGACGGGGTGGTGGACCAGTACGGCCTCGTGCTCATGGGCGGCGACAAGGGCGGCTTTGCGTATCGGCTGATCCCGTTCTTTTACAAAGCCGGGGCCGATGTCATGTCGCAGGACCTGACCCGGATCGAATTCAACTCCCCGCGCGGGGTCGCAGCGCTCCAGCTCTTTGCCGACATGTATCAGCAGGACCATTCGATCACCCCCGGCTTCATGGCCTACACGCATTCGGAGGTGAGCGACCTGTTTGCGAACAACAAGGCCGCCATGAGTATCGAGGGCCCCTGGTTCCGGCGTATGATCGAGGACAAGGTGCCCGGGAAGAGCATGTATGTCGTCCCCGTGCCGGTGCCGGACGACCGCATCGCCGTGTACGACACCGCGCCCACGCTGCAGGATCTCGTCATGTATGCGATCAACGCCCGCTCGAAGCACCCGCAGGAAGCCTGGGAGCTGTTGAAATTCCTGCGCAATCCGGAGTCCGACCAGTTCTGGGTCTCGGAGGACCTGGGTGCCCTTGCCTGCACCACGAGCGCGTTGCAGAGTCCCGCGGCCGCCAAGGTCCCCCATCTGCCCGTTTACATCAGCGAATTGAAGCACGCCCGGCCCTGGCCGGCGCACCCCCAGATCACGGCGATCGCCGGCGACGTCTTCACCCCCGAATGCCTGAAGGCGATCATCGGCGAACTCTCCGCCCAGGCCGCGCTCGACGCGGCTGCCCGGGAAGCCCAGCGCATGATTGACGAGCCCCGATGAAGAAGGCGACGCCGTACCTCCTCCTGGTCCCCGCGTTGCTCTTTACGGCCCTTGTGCTGGTCTACCCGCTGGCGCGCAACCTGTACAACAGCTTCCGTGACGTCAGCCTGATCCGGGGCGACCGCGGGTGGGTGGGCTGGGCCAACTACGAACGCATCTTCAGCGACGACCTTTTCTGGCACTCCTTCCGCAACACCGCCGCGTATGCGATCGTGGGCACCCTGCTGGCGCTGCTGGCCGGTCTCGGTTTTGCCCTCCTGCTCAACCTGAAGCTCGGTAGGATCACCGGCCTGCTCACCTTTCTCTACACCATCCCCTGGGTCATTTCTCCCGTGGTGGCGGGATTCGCCTGGAAATGGATCCTCAACGATCACTCCGGCATCGTTAACTACTGGCTGGCGCTGGCCGGATTCATCGATCCCGGCACCTCCTGGCTAGGGCGCCCTGCCACCGCGCTCGGGTGTGTCATGGTCGCGCGGATCTGGCAGTTTTACCCCTTTGCGATGGTGATGTTTCTGGCGGGACTGAAGACCATCCCCTCCGAGCAATACGAAGCCGCGGCCGTCGATGGCGCCACCCGGCTGGCGCGTTTCCGCTACATCACGCTCCCGAACCTGCATGCGGTGGGCTCCGTGCTTCTCGTGCTCGGGGTGATCTGGAGCTTCAACGATTTCAACCTGGTCTTTGTCATGACGCGGGGCGGTCCGCTCAATGCGACGATGGTTCTGCCCGTGCTGGTGCGGGAATTGTCCTTCGTGCATTTCGACCTGGGCCGCGGCTCGGCGCTCTCCAACGCCATGTTCCTCCTCCTGGTCGGGTTCGCATTCGTCTACCTCAAGCTCAGCACCCGCAACGAACCCGCATGAAAAAGGCGCTGCTGATCATGCTGGGACTGGTTCTGGCAGCGTTCGTATTGCTGCCCTTTTTCTGGATCATGGCCACTTCGCTCAAGCCGCTGGGGGAAGTGAGCAAGTATCCGCCGGAGTGGATCAGCCCCCACCTGACCTTGCGGCCGTACCGCGACATGTTCTTTTACCTGCCGTTCGCGACCTACACCCTGAACAGCCTGATCGTCGCGTTTTCCACGATGATCTTGACGCTGGCCATCGGCAGCCTGGCCGCGTTCGCCTTCGCCCGCTTCCAGTTCAAGGGGCGGGGCCTCATCCTCATCGTGTTTTTGCTTTCGCAGATGCTGCCGGGGGCCTCGATCATCATTCCATTGTTTCAGCTCATGCAGCAGGTCGGCCTGTACGATATGCGCCTTGGGCTCGTTGTGGTCCACACCGCGCTGCTGCTGCCGTTTGTCATCTGGCTGCTGTACGGATTTTTCCAGACCATCCCGCGCGAAGTGGAGGACGCGGCGTTGATTGACGGCTGCTCCCGCCTGCAGGCCCTGCGGATGGTGATTTTGCCGCTGGCGCTGCCCGGCCTCGGGGCCACCGCCCTGTTTGCCTTCCTCGGGTCCTGGAACGAGTTTTTCTTCGCCCTGTTGCTCACCTCGTCCGACTCTACCCGGACCATTCCCGTCGGCATCGGGCTTTTCGTGGGGGAGTATCTGGAAGTCTGGAACCAGATGGCGGCGGCGGCCGTGCTGTTCAGCCTGCCGCCCTTGCTGCTGTTCCTCCTCGCGCGGAAAACCTTCGTGACCGGCCTGATGGCTGGCGCGGCCAAGTAGCGCGTCGCCTCACGAACCCGCGCAGAGGGCTTGGCGAGCCTTGCCGTCCTTCGCGGTTTTTCACCTCGGCGGAGCCCGGTAGTTGGGCGATTGAAAATTTTGTTGGATTTTCCCGGCGGAAACTGCACTTTCCACCCTCCTTCGCCAGGGTAGCTCAGTGGTAGAGCAGGGGACTCATAAGCCCTTGGTCGGCGGTTCAATCCCGCCCTCTGGCACCAATTTACAGCCGTCCCGTCAACCGGGGCGGCTTTTTATTTGCCCGACAAAAGGGCACGCAACTCAGCTGCGGGGTCCTCGTGGTCCTGGGCGATGGCTAGACGCAGGGCTTCCTCCAGCATGGGGGTGGCCTCGGCTTGGCGGCCGGTGGCTAGGAGATGTTTGCCGAGCAAAATGCGGGGAATCATCCAGTCAGGCTTTTTGGCGACGCAGGCGGCCAAATGCGGCTCGGCCTCGGCGGCTCGGCCGGAGGAAATCAATGCCTGGGCAAGACTGAAGCGGAACAATTCGTTGTCCGGCTGACGGTCCACCATGGCCTGAAACTGCCCGACGCGGTCGGTCATCTCACTCCACTGCGTCAATATACACGATCACGCCAGTGGCGTTGTCGGGTCCGCCGCGGCGGAGGGCGAGATTGATGAGGTCGCGCATCAGGGGCTCGGGCTCGGCCGGGCGGGCCATGATGTCCTCCAGCTCGGCGTCGTTCACCAGCCGGGTGATGCCATCGGTGCAGAAGAGATAGCGATCCCCGGCCTTGACCTCGTGCTGCAAAATGTCGGGCTCCGGCGGGGTAGGCTGGCCCATGCAACGGGTGAGGGCGTTGCGGTTGACCTCGTGGAAAAAGATTTTCTCGCCGCGGGCGCGGCGGGCGCGGGCCTCGTTTTCGACGGAATGGTCGCTGGTGAGCGCTGTCAGCCGGCCCTCGCGCCAGAGGTAGGCCCGGGAATCGCCAACATGCGCAAGGTGCATGATGCGGCCGCGGATGTGGGCGAAGGTGAGGGTGGAGGCGATGCCCATGTCCGGGCTGATGGTCCGGCCGAGTTCCTGCACGGCCTCATTCGTCTCGTGCACGATGGTCTCGAGATTCGGTTCCGCGTGGCCCAAATGGGCCTGGAGCCGGAGGATGACCTCTTCCAATGTGCGTTCGGAGGCCTCGGCGCCGCCCGGAAGTCCGCCGACACCGTCGGCTACCCCAAAGAACATCGCCACCGGATCACAAAGGAATCGGTCCTCGTTATTGCGGCGTACACGCCCAATATCGGTGTGGCCGGCGGCGCGAAGCTTGATCATGGTGGTGGGATGACGGGCGGGCTAGTTGTAGGGAAGAAACACGGTGTCGCGATTTGCCATGGTCAGTCGAGTATGTTCTGCAACCGGCAGGCATCCAAGGAAAAGCCTTCCGTAGGTTTTGGCGAGCACGCGTGTATCGAGAATGGTGATGAGGCCGTGGTCCGTGGCGCTCCGGATCAGGCGGCCCACCCCCTGGCGGAACTTCATCAAGGCGTCCGGGACGGTCAGTTCATTGAAGGGATTGCCGCCCCGGTCGCGGACCCATTCGCTGCGCGCCTCGGCAATGGGATGCGAGGGGGGATCGAACGGCAGGCGGGTGATGATGACCTGTGAGAGCGCCGGACCGGGGACGTCAACGCCGGCCCAGAAACTGTCGGTGCCGAAAAGGATGCCGTTGCCCACCTCCTGCAACCGCCGGGTCAGTTCGGTGCGGGACAAATCCTCCCCCTGCATGAAAAACGGCCGGCCGGCGGCGGTGAACTCCTCCTGCAGGGCCGCCGCGATGTGGCGCATGTCCTGATAACTGGTGAAGAGGACGAGCGAACCGCCCGCGACGCGCAGGGTGCAGAAGCGGATGTAGTCAGTCAGCGCGGCGAGGGCGAGCCGGGCTTCGCCGGGCGAGGGCAGGGGGACATCGGCGGCGACAAAGACCCGCATGTTGCGATCGAAATCAAAGGGAGACTGGACCACCACGGCGCGGGCCTGGTCCGCCCCGATGCGCGCCTGAAAGGGCTCGATGCCCCCTCCCATCGCCAGGGTGGCGCTGGTAAAGAGGACCGAGGTGCCGCGCTCGAGCAGATGGTCGCGGAGATGTGGAGCGATATCCAGCGGGGCCGTGCGGAGGGTGACGATCTGGTGCCGGCGGCCCGAGCGCTCGAGCCAGTAGACCGAACCCTCGTCGGCGACGCCGAGCCATTGGCGCAATCCGGTCTGGTAGGTCTTGAGCCGGCCGCGCTGCTCAAGCAGTTCGTCGCGGGCGGGGCCCTCGTCGAGTTTGTCGGCCCGGGCGCCGATGGCCTTGATGAGCTTTTGCAGCGGTTCGTCGAGCCAGGGTTCGGCTGCGCTCTCACTGCGGACCCGCACGATGGAATGCTTGTCGAGGAGCTTTTCCCGCAAAAAACCGAAGAACTGCTCGGACGCTTCCAACGCATCAATCACGAGTTGCTGGTCCATCGGTCCACCGTGCTTGGCGAGCAGCCCACGCCGATTCTTGGGATTGAAGAGGTATTTCAGCATCCGCTCCGTGCCGTAGCTGCTCAGGCGGAGGCCAAAGTGATCCGTGGCGACCTCCGGAATCGTGTGCGCCTCGTCTATCACGACGAAGTCATCCGGGAACAGCACGCCGCGCGCGGCCCCTTTCTCGGCGGCGCCGCCGGCGTTGATGTGGGCGAAGAGCAGCGAATGGTTGACGATGATGACCTGCGCGGTGCGCAGCCGGGCGCGGGCGCGCTGGTAGAAGCAGCGTTCGCAATCGCAGTGCTTGCGCGAGCAGGCGGAGGAGTCGGCATTGACCCATTCCCAGATCTCGGGCGACGGCGGCGGCGAAAGTTCGTGGCGCAACCCCTCGCGCGTCTTGGCGGCCCAGTCCGCGATGCGTTGCAGTTCGCTGTGCTCGGGAGACGCAAAGAGTTCCTGCCGGTCGCGCAGGGCGGAGGCGAGGCGGGTCGTGCAGAGGTAGTTGGCCTTGCCGACCAGGACCGCGCTCTTGAAGTCCGCGTAGGCAGCCAGTTCGGGCGTCGAGCGGAACACCCGCCGGCACAGGGGCAGGTCTTTGGTCTCCAACTGCTCCTGCAGCGAGATCGTGTGAGTCGAGACAATGAGCTGCCGGGACTGGTCCGTCGCGTGAATGATGCCGGGAAGCAGGTACGCGAGGGACTTGCCCACGCCTGTGCCGGCCTCGAAGAGCAGGACCTCGTCGGAATCGTAGGCGGCCGCGGTGGCCCGGGCCATCTGCTCCTGCTGGGGCCGGTGCTCCAACTGCAATCCGTCATGCAACCAGCCGCCATCCGCGAAAATTTTGGCCGTGAACTCAGGGGCGCGACTGGGCGGCGCCTGCGGGGGCAGGTGTTCGTTGTCGTCGCGTAGGCCGATCATGAGAGGCTGTCACGCAACGCATGCGGACGGAGACGTGCAAGTGCAGATGAGCGCCGAAGGCGCGAACCATAACAGCCAGAGGCATCGCTCCAGGAGAAATCACCGCACAGCCGCAAGAGCCAACGGCCCGTTCCATGGATCGGGCATTCAGCCCTCGTGGTTTGGCGAATGATCAAATCCTGGGGTTGCACCCCAGGCTGTTATGACGCGAACCTCAGGTCCTGGTTGTCATCCGCGGTGCCGACAACGACAGGATTGAATAGGGCGGCCGCAATTACAGAGGCCGAAGGTAGGGCAGGTCTCTGACCTGCCATGGTCACGTTTAAATGTGGATGATGCGTTCGAATGGCGGGTCAGAGACCCGCCCTACTGTCTGCGCTACCCTCGTCATGCGCGTTCCAGCGCGACCGTCACTCCCTCCGCCATCGCCCGGTCGGCACAAAAGCCCATCAGGTGACCGCTGATCGAATCCTCCAGGGTCGTGGCCGAGATCGATGGCGGTTCGCCGCGCAGGGTCCGCAGGAAATCTGCGACGAGCCGCAGGTCGCCGCCGCCGTGGCCGCCATGCGCGCCGGTCATGTCGGCGGTGAGCCGCAGGTCCATGGTCTCCTCGGCGTACTCATGGCTGGGGCGGGGATCGGGACGGCGTATGACGAAGCGCGAATCCTCGAAGCAACCCTGGATCTCGCCTAGCGTTCCGAGAAGATGGAGGGAGCGCGAGGGTTTGGCGGCGCCACCGATCATGTTGAGCGTGGCGGTGCAGCCGTCGGCGAACTCGATGGCGACCGATTGATGATCCACGACGTCGTTGTCGCATTTCCAAACGCAGCGGCCGTAGGGATTGTTGCCCTTCAATGAAGCGGTCATGTCCTGGAGGGTCGGCTTGGCCAGATGCTCAAGCGTGTCCCAGACGTAGAACGACCAACGGTCCGGGTGATCGAGGTATTGCTTGCGCGCCGAATAGAGGCAGTCGGCCTCGATGGGGCAGTCCACGAGGCAGCGCGTGCCGGCCCCGGCGGGGGCCTTTTCCGGCCGGAACAGGTAGTTGCCACCGAAGCTCGCAACCCGCACGGGCGGAACGCCGCTTTTCATCCAGGCAATGAGGTCAAGGTCGTGACAGGACTTGGCCATGAGCATTGAGGAACCGCTGGCGTCGCGGCGGTTCCATTTGCCGCGGACAAATCCTACCGCCTGATGGTGGTAGGAAACATGCTCCACGGCCTGGACGTTCAGCAGGTCACCGATCGTGCCCTTGAGCACTTCCTGGCGGATGGCGGCGTAAAAGGGCGTGTAGCGCAGCACGTGGCAGATGCTGACCTTGCAGCCATGGCGGCGGGCCGTCTGCACGAGCTGCCACAACTCCGCCTCGCTCGTGGCAAAAGGCTTTTCAAGCAGGAGATCGTAACCTGCGGCCAGCAGCGGCACAGACGTGGGCACGTGCAGCCGGTCCATTGTGCCGTTGATGATGAAGTCGGCCTGCTTCGGCAGGGCTGCGAGGGCTTCGACGCTGGCATGGCATTGCGCCGGCGTCAGTCCGAAGGTGCGGACGGCCAGGTCGAGCCGGTGCGGCGTGGGGTCCACGACGCCGACAATGGCGAGCTCATCGGGATGCTGCTTGGCATACGAGGCATAGAGCATGGAGCGGTGACCGGCTCCGACGATGATGGCGGTCAGTGGTTTCTTCATGCGCGGCAGTGGCGCCACGCAAGCGGCTGCGGGTTGATCCCGCAAGGAAACATCCCCGGGGTCTTCGTCTTGAACCTCCAAGACACGGATTATGGAACGCTAATGGGGATGCAGCAAGGGCTGCATCTTTTGAAGTGCGCGCCGCCTGATCGGTGTCGCGGTGTGCGGGGAGGGACTTCATTTCGTCAGAATAACATAGCGGCTGGGATGGGTTTGAAACACGTACAAGCGTTCTGCCAGATAAGTTCGTTCAAAAGGCAGGAGCCTGCTCGTCCATTCGACGGGCTCAGGACCCCAGCCAGTCGAGGGGCAGGCGATGGCTCGATGTAGGGGCGCACCTCGTGTGCGCCCTTGGGTTTGCGACTGGCCTGCGTGAATCGGACGGGCGCAGTCAAGCTGCGCCCCTACAAATCGCCTGCAAGCAGGCTCCTCCCTCTCCGTGCAGCCCCTGCATTTATACAGACATCCGCGAAAATCCGCGTGATCCGCGGGGAAATCATCGACTGCGATCAGTCGGAGAGCTGATCGAAGTTACGCCCCGATTGGCGATACCCATTAGCGGCACACACAGGAACCCCCACAGCCATTGCTAGTTTTGGAATTGAATTTGCCCGCAGCGAAGCCGTGCCGCATCGTGGCAGCATGACGAATACCGGCGGGAGCAAGCCTGACTGGATTAATGAACTGGCGACCTTCCTGCGGGAGCAACCGGGAGTCGGTGCCGTCCGGATTGATCCCACGGCCCACCGGGTCGAGATCGCAACCTTGGGCGTGGTGGATTTGAACGACCTCCGGGCGCGACTGGCGGAGACGATCGCGGTGGTGGAGAAACAGTGGAAGGAACGTCACGGTGGCAAGGCGCCGGCTGGCTTCGTGCTGCGCAAGCGCGGCGCAGGGGCCGAACTGGGTCGCGAGACCTGCGAGACGGCCGAGAAACTCTGGCTCTGGCAGGAGATGGAATGGCCGGAGATTCCCGCCGAAGGAGTTGAGGAGGAGGAATCCGAATGGCGCGAACTGACCGTGCTCGCCTCACTCTGCGGTTTCTTTGGCCTTTGCGGGCTCATCGCGGAGAAAATCGCACCCGACAGGCATTGGATCAGCCATATGCTTTTCTTCATGGGCATCATCGCCGGTGGCTGGGATGCGGCGAAGGACGCCTGGCCGAATCTCCGCACTCTGAAGCTCGACATCCATTTCCTGATGCTCGCCGTGGCCGCCGGTGCGATGGCTATCGGGGCCTGGGGCGAAGGCGTGCTGCTGCTGTTTCTGTTTTCGGCGTCAGGCGCGATGGAGGCCTATGCGCTCGATCGCACCCACCGCGAGGTCAGCGCGCTGCTGAAATCCTCGCCCAAGCGCGCCACCCTGTTGAAGGATGACGGCACGGAAATTGAGGTGGATGTGTCCGAATTGCGCGTAGGCCAGACCGTGCGTGTGCGACCCGGCGGCGCTTATCCGGCGGACGGAGACATCCTGCAGGGCCGCAGTGCGAGCGACGAATCCACCCTGACGGGCGAGGCGGCACCGGTGGAGAAAAACGCGGGCGACCCGGTCTTCAGCGGCACGATCAACCTGTGGGGTGCGATTGATTTCAGGGTGATGCGCCTGCCGGCGGAGAGCACGCTGCAAAAGATCATCCGGCTGATCCAGCATGCGCAGAAACTGAGGGCGCCCAGCGAGCGTTTCACGGACAAATTCGGTCCGCATTACACCTATGCGGTTATCGTGGGGTCGTTCCTGATGTTTTTGCTGTGGTGGCTGGCCTTTGACCTGCCCGCCTTCACGAACACGCCGGAGGCCCGCTCGGCCTTTTACCGGGCGATGACGCTCATGGTGGTGGCGAGTCCCTGTGCGCTGGTGCTTTCAATCCCGTCGGCCATTCTGGCAGCGATAGCCTGGGGCGCGCGTCACGGCGTGCTGTTCCGCGGCGGCGGCGCGATTGAGCGTCTGGCCGAAATCACGGTGGTGGCCCTGGACAAGACCGGCACGCTCACCACTGGTGAACTCAGTGTGGTGGGTTACGAAAGTTTTCCGCCGGGCCGGGAGGCCGCGGTCATGGAACTGGCCTATGCACTGGAGGCGAAGTCCGAGCATCCGCTGGCCCGGGCCATTGTTCGCGATGCCAAGGCCCGGGGCGTGAAACTGGTGGAGCTGGGGGATTTCAAAAACATCGTGGGGCAGGGGGTGAGCGGGCGGCTTGATGGCACTCAGGCCCTGCTGGGTCGCCGCGAGTTGCTGGAAGCCGGTCCGCTGGCGCAATGGGCGGAGAAACTGCCGCCGGCGCCGGCCGAGTTGTCCGAAGTCTGGGTGCTCGGACACGAGGTGCTGGGCCGCGTGCTGTTGCGCGATCAGATCCGGGAAGAATCAAAGGCGGTGCTGGCCGAGTTGAAAAAGATGGGGATCCGCACCGTGATGCTCACCGGTGACCGTCGGCAAGCGGCGGAATCCGTGGCGCGTGAGTTGGGCCTCGATGAAGTCCGCGCGCATCTCACGCCGGAGCAAAAGGTCGAAGCCATTCAGGAACTCCGCAAGTCGAAGCCCGGCACACGCGTGGCGATGGTGGGTGACGGTGTGAATGATGCGCCTTGCCTGGCAGCGGCGGATGTCAGCGTCGCGATGGGCGCGCGCGGCAGCGATGCGGCGTTGGAGCAGGCGGAGGTCATCCTGATGCATGATCGCATCGAGAACTTCCTCGCGGCGGAGCGCCTGAGCCGCCGGGCGCGGTCCATCATCCGGCAGAATCTGTCCATCTCCCTCGGCGTCGTGATCGTGATGGTGATTGCCACCGCACTTGGGTCCGTGCCCCTCGCCATCGGCGTGGCCGCGCACGAAGGCAGCACGGTGGTGGTGTGTTTGAATTCGCTGCGTTTGCTGTTCGGCAAGAATCGGTAGCGGGATGGTCTCTCGCGGAGGCGCGGAGATCGCGGTGTGAATCATTACATCTGAAGCCCGCTGATCGCAGTGATCAAATCGGTATTCCGACTATGGCCGTGCACCATCAGTGGGGCCTCCCTCTGCGATCTCCGCGCCTCCGCGTGAGAAATGGATGGCTGCTTCTGACTGTCTTTAATCGACGATCAGCACTCTGTCTCCCGTCCGCAGTTCCTCGTAGAGTTCGATGATCTCAAGGTTGCGCATGAGCACGCAGCCGGCGCTGAGGGGCGTGCCGAGTTTGTCCTCATGGTTGGTGCCGTGAATGTAGATGTAGCGTGAATAGGTATCCACATTGCCGCCCAGATTCACGCCGGGCTCCATACCGCGCAGCCAGAGAATGCGGCTGGTGATGAGATTGGGCTCGGTTTCGGCGGCGGGGAGCTCCGAGAAGTGCCGCCCGGTCGGCACGCGCGCCTTGAACACCATGCCCGGCGGCTGGCCGGCGCCGAGTCGCTCGGCGATCTCGTGGAGTCCGCGGGGCGTGCCGAGCGAGTCCTTGATATTGGACGGCGGACGTCGCGAAGTGGATATGACGTAGGTTTTTACAAGTATTCCGCCTCGAACGAATTGCATGGTCTGCGAACTGATTCGGACAATCAGATTGCGGTCTGCGGGCTTGATACCCAGCCGGGCACAAGTTCTAGTCACCAACTCGACAGGATTATCCATGGCAAATAACTCATTCACAGTAGGCATCGTCGGCGCAACTGGCGCCGTCGGTCAAGAGCTCCTCCGGCTCTTGCTGGAACGAAATTTCCCCATGACCAAGCTGCGGCTCTTCGCATCGGCACGGTCGGCGGGCAAGGTGATTGAAAAGGCTGGGAAAAAATTCACTGTCGAGGAAGCCAAGCCGGGCGTATTTGCCGACGTGGATATCGCGTTCTTCGCCGCCGGCGGTTCCGTCACGCGTGCGTTGGCCCCGGATGCGGTCAAAGCGGGCTGCCTGGTCATCGACAAGAGCTCGGCCCTGCGCATGGAAAAGGATGTTCCGCTGGTGATCCCGGAGATCAACCCGGAGCAACTGCGCACCCACAAGGGCATCATCGCCAATCCCAACTGCTCGACCGCGGTCATGCTGATGGGCCTCTGGCCGTTGCACCAGAAGTTCGGCCTGAAGCGTGTGATCGTGTCCACCTACCAATCGGTTTCTGGCACGGGTGCCGAGGCGGTGCGCGAGCTCGCCGACCAGATCCAGGCGCATGTCGCGGGCAAGCCGATCGTGCACAAGGTTTATCCCTACCAGATCGCCTTCAACTGCATCCCGCACATCGATTCCTTCGGATCCGACGGCTACACCGGTGAGGAATCCAAGATGGCCCAGGAATCGCGCAAGATCATGGGTCTGCCCAACCTGAAGGTTTCCGCCACCACCGTGCGCGTGCCGGTCGTGAGAGCGCACTCCATCTCGGTCTGCGCCGAGTTTGAGCGCCCGGTCAACCTGGCCGAGGCCCGGGCCGCCGTGGCCGCCTTCCCGGGAGCGGAATTGGTGGATGATACTGCCAACAAACGCTATCCGACCCCTCTGGACTTTGCCGAAAAGGTAAAGTGCGGCGTCGGTCGGTTGCGTATTGATACAGCTTTCGACAACGGCCTCTCCTTCTGGGTTTCCGGGGACAACCTCTGGAAGGGCGCCGCGCTCAACGCACTCCAAAACGCCGAGCTCATGGTGCAAAAGGGCTGGCTGAAGCCGAAGGCGTAGTGCCGGAACTGCCGTCGCTCCCGCTGCCTGTAGGGGCGTACCTCGTGTGCGCCCGTGCGGGTCTCGCCGTGCGGATGCTGTCGTAAGGGCGCACGTGAAGTGCGCCCCTACAAGGTGCTGGATCGCCCCCCACCGGAATAAGTTCTTGTCAGCATGGTGGTGGCCCCGCTTATTTCACCCCTCGGCGCGGACGCCTAGCTCAGTTGGTTAGAGCATCTCGTTTACACCGAGGGGGTCGGGGGTTCGAGTCCCTCGGCGTCCACCAGCCTTCGCTCGCGCCGCCGCGGGAGCCAGGGCGGGCCAACGCCACGGCGAGTTTCGATTCGGCCAGCCTCGATTTCCAATCATCAACCCAAACCTCCATGCGACACACGATATCCGTCCTCGTTGAAAACAAGTTCGGCGTTTTGGCGCGCGTAGCCGGCATGTTTTCCGGGCGCGGCTTCAACATCGACTCGCTCAACGTCGCGCCCACGCATGACCTTACGCTTTCGCGGATCACGACCGTGCTCAAGGGCGATGAGGCCGCGCTCGAACTCTGCGTCCGGCAGCTGCGGAAACTGGTCAA